>NZ_JAXHGM010000001.1:776124-1114618 GCF_034808145.1 Halorubellus amylolyticus
GTCCGGCGATGACTCGAAGTCCGGCGATGACTCGAAGTCCGGCGATGACTCGAAGTCCGGCGATGACTCGAAGTCCGGCGATGACTCGAAGTCCGGAGACGAGTCGGGGTCGGACGGGGCGTCCGGGAGCGAGGGTGACGACGACGACGGTCTGTCCGGCGGCGATGACGGTGATGCCGACTCTGGCGGTGACTCGGCGTCAGTGGACGACGGTTCGTCGAGTGACTCGGCCACGAACGACGAAGCCGACGAGGAGCGTCCGAACGAGGCGGGCGACGACCGTGGTGCTTCGAGCGAGACATCCCCGGACGAAGGGTCCGGCGGTGAGTCGACGGGGCAGAGCGTGAACCAGGCGCTCGGCGTCGGTGGCAGTGACGGCGGCTTCGACCCGCTCTCGGTGCTCGACCCCATCTCGAAGCCCATCGAGGACCCGAGACGGCAGCACTTCGACGGCGTGTTCTCGCTGTTGTCGGTCGGCTCCATCGGCGTCCTCATCTCGCGTCGATTCCGCTGACCGCGCGCCAGACCTTCCTTCTCCTTTACTCTCGACGACCGCCACACCCGGTGATGCGAGACCCTACGTGCTTCTCGATACGAGGTGAACGCGGCGCGGGACGACTCGCTCGACGACGAACCGGAGACGCACCCGGGACTTCGCAGCCTGCTGACGGCGCGAACGCTCGTCGTTCGGTGCCGTGGTCGGTATCGGTCGTTCGGTGCCGTGGTCGGTTTCGGGTACGCTCTTGTGTGGGGCACTCCAATCGCGTGGTATGACTGCGGAGTCGGATGAACCGGAGCGACGAGACGATGGGGTGCTCGCTGGTGTGAACGTGGCGCTCGGCGTGACGGGTTCTATCGCGGCGGTGAAGACGGTCGAGCTCGCGCACGAACTCCGTCGGGAGGGGGCGAGCGTTCGCGCGGTGATGACCGAGAGTGCGACGGGGATCGTGCATCCGTGGGCGCTCGAGTTCGCGACCGAGCACGACGTCGTCACGGAGATCACGGGGAGCGTCGAGCACGTCGCGCTCTGCGGGCGCGACGAGTGGGCGGACGTCCTGCTGATCGCGCCGTCGACCGCGAACACCGTCGGGAAGCTCGCGAGTGCCATCGACGATTCGACGGTGACGACGTGCGCGACGACCGCGCTCGGCACGGGGCTGCCGGTCGTGGTGGCGCCCGCGATGCACGAACCGATGTACGACCATCCCGGCGTGCTCTCGGCCATCGAGACGCTCGAGTCGTGGGGCGTGTCGTTCGTCGACCCGCGCGTCGAGGAAGGGAAGGCGAAGATCGCGACGGAGGAGGCCATCGTCCTCGCGACCGCGCGTGCGACCGGGAGTCGCCCGCTCGCGGGCGAGCACGTCGCCGTGACGTCGGGTGCGACGAGCGAGCGCGTGGACCCGGTGCGCGTCCTCACGAACCGGTCGTCGGGGAAGACGGGGCGGGCGCTGGCGAGAGCGCTGTACGTCGCGGGTGCGGACGTGACGCTCGTGCATCCGGACGGCGACGTGCCGTACGCGACCGTGGTGGACGTGGAGACGGCGGCGGAGATGACGGACGCGGTCCTCGACGTGGCGGGGGATGCGGACGCGCTCGCGTCGGTCGCCGCGATATCGGACTACACGGTCGCGGGGGCGGACGAGAAGCTCCGGAGCGGGCGCGAGGACCTGACCCTCGAGCTGGAGCCGACGCGGAAGCTCATCGATACCGTGCGCGACGCGCATCCGGCGCTCCCTATCGTCGGGTTCAAGGCGGAGACGAGTGGGGAGGACGAGGCGATGGTCGAACAGGCGCGGTCGACGCTCGAGCGCGCCGGGCTGGCGTTCGTGGTGGCGAACGACGCGAGCGTGATGGGCGCCGACGAGACGCGCGCGCTCCTCGTCCACGCGGAGGGATACGCGGCGTTCGAGGGGTCGAAGTCGGCGCTCGGGCGAGAGATCGCGGCGGCGCTTGCGGAGGTCCTGGCGTAGCGGTCGTTCGTAAGACGGGCGTCGACAGCCGCGTCGCGAGGCGGGCGCTGCGAGCCGCGGTCAGTCGTCGCGCGGCCAGGTGACGGTGTCCTCGAATGGGATTCCCATCTTCTGCGCGGCGCGAGAGATCATGTGCGCGCCGGTCGGTGCGGTGATGAACAGGAACGCGACGGCGACGAGCGCCGCGAGCCCGGACCCGTCACCGCCGAAGTACAGGAAGCCGGCGAGGAGCATCGACGACGCACCGAGCGTCGTCGCCTTGCTCGTCGCGTGCATCCGGTTGTACACGGTCGGGAGTCGGACGAGGCCGACGACGCCGACGACGAGGAAGAAGGTTCCGACGGCGACGAGTGCGACGACGAGCGCGGCCTGGAGCGGGCTCGTGAGGCCTGCGGACCCGCCGGCTGCGAGTGCGACCGCGTCGATGCTCTCGGTCGCGGATGCGATTCCGTCGTTCGCGTCGGTGAGTGAGGCGAGCATTGTCATTCGATGATGTCTCCTTCGGTGACGAACCGCGCGACTGCGATGGTGCTGATGAACCCGATGATGGCGAGGACGAGTGCGACGTCCACGAACAGGCCCTTGCTCGTCCACATCGCGTACAGGGCGGCGATGGCGACGACGTTCGTCCCGATGGTGTCGAGCGCGACGACGCGGTCGGGGGTCGACGGGCCCGCGACGACGCGGTACGCCGAGAACAGCGTCACGGCCGCGGCGACGACGAGGCCGACGCCGATGGCGTCGTGAGCGAGGCCGCCGAGCGGTTCGTTCGCGGCGAGCACGACGCCCAGGTCACGCATCGGTCTCACCTCCGCTGTCGGTCTCGTCGCCAGCGTCGTCGGCCGGCCCGTCGTCGACGCCCTCGTGTTCGATGGACGTGGCAGCGTCCGGCTCCGGAACCGGACTGCCTGGCTCGCGTCGTTCGGCGAACATCACGAGCGCGAGGTCCTCCCACGTCCGGATCGGGTCGACGACGCTCTCGGGGTCCTCGGCGGCGATGGCGTGCACGTAGAGGCTGTTCCGTTCGGCGTCGTAGTCCATGGTGAGAGTTCCCGGTGTGAGCGTGATGGAGTTCGCGATGGTCGTGATGGCGAGGTCGGTCTCGACTCGCAAGGGTACTTCGATGACGTCCGGGTCGATCGGCATCGACGGTGCGAGGACGCGCCGGGCGACGTCCACGTTCGCGGTGACGAGCTCCCAGAGGAACACCGTCGCGTACTTCAGGGTCGCGACGACGGCTCGCGGTGTTCGCACGACCACGGGCGTCGGACTGTAGAACCGACGGAAGATGAACGCGATCGGGACGCCGATGGCGAGCCCGATGAGGAACTCGCCGAGCGCCAGTCCGAGCAGGAGCTCCCCGCCTTCGGCGATGTCGACGCCGCGGACGAACAGCCAGAGGACGGCGAACGCGAACCCGAGCAGCGGCCAGCGTCGCGGTGCGTCCTCGCTCAGGTCCTCGCGCGGTGCGGCGTTCGCGGGTTCGTCGGGGACGTCGCCGCTCATGCGTGCCCACCTCCGCCGGTCGCGCCGATGGTGGTATCTGGGTTCACGGCGTCGACGTAGCCCTGCGTGTCGAGTGCCGCCTCCGCGCCCTCGATGGCGGCTTCGAGCACGGGGTCGAACGCGATACCGACGCCGACGACGGCGACCGCGAGCACGACAACGACCGCGACCTGCGTGCGGTTCGTGCGGGCCGCGTCGACGACCTCCGTCGGCGTTCCCCAGAACCCGCGGTTCCACGCCCGCGTGACGTACGTTATCGTGAGAACTGCGCCGGCGAGTGCACCGCCGAGCGCGATCTCGCTCCCGGCGACGACGGCGGCGTCGAACACGAGGAACTTCCCGAAGAACCCGACGAGCGGCGGGATGCCGACGAGGCCGATGGCGGCGACGAAGAACCCGCCGGAGAGGACGGGTGCGCGCTCGGCGAGCCCGCCGAGCCGGTCGAGTTTCGTGGTCCCGGTGGCGTCGTGGATGACGCCGCTCGCGAGGAACAGCGCGCTCTTCGCGAGACCATGGTTCAGCGAGTACACGAGCGCGGCGGTGACGCCGAGCACGGCGAGGCCGCTCGCGCCGACGACGTCACCGTACGGTGCTGGGGCGTCGACGCCGGCGACGACGCCGAACGCGGCGAGTGCGAGCGGGAGGACGATGAACCCGACCTGCCCGACGCTCGAGTACGCCAGCAGGTCGTCGATGTCCTCGCGGTTCACCGCTGCGACGCCACCGAGGAGGATGCTCGCGGTCGCCATCACGAGCAGGACCGGCCCGAAGTACGCGAGTGGCCCGGAGCCACTGAACCCGGGGAGCGCCAGCTCGCCGAGGTCGGCGGGTGCGAACACGGTGAAGTAGAGGCGGATGATGGCGTAGATGCCGACCTTCTTGACGACGCCGGCGAGCGCGGCGGACACCGGCGCGGGCGCGGCGCGGTACGCCGCGGGCACCCACCAGTGGAACGGGACGATGCCGGCCTTCAACGCGAACACGACGAACAGGACGACGGAGAGCCCGAGGACGGGTGCGAGCGTCGTGATACCGAACGCGGACGGGTCCGCGAGCCGTCGCGCCAGGTCCGCCATGTTCAGCGTGCCAGTGGTCGCGTACAGGCCGCCGATGGCGACGAGCATGAGCGCGCTCCCGACGAGGTTCAGGACGACGTACTGGAGCGCCGCACGCGTGTGCTCGGGCCCCGAGTAGAACACGACGAGGACGTAGCTCGACATCAGCATCACCTCGAACCACACGAAGAGGTTGAAGATGTCGCCCGTGAGGAACGAGCCGGTGACGCCGACGAGCATGAAGTGATAGAGCGGATGGAAGCTCACGCGCTGGCCGACCTCGTCGACGTACGCGATCGCGAACACGAGCGCTGCGACGCCGACGAACGAGCCGAACGCGAGCATGAACACGGACAGGTCGTCCGCGACGAGGGAGATACCGTAGGGCGCCCGCCAGTCCGATAGCTGGTAGACGAGCGTGCCGTCGGCTTTGACGCGAGCGAAGAGGACGGCGACCGCGCCGAGGTACCCGACACCGCCGACGAGCGAGAGCGCGCGCTGGACGCGCAGCGACCGGTGCGCGACCGCGGTGAGGATGGCGGTGGCGAGGACGACGAGCAGCGGTGCGATGACCGCGACCGGCGGACTCATTCGCCGTCACCTCCGTCGGCCGGGACCGCTCCGTTGGTCTCGGCCTCCTCCGTTCCGTCCGCGAGCTCGAACATGTCGATGGTCCCGTGCTCCTCGTACGTCCGGTACGTGAGGACGAGCGCGAACGCGGTCGTCCCGAACCCGATGACGATGGCGGTCAGGACGAGCGCCTGCACGAGCGGGTCGACGGTCGCCGGCGCGTCCGAACCGCCAGCGGACACGAACGGGACCGCGGACCCGGGCAGGGAACTCATCGTGACGAGGTAGACGTTCGCGGCCTGCGAGATGATGCTCACGCCCCAGACGACGCGCACCACGTCCCGTCGAAGGACGAGGAACGTCCCGACGGCGAACAGGAACCCGAGCACGGCCGCGAGCACGACCTCGGTCATTCTGCCCCCACCACCGAGACGATCGCGAGCAGGCCGCCGACGACGACGAGGTACACGCCGAGGTCGAACGCGAACGCGCTCGCGAAGTGGAAGTCCCAGAGCGGTTCGACGTGGTACAGCCAGTCGTGCTGGCCGAGGAAGGCGTTCCCGGTCTCGGGGTACGCCATCGCGACGACGCCGGCGCCCGCGGCGATCAGCAGTCCGAGCGCGAACATCGCGCGGTAGTCCGCGGCGATCGCCGGTTTCTCCAGGCCGAACGCGGGTTCGACGTCCCGCTGCAGGAGCGTGTCCTGCACGTAGTCCAGCCCGAAGATGATGTAGATGAGCGCGAACCCGGCCGCGGTCAGGACGCCCGCGATGAACCCGCCGCCGGGGAGGTTGTGTCCCTGGAGGAGGAGCGCGAACGCGGTCACGAAGATGATGGGTGACACGATGCGCGTCGCGGTCCGCGAGATGACGGTCGTGTCGTCGCCGTATCGACTCATCGCCGCTCACCCCCCGCTGTCCGTCGCGTGCGACGGCTCATTGCGTCTCACCTCGCTCGCGGAGCGCGACGAGCGTGATGATGGACAGCGCGGCCATCGAGACGACGGCGATCTCGCCCATGGTGTCGAACGCTCGGAAGTCGACGAGGATGATGTTGACGATGTTGCTTCCGCCACCTTCCGGGTACGCGACCTCGACGAAGTACTGCGCGATGGAGTCCGGGCTCCCGGCGGTCGCGAGCAGGACCGTGGTCGCGACGGTCGCGCCGACGGCGACCGAGAGCACGCTGTCCTGAATGGCGGTCGAGCGCTTCACCTTCCCGTAGAACGCCGGGAGTCTGTCGAGGACGAGCAGGAAGATGACGAGCACGAGCGTCTCCACGACGAGCTGGGTGAGCGCGAGGTCGGGCGCCTTCGAGAGGATGTAGAAGATGGCGACCATGAACCCGAGGATGGAGAGCGTGAGGACGCCCGAGACGTGCGAGTTCGCTCGCACGACCATCGCCGCGCCGACGCCGGCGAGCGCGAGCACGAGCCAGACCGCGAGCTTCGGCGGTCTCACGGGGAACAGCTCGCCGAGGGGGAGCGTCACCGCGACCTCGGCGGCGGCGTACGCGCCGAGCGTGAGGACGACGAACGCGGCGAGCGTCCACGTCGCGTACGTCCGCAGGAGTCGCGTCTGTGCGGTGTTCCGCACGCGGTCGCTGAACGGGTTCGCGCCCTCGGTGAGGGCGTCGTAGTAGTAGTTCGCCGTCAGTGGCCCGGAGACGAGTGCGTCGAGGCGGTCGTGGAGCCGGTCGTACTCGGTGTACGCGACCGCGCCGACGACGATGGTTATCGCGCTCATCGTCGCCGCGGGCAGCGACTCGCCGGACGTCGGCAGGTGGTACGTGAACTCGCTGCCTTTCGCGACCGCGCCCGCCGCACCGCTCGCGGCGACCGCGTGCGATCCCCCACCGAGTGCCCCACCGGTCGCCTCGATGACGCTCGCGACGAACGCTTCGAGCGGCTCTAGGTGCACGCCGAACGTCGCGGTGACACCGCCGATGCCGACGACCGCGGCGAGCGCCGCGAGCAACGCGGGCGGCCCGACCATGAGCGCTGGCGGACTGTGCACGTGCCCGAGCGAGTCGGGTTTCTCGCCGAAGAACATCGAGACGAACCGGATGGAGTACAGGAACGTGAAGATGCTCCCGAACACCGCGACGACCGGGACGAGGAACGCGACGCCGCCGTGGACGGTCCCGTACTCCCACGCCGCCTTGAACAGGAACTCCTTCGAGTAGAACCCGTTGAACGGCGGCACGCCAGCCATCCCGAGGCCGGCGATGACCGCGATCGCGGCCGTGATCGGCAGGTCCTCGCGGAGCCCGCCGAGCTCGTTCAGCGCGCGCGTCCCCGCCTCGTGTGCGACGATACCCGCGACGAGGAAGAGCGCGGCCTTGAACAGCGCGTGGTTCACGATGTGGAACGCGCCCGTCTCCGCGCCGTAGAACGACGTGAACCCGAACCCGGCGACGATGAGGCCGAGATGGGAGGCCGTGGAGTACGCGAGCAGTTCCTTGATGTCCGTCGCCGCGACCGCGAGGATGGCGGTGACCGTCATCGTCAGCAGCCCGAGTGCGACGAACGCGGCCGTCCACTCCTCGCCGCCGAGCAGCGGCCGGAGGCGACCGACGAGGTACACGCCCGCCTTCACCATCGTCGCGGAGTGCAGGAACGCCGACACCGGCGTCGGCGCCTCCATCGCGTTCGGCAGCCAGATGTGGAGCGGGACCTGCGCGGACTTCGCGGCCGCACCGATACCGACGAGCGCGAGCACCGGCACGAGCAGGCCCTGCTCGGCGAGCGCCGTCTGCATCGCCGCGGCGTTCTCGCCCGCGAGGATGCCGCCGTCGCCGAACAACGCCCACGTCGCCGACCCGAGCGCGTCCGCCGACACCGCGTGCAGGACGAGGAAGCCCGCGAGCATGAACAACCCGCCGGCGACCGTGATGAGCATCGACTTCCGGCTCGCGTACAGCGACGGACCAGCGCGCTGGTAGTGCCCGATGAGGACGTACGACGAGAGGCTCGTCAACTCCCAGAACAGGAAGAGGACGACCATGTCAGCTGCGAACGCCACACCGAGCATCGACCCCATGAACGCCAGCAGCGCGGCGTAGTACTTCGCCTGCCCCGGCTCGTCGTGCATGTACGCGCCGGAGTAGGTGAGGATGAGGACGCCCACGCCGCTCGCGAGCGTCGCGATGAGCAGCGAGAGCCCGTCGACGTAGAACCGGAGCGACACGCCGAGTTCGGGGATCCACTGGACGCTCGCCGCACCGTGGGTGCCGAAGAGGCTCGCGACCAGACCGAGGCACGCGAGCGCGACCGCCGCCGCGTAGTACGCGGTCCGTTCGCCCAACAGCCGGTAGACGAACGGGGTGAGTGCGGCGGCGAGGAACGGCAACCCCACGACGGCAATCAGCGTCGCGAGATTCACAGCCATGTCTACTCCCAACCCGGCACGTACCGGACTTAATACTTCTCAAACCCGACGCCTCAGGTGTCGGGGAGCTTCGGGCCGATGCCGATGACGGGCCGGGGCGGCGACAGGACGGTTCGGTCGCAGCGACGCCACAGAATAGTTATGGTCGTCGACGCGTGACTTGGGGGCAAGCATGACTGGTGGTCAGGTGGTCCCTGTACCGACGGAGGGCGAAGCGTGGGCGTGCTAGCGTCCTCGGCACGGTCCTCGAAGGACCTCTCCAAGGGCGAGATATTCGACGTGCTTCGCAACCAGCGCAGACGGTTCGTGCTCCAGTACCTGAAGCGGCGCGACGAGCCCGTGGAACTGGGTGAACTCGCGACGCAGGTCGCGGCGTGGGAGTACGACACGACGTGCGAGGACGTCTCGGCGGAACAGCGCAAACGGGTGTACACGACGCTCCAGCAGACGCACCTTCCGCGGCTCTCGGAGGTGAACATCGTGCATTACGACGCGGACGAGGGCGTCATCGAGGCGACCGACCGCGCGAACGACCTCTCGATCTACCTCGAGATCGTTCCCGGGCACGAACTGCCGTGGCGCGAACTCTACCTCTCCATGGGCGCGGTCGCGTGCGCGCTCTGCGTCGCGGTCTGGGCGGAGGTCCCGTACTCGGACGTGCTGGACGGCCTCGGCTGGGCGTTCGTCATCGCCATCGCGTTCACGGTCACCGCCGCGGTACACGTCTACCACGAGCGGAACATGCGGCTCGCGGACCTGGACTCGCCGCCCGAGATCGACCTCGAGGAGGGGTGACCGGAGCAGCCACTGGGGTCGGCTCTCCGCTCCGCCCCTGGAACGTCACGGCCGCACGTTTTAACCAAGTCCACGGCCAACGCTCGGTAGATGACCGACATCCGCGGGTTGCTGACCGACGACGACGCCGTCTCGCCCGTCATCGGCGTCATCCTCATGGTCGCAGTGACCGTCGTCCTCTCCGCGGCCGTCGGCGCGTTCGTCCTCGACATCGGGAACGCCGTCACCGAGCAGTCGCCCACTGCTGTCATCGAGTTCGAGTACGACATCTCGACCGGCAGCGGGACGCCGAACGCGGTGGTACTCAGACACAACGGTGGCGACGAGCTGGCGACGAGCACGCTCCGCGTGACCGTCGACGGGACCGTCGCGTGGGAGGATAAGTCGTCAACGGACGACTTCGCGACCGGCGGCGGCGGCGAGTGGGACGACGGCGTCACGAGCGGTGATGAGCTCCGTATCGAGGAGGACGGTGCGGACATCGAGGCGTCGTCTTCGGTCCAACTCGTCTGGCAGGAGGGCCAGCGCTCGTCGGTTCTCGCGAGTTCCGACGACTGAGAGTCCGTCTGCGCTCGCCTGCCAGAAGCTTCTCGTAGTCGTCGCCCGACGTGCCACTCGGACATGATGGGGCGTCGAGCAGGTGGGACGAACGCGCTGCACGCCATGGTGATGGCTGCGCTCGTCGTCGCGACCGCACTCGTCGTCGGGTACGTCGTCTTCGACCTAGAGGCGACGGTCCTCCCGACGGATTCGAGGCCGGAGGCGTCGTTCAGGTTCGCGCACGACGCCTCGACGGAGACCCTGGTCGTCACGCACTACGGCGGCGACAACCTGGACGCGGACCGCCTCCGCGTCGTGAACCAGGGGTTCGAGTCCGTCGCCGCCTTCTCGGTCGGCTCGACGGTCTCGGCGGGCGAGTCCGTGACCGTCGGTGGCGTCGACGCGGACGACACCGTCTACGTGCTCTGGGTGACCGGCGACGGCGAGTACGTCGTGCTCGCGTCCTGGAACGCGGACGCAGCGGCCGCGACCCCGGCCGGAACGGACTCCGGGACCGAGCGGGCGTGGACGGCCGGTGGCGACTCGGACGCGTCGACCGCCACCTTTTTGCTTCGCATGGAGTAGTTCCGCCATGGACCGACTGCAGGAGTCCCTGCTCGAGTGCCCGATCATCGAGAAAGACGGCTATCATTACTTCGTCCACCCGATCTCGGACGGCGTTCCCCAGCTCGACCCGGGGCTGCTGCGCGAGATCGTCATCCGCATCATCCGGAAAGCGGAGCTCGACGAGGTCGACAAGATCGTGACACCGGCCGCGATGGGTATCCACATCTCCACGGCGGTCTCGCTGATGACGGACATCCCGCTGACCGTCATCCGGAAGCGCGAGTACGGGCTCGACGGCGAGACCGCGCTCCATCAGGCGACGGGGTACTCGGAGAACGAGATGTACATCAACGACGTCCGCGAGGGCGACCGCGTGCTCGTCCTCGACGACGTGCTCTCGACGGGCGGGACGCTCGCCGCGGTCCTGGGTGCGCTCGACGACATCGGCGCTGACGTCGTCGACACCGTCGCCGTCATCAAGAAGGTCGGCGGCGACAACGAGGTCGCCGACGCCGGCTACGACGTGAAGACGCTCGTGAACGTGGACGTCGTCGACGGCGAGGTCGTCATCGTCGACGCGGACGGCGACGACTGACCGGGTCGAGCCGGTCGCCTTCGGCGGGTCCACGTGACGCTTGCCGTGGCGTTCGTGTGAACGGAAGTGATTCGACGCGAGGACGCTACCGCGAGGTCGCCGGCGTCACTCGGCGTCGCTGCCGACGCGCGGGTCGAGGACGGTGTACGCCATGTCCTGGAGGAAGTTCCCGAACACGCCGACGAGCGCGATGACCATCGTCATCCCGAGGATGAGCGGGAGGTCGCGCGCGGTGATCGCGTTCATGCTCACCTGCGCGAACCCGGGGATGTTGAACGCGAACTCGATGACGAAGATGTTCAGGACGAGGACGGAGAGCATGTCCGTGAAGAAAAGCGCGACGAGTGGGATGGCGGCGTTCCGGAGGATGTGCGTCGCGATCCGGACGGGCCCCGCGCCCTTTGCCTTCGCGATCTTCACGAAGTCGGCGTCGACGTACTCGAGGCTCTCGGCGCGTGCGTACCGGAGCTGTCCGGCGAGGAGGACCGTCGTGAGCGTGATGACGGGGAGCAGGTAGTACTTCACGAGGTCGCCCTTGAGGAGCGGGACGTCCGGAAGCAGCGGGATGGGGACGGTGCCACCCCACATCTCGTAGCTGGGGGCGATGTAGAGGTAGGGAACCCAGTCCATCTGCGTGATGGCGACGACGAACAGTATCTGCGCGAGCCAGAAGTTCGGCGTGCCGAGACTGAAATACGCGGTTGCGGTCGCGAGCTTGTCGCTCAGCGAGTGCTGGTTCAGCGCGGAGTAGAGGCCGACGCTGACGCCGATGACGAGCGACAGGATCATCGACGGGACGAGGTAGAGGAGCGTGAACGGGAGGCTGTTCCCGAGGACGGCGAGCACCGGCTGGCCGGTACTGTAGGAGAACCCCCAGTCGAACGTCGCGACGTTCACCATCCACTTCGTGTAGCGCTGGACGAACGGGTCGTTCAGGTTCCTGGCTTCGCGATACGCCTGTACGGCCTCGGTGGCGTTCCCGCCGGTGTTCGACGCCTCGTACGCGACGGCGCCGACGTTCGGGTCCTCGGTGAGGGTGACGAACGCGAACGCGACCGTCACGATGAGGAACATCGACAGGACCGCGAACGCGGCGCGTCGCGCCACCTTCAACTGGAAGCTCACGGGTCGACCTCCACGACGAGGTGACGGCGTCGGCGTCGGAGGTCACGGCGGCGAGTGTCGGTCATCGAACCACACTCTCCGAGGCTCGGTATTAAAATCGGGTGCGGGTCCCGGTCTTCAGACTGGAAATCGCAAGACGCGAGTGGGATAGATACTAAAGCCGGCGTTTGACACTATGTCATCTTTTTAGATGTGGGGGTGAATCGTTGGGTCGATGCCGCAACGTTGGGCTGCGTCGTGCGACGAGGTGAGCGCCGATGGCGACAGGTGAGCGCCGCGAGCTCGCGGCGTTCGAGCGCGTGGACTGGGACCGCATCGAGGAACCCGACGACGTCAGCGTCCGGACGGGCGCGTTCGCGACGGTCCTCCTCGCGGCCCTCGGACTGTTCGCGTACACGTCGATCGCCGGTTCGGGGGTGCGCGTCCCGACCGTCGACGTCCTCGCGGGCACGGTCCGATGGGTCGAGCCGACGACCCTGGACCTCGCGTACCTCGTGCTCGCCGCCTGTTTCGCGTTCCTGTTCGTGCTCCCGGTGGTGGAGAACTGGCGTCGCGTCGCCGTCCGGACGAAGGCCTTCGCGGTGCTGTCGACGGTGCTCGCGGTCGCGTTCGCGTACGACTACTACTATCTCGCGCCGTCGCCGACGTTCGATAGCGTCGACATCCCGTACTACGGCTACCTCTACTGGGACGTGTACGGCGTCGAGTGGGTGTTCGTGTTCTCGCTGCTCGTGTTCGTCTGCTTCGTGCTCGGGCGGCTGTTCGACGACCTCGACCGGACGCGACTGTATCTTCGCCGACTGAAGGACCATCCGACGGGCGCCGTCGCGTTCGCGTACGTCGCGTTCTTCGTCCTCGGTGGCGCGTTCGGGAACGCGGTCGTGGGGATGCCGACGACGTTCAAGAAGGCCGGAGGAAGCTACGAGACGTTCTCGCATCAACCCCCCGCGCCCGTCTCGACGCCGTTCGGGACGACGGACCTGTTCACGGTCGTGCTCGCGCTCGCCATCGCGTTCGGTCTCGTCCTCGCGCTCTACAACCGGGTCGAGCGCGTCCGCGAACCGCTGGGGCTCGCCGTGACCGTCGCCGGCGTCGGACTGGGGACGCTGTTCGCCGTCCGGTTCGCGATGTACGAGTTCCTCGAGTTCGGGCCGACGATCGGCGTGGGTTCCGCCACGTCCTGTGCGGGCCAGCTGACGGACAGCGGGTGCCTCGGGACGTGGGAGAACCCGCTCGGGACGAACTACGTCGGGAAGAGCGTGCTCGCGGTCCTGTTCGTCGGGTTCCGCGTGAGCCTGGAGGTCGCACTCGTCACGTCGATGATCATGCTCCCCATCGCGACGCTCGTCGGGACGTTCGCCGGCTACACGGGCGGGCTCGTCGACGACACCATCACGGGCTACATCGACATCCAGCAGACGATCCCCGCGTTCGTCGCGTACATCGTCCTGAGTTACGTGTTCGGCCGCAGCCTCTTCCTGCTCATCCTCGTGTTCGGCCTGCTCTCGTGGGGCGGGGCGGCTCGACTGGTGCGGTCGGAGGTCGTGCAGCGCCGCGAGGCCGAGTTCGTCACCGCGGCGCGCGCCGCGGGCGCGGACGACCGCCGCATCATGCGCAAGCACATCCTCCCGAACGTCTCGAACACGGTCCTGACGAGCGTCACGCGCCGCATCCCGATGCTCATCCTCGCCGAAGCCGCGATCGCGTACCTGAGTCTGAACGACATCATGGTCATCTCGCTCGGCGAGAGCATCGCGAACGGCCTGAACAACTTCCCGAACGCGTGGTGGGTGTCGAGCGAACTGACGCTCGCGCTCGCGCTCGTCGTGCTCGCCTTCAGCCTGCTCGGCGACGCCCTCCGCGACGTCCTCGACCCCCGAGGTGATGCCTGATGCAAGACCAATCACTCCTGTCCGTCCGAGAGCTGAGCGTTCGATTCAACACCGAAGCCGGGACCGTGCACGCGGCGAGCGACGTCTCGTTCGACGTCGACCGCGGCGAGACGGTCTGCATCGTCGGCGAGTCCGGGAGCGGGAAGACCGTGACGAGCGAAGCCATCACGCGCCTCGTCCCGCAGCCACCGGGCGAGATAGACGCCGAGACCGTCGACTTCCAGGGCGAGGACCTCCTGACGATGCCCGAGAAGCGTCTGCGGAAGCTCCGCGGCGGCAGCATCGGGCACGTCTTCCAGAACCCCCAGAGCGCGCTGAACCCGGTGTACACGGTCGGACGGCAGGTCGCGGAGACCGTGCGACTCCACCGGGACGTCTCGAAGGCCGAGTCCCGCGAGATCGCGGTCGACCTGCTCGACCGCGTCGGTATCCCGAAGGCCGCCGAGCGGTTCGACGACTACCCCCACGAGTTCTCCGGCGGGCAGACCCAGCGCGTCGTCATCGCCATCGCTATCGCCGGCGAACCGGACCTCCTCATCGCGGACGAGCCGACGACCGCGCTCGACGTCACCATCCAGGCCCAGATCCTCCGGCTCCTCCGTGACATCCAGGACGAGTTCGGGATGGGTATCCTCCTCATCACGCACGACCTCGGGGTCGTCGCGGAGGTCGCGGACCGCGTCGTCGTGATGTACGCCGGGAAGGTGATGGAGCAGGGGAGCGTCTTCGACGTGTTCGAGAACCCGTCGCATCCGTACACGAAGGCGCTCTTGGAGTGCCTGCCCGGTCGCCGGAACGCCGCGGAGGGCATCGGCGGGACGCTCCCGGACCCGACCGACCCGCCGGACGGCTGTCGGTTCGCACCGCGATGCCCGCACGCGGTCGACGCGTGCCGCGAGGGCGACCACCCACCGGCCGTGAACGTCGAAGGCGCCGACGACCACGTCGCGTCGTGCGTGTACTACCAGGCCGGATACGACGCGAGCGTCGTGCAGAACGCCGGCGTCGCGGTCGCGACGGACGACGCCGAGGACGACGCCGCGCGTACCGACAGAGGTGAGGTGGATGACTGACCGGTCACCAGCAGGGAACCGTGGTACCGACGGCGACCCGCTCGTCACCGTCGACGGCCTGAAGAAGCACTACCCGATCACGAAGGGGCTCCTGCGTCGGCAGGTCGGGACGGTGAAGGCCGTCGACGGTATCGACTTCACGTTGCATCGCGGCGAGACGCTCGGCCTCGTCGGCGAGTCCGGGTGCGGGAAGTCCACGGCCGCGACGTCCCTCCTCCGCCTCGAAGAGCCGACGGGCGGCGAGATCCGGTACCACGGCGCGCTTCCCTCGGACGACGACTCGACGTCGCTCCTCGACCGGCTACGCGGCGGGCTGCGCGGCGACGACGAGTCGCGCGACCCGCGGGACGTCGCCGGGTTCTCGGACGCGCAACTCAAGCGCTTCCGCCGGCAGGCCCAGATGGTGTTCCAGGACCCGACGAGCAGCTTCGACCCGCGGATGACCGTCGGCGAGAGCGTCGCCGAACCCCTCGAGATACACGGCCTCACCGACCCGGCGCGCCAGAACGAGATCGTCTCGGACCTCCTGGAGCGCGTCGGCCTGGAGGCCGCGGACGCGGACCGCTATCCCCACGAGTTCTCCGGCGGCCAGAAGCAACGCATCGCGCTCGCTCGCGCGCTCGTCGTCAACCCCGAACTCGTCGTCGCGGACGAACCCGTCTCCGCGCTCGACGTCTCCATCCAAGCGGAGATCCTCAGCCTCATCAACGACCTCCAGGAGCGATTCGGGCTGTCGATGCTGTTCATCAGTCACGACCTCGGCGTCGTCAAGGAGGTCTGCGACCGCGTCGCCGTGATGTACCTCGGCGAGATCGTCGAGGTCGCGCCGACGGAAGAGCTGTTCGCGGACCCCCAGCATCCGTACACGCAGGCGCTCCTCTCCTCCATCCCGAACCCGGACCCGCGCCAGCGCGGCCTCGGCGTCGAACTCACCGGCGACGTCCCGAGCCCGGAGAACCCGCCGAGCGGGTGTCGGTTCCACACGCGCTGCCCGAAGGTCATCCAGCCGGACGCGTTCGACTTCGAGCAGTCGGTGTGGCGGCGCGTCCTCGACCTCCGGCACGACGTCGAGACGGGCGAGCTCGACGGCGACGCGGCGACGGACCTCGCTCGCACGCACGCGGACGTCGAGGACTCGGGTCGGCTCCCGTCGGACGCCGTCGACGACGCGGTTCGCGCCGAGTACGACCTCCCGGACGCGCTCGGCGACGACGAGGCGGAGGCAGTGCTCGCCGACGCCATCGAGTACCTCGCGAACGGGAACGCGGACGGCGCCACGTCCATTCTCGGGGACGCGTTCACGACCCCGTGCGAGCGGGACGCGCCGAAGACGCGCGCGGTCGGCGACGACCACGACGCCGCGTGCCTCCTCCTCGACGACCACGACGTCGCCGACGACCGCATGAGCGCCGCGCGAGAGGCGAGCGGCGACTGAATCCCGCGACGTCACCAGGAAACCGAGCCCCACGACGTCATCGGCCGACCGGGTTCCAGGATGTGTCTCCTCCCCTGACTACCTCCGGACGGATGCGAGACATCCGTCACGACGCCTTCGGCTCCAGCCCTCGATACAGGTAGTCGCGAGAGTCTCTCGCTGACGACTATGTCCCTGCTGCTGACGGCGGTGAGCACTCACCCGTCGGTAGAGCACATTAACGAGGGGAAAAACCGACGACGAGCGACGCTTAGTGACAGGTGAAAGGTTCGTTCTTCGTTCGCAACGTGACCGAGAGAAGTAGCGGGAGGTAGATTTGAACTACCGATCTGCGGGTTATGAGCCCGCCGGAATCTCCTGGCTATCCCATCCCGCTACTATCACGTATCGCGCTCCGCTAGTTAAGGGTTGTGATTACAGCGCCGTATGGCAATTAGTCACTCGTGGACGCGCCAGGTGAAGATGCTCTCCGCGACGTAGTTCACGAGCAGGCCGGCGGCGATGCCGGTGACTTTCGCGGCGACGAACCACGCGTCGATGCCGAGGACGGTAGCGTCGACGAAGAACACGCGGTAGAGCAGCCGGAACGCGAGGAGTTGGACGGTGATGCCGCCGGCGCGAACGAGGTTCGACCGGAGGAGTCGGCGGAGGGTCGCGGGCAGGCTGCCGTGGCCTTCCGTGGAGAACGTCCAGTTGTCGTTGAGGAGGAACATGACGACGACGGCGACCTCGATCCCGGCGAACACGGCGAGTTCGGGGAACACGCCGAGGGACTCGAGCACGGTCGCGGTGGTGACGTCGAACGCGGCGCCGACGACGCCGACGGACGCGAACTTCCCGAACCGCGTCCCGGACGCGAGCGCCCGAACCCAGTCGAGGACGCCGTCTGGCTCCTCGCTCGCGGTCCGGTCGGCCGCCTGCGTCGAAAGGTCGTCGGTCGCGGGGTCGTCGGTTGCGTCCGCCGATTGGTCGTCGCTCGCGGCGTCGTCCATCACTGGTCCTCGACGTCGCCGTGGCGTCGGTCGACGAGCGCGCGCCGGGCGGTCCGGCGGTCCGCTATCGCCTCGTGCACGCTACTCCCACCGAGTTCCTTCGCGCGATGTCGACTCCGGAGCAGACAGCGGCCGAGTTCGTACGCGGTCGACATCGGCGACACCGTCGACTCCGGTTGGTCCTCCCACGTCACGGGTACCTCCTGGATGGGGAGCGAGTGCGCGGCCGCGACCGCGAGCAACTCGACGTCCCACGCGAACCCCGGCTCGTAGAGGTGCGCGCGCACCGTCCGCCAGCCGTCGGCCGTGATGGCCTTCGCGCCACACTGGAAGTCGTAGAGGTCGATTCCGAGGAGGGTGCGAGCGAGGAACGCGAAGCCGTCGCCGAGGTACCGGCGCGCGAACGTCTGATGGCTCCGGACGTCGGCGTCGGGATGACGCCGTGACCCGACCGCGAGCGTGGCGCCGTCGTCGCGGACCGCGTCGACGACGTCCGCGATGGAGTGCGCGGGCGTCGCGCCGTCCGCGTCCGCGAACGCGAGCACGTCCACGTCGTCCGCGAGCGCCTCGAACCCGGCGGTGATGGCGGCGCCCTTCCCGCGGCGTGCGGCCACCGCGTGCACCGTCGCGTCCACGGCTTCGAGTGCGGTACGGGTCGCCTCGTCCGGCGCGTCTAGCTCGATGCGGACGACGTCCGGCGCGAGCGCGTCGTGGAGGGCGTCGACGTACGCGGCGAGCGTGTCGACCGCTGGATCGTACGCGGGCACGACGACGCCGAGGGACTTCGACATCTACCCTACGTCGGACACCGCGTGGTGTAAAATCGTTCGCTTCGCGACAGACCACCGTCCGCGGCGGCCGTCCCCGACCGTCGCCCCGCCGCGCGGACGTGTTCGCGAGCAGAAAGCGTTTAGCCACCGCGCTCGCCTAAGTGGTGATAGATGGAGTACACGCTGGTCCTCGTCTGGCTGGCGGCCCTCGCCGCCGTGACCGCCGTCGCCACGCCGTTCGCGACACTCCTCCTCTCGCCGCTCCCGGACCGCGGGAGCGGCCTCGGGCTCCCCGTCGCAATCGCCGTCCTCGGCGTCGCGAGCTACTGGGTCGGGCAGGTCGCGTTCGGGTGGCCCGGCATCGTCGTCGCCGCCCTCGTCGTCCTCGCCGGGTCGGCGTACGCGCTCTCCCGCGGGCACGTCCCCGAGCGCGGCCCGGCCGTGGAGGCGTTCGTCGTGTTCGTCGTCGGCTTCCTGCTCGTCGTCGCCATCCGCGCCGCGGACGCGGCAGCGGACCCGTACGCGGGCGAGAAGCTGCTCGACTTCGGACTGCTCGCCACGCTCTACCGGGCGCCGGCGCTCCCGCCGGAGGACATGTGGTTCGCTGGCGAGCGCCTCCAGTACTACTACGGCGGTCACATGATCGCCGCCCAGCTCGGGCGACTCACCGGGACCGCGCCCGCGTACGCGTACAACCTTGCTCTGGCCGCGTACTACGGGTTCACCGTCGCCGCGTCGTACGGCCTCGCCCGCTCTATCGCGATGGCACGCGGTATCTCCCCGCGCCGCGCCGGTGCGCTCGGCGCCGTCCTCGTCGGTATCGCGAGCAACCTGTCCACGCCCGCGCGGGGTCTCATCCTCCTCGTCCAGCACCTCCAGCGACCCATCACGTTCAATGGGCCCGTGGACGTCCTGCTGGCACCGCTCCGCGTCCTCTTCCTCGTCGTCCCGAACGACACCGTGCAGGTCGTCACGCGCGAAGGCGGTGGTCGGTTCGTCGAGGTGCTGGGCTACCAGTTCTCGGGGCTCGCGGTGTCCGCGGACGCGTTCGGGTACTGGGCAGCGAGCCGCGTCATCCCGTGGACGATAAACGAGTTCCCGCTGTTCGCGTACCTGAACGGCGACCTCCACGCGCACATGATGAGTCCGCCGCTCCTGCTCGTGGCGGCGGCGGTCGCGTTCGCGTACTGGCAGGCGCCCGCGGCGGCGGTCTGGCGGAAGCGCGCGTACCTGTTCGCGGCCGCACCCGCGCTCGGCGGCCTGCTCGCCGTCGTGAACACCTGGAGCTTCCCGTCGGTCGCGGGAATCGTCGCGCTCACGACGGCGTTCGCGGCGGCTCATCCGGCGACCGTCCTCCCGGCTCCGGTCGCGGACCGGGTGCGTGCGATAGCGGACGCGTCCCGCGTCCACGAGGAGGTCTCGCGGCTCGTCGTCGCGGTCGGCCTCGCGGGGGTCGTCGGCGCGCTCTCGGTCGCGTTCGCGCTCCCGTTCTTCTCGGGCGCGACGAGCGGCCAGTACCCCGCGCTCCTCCCCGACCGGTCGTCGCTCGTCGGCCTCCTCCTCGTGCACGGCGCGTTCCTCCTCGTGACCGTCGCGTACCTCCTCGACCGGTCGCGCGTCGACCGAGACGCGCTCGAGACGGGGCTGCTCGTCGCCGTGCTCGCCGTCGTCGTGGTCGCGAACCTCGTCGTCGGCTGGGTCGGCGCGAACCTCGTCGTCGTCGCCATCGCTGGCGTCGTCGGCGCGCTCGCACTCGACGACCCGGTCCGGGACCGCGCGTTCGTCGCACTCGGCGTGCTCGCGCTCGTCGCGTTCGCCGCCTACCACGGGTCGCAGGTGGCGTTCGTCGCCGCGGGCGGCACGGCGCTGTTCGCGGTCGCGGCGGCGGCGTTCGCGGACGAGTCCCCGGAGCGACGCGCGGCTGTCGGCGTCGCGGTCGCGGTCGCCGTCCTCGGTGGCGTCGCGTGGGTGCTGAACGCGACCGTCCTCGTCGCCGTCGTCCCGGTGCTGCTCGCCGGAATGGTGCTGTTGCGGTTGCGGCGCGACGTCGGGTTCGAAGTGGTGCTCGTCCTCGGCGCGACCGGGCTCGTGACGCTCGTCGAGTTCCTGTACGTCGCCGAACGTGCCGGCCCCGGCCGCTTCAACACGGTGTTCAAGCTCTACTGGCAGGTCTGGGTGATGTGGGGCGTCGCCGGCGGCGTGATGCTCGCGGACGTCGCGTCGCGAGCGTGGCCGCGCTGGCTCGCCCGTCCAGCGCTCGCGCGAGCACCGACGGCGAGCGCGCGGTCGACGAGCGCGGACGGCGGCCGTGACGACGCCGGCGTCGACTGGGGGCGGGTCCTCCGGGTCGGGTCGACCGTCGGCGCGGCCCTCCTCCTCGTCTCGCTGTCGCTGTACGGCGGGTTCGCGCTCGTCGGGCACTTCAACGCGAACCCGAGCGAACACTGGGTGTGTTCGCGGAGCGGCGAGAGCGGTGCCGGCGACTGGACGCTGAACGCGAAGGACTGGAGCGAGGAGTGCTACCCCGATCAGGCCGCCGCCATCGAGTGGCTGAACGACCGCGAGGGCCGTCCCGTCGTCGTGGAGGCGCCGACGACCGGCCGGTACCTCTACGCGGATAACTCGCCGGCGTCCGGGCTCGTCAGTGGCGTCTCCAGTCACACCGGCCTGCCGACGATCGCGGGCTGGGCGCACGCGGCTAACTACCACACGCAAGCGGAGTGGGACGCTCGCGTCGCCCACGTCGAGACCATCTACGAGACTGGGAACGCGAGCGAGCGGGCCGCCGTCCTCCGCGAGTACGACGTCTCCTACGTCTACGTCGGACCGAACGAACGCTCGCGGTACGACGCCGCCGACCTCGCGGCCGACCCCGGTGTCGAGCGCGTGCAACGCTGGGGCGACGTCGTCGTGTACGCCGTCGACCGGGACGCCCTCGCCGGCGACGACGCCGAGAACGAGACGGTCGCGTCGCTACGGGTCGAGAGCGCGGCGAGACGGGGAGAAGTCGACCTCAGACGTTGAGCGGGTTCTTCTCGGAGAGCACTTCGACCGCCTCGGCCTCGACGCGGTCGACCTCGAGGTGATGCGGGATGTAGTCCCGGGTCTGGAACGCCTCGAGCTCGTCCTCGCTGCCGACGACGCACCACAGCTGGACGCGCTCGGGGCCGTGCCAGTCGCCCTGCCTGTTCACGTTGAAGACGTGCACCGACTCCTCGTCGTCGTAGGCGATGGTCGCGTCCTTCCGAAGGCCGGGGTCCCCGTCGATGATGAGTCGCTTCATGGCTCGCGGTTCGGATACGCCGCCATTAAGCGTGTCGAACCACCGCGCGGTACGGTTGGCGCTCACCCCACCCCTGGACAAGGTTCCGCACTTTCGGAAGTGAACTTAATGGTGTCGGGGTCCGATAGGAACGCACGGAGGGGGGGAGTCAATGGCAATCACAGGCAGTCTCAGCAACACGACGACGCGGAAGGACGGGGTTCGCGTCGACAAGGGTATCGAGTCGGACGACAACCACATACGGGTCCACTACCGGATTACGAGCACGCGCGACTCGAGGACTTCGCCGCGTACGCCGACGCGCTCGAAGCCATCATCGACGAGCACGGGACCGCGACCGAACTCGTCGACGGGCTCCGTCGGGACGTCGACGCCGCAACCGCCGACGTGAACGCGCTCGAAGCGACGCTCGACGACGCCAGCGGCGGCCACGCGAGGGTCGACGCACGACTCGACGCCGATTCTGCGGCGGCCGCCGGCTCCGCGGTCGACGCGGGACGCGCCGACAGCGCGGAGGCAGACGGCAGCCGACCCCTCGACGTCGACGACGAGCACTGACGCGCACCGACCGCCACCCCGACGCACTCCCGCAAGACCGCCCCTGCCGGTGGATTCCCCGGAGACCCGCCTTCGCCGTGAACCGTACCGGTTTTAAGCGCCCGCGAACAAACCCACGTCAAGGTAGATATCTATGAAGATGCCACGCCGGTTCAACACGTACTGTCCGCACTGCAACGAGCACCACGAGCACGAAGTGGAGAAGGTCCGTGGCGGTCGACCCACAGGCATGACGAAGGTCCAGGGCCGACAGCGCAAGCGCGCCATCTCCTCCATCGGTAACTCCGGGAAGTTCTCGAAGGTGCCGTCCGGCGAGAAGCCGACGAAGAAGACCGACCTCAAGTACCGCTGCAGCGACTGCGGGAAGGCCCACCTCCGCGAAGGATGGCGTACCGGGCGTCTCGAATTCCAGGAGTAGATCAATGGCAGGAAGTTTCATCACCGTCACGTGTCCGGATTGTGAGAGCGAACAGAGCGTCTTCGAGAAGGCCTCGAGCGAGGTCGCTTGCGCCGTCTGTGGGCACACGCTCGCCCACCCGACCGGCGGGAAAGCCGACCTCGAAGGTGAGGTCACGGGCGTCGTAGAGGCACGATGAAGTACAGCGGGTGGCCCGAGAACGGCGAGCTCGTCGTCGGCAAGATCGACGAGATCGAGGACTTCGGCGTCTTCGTCGACCTCGAGGAGTACGAGGACAAGCGCGGGCTCATCCACATCAGCGAGGTCGCGAGCGGCTGGATTAAGAACGTCCGCGACCACGTGAACGTCGGTCAGACCGTCGTCTGCAAGGTCCTCGACGTGGACGAGTCCTCACAGCAGATCGACCTGTCGCTGAAGGACGTCAACGACCACCAGCGTTCGGACAAGATCCAGGACTGGAAGAACGAGCGGAAGGCGGACAACTGGATGCTGCTCGCGTTCGGTGAGGACGTCAGCGACGACCAGTACGCGAGCGTGGCGAACGAACTCCTCGGCCAGTTCGGGAGTCTGTACGACGGGTTCGAGGAAGCGGCGATTCACGGCGAGAGCGCCCTGGAGAAGACCGATCTCGACGAGGACGAGGTCGCGTCGCTCGTGGAGACGGCCCGAGAGAACGTCTCGGTTCCGTACGTGAACGTCACGGGCTACGTCGACCTGGAGTCCTCGAACCCGGACGGCGTGGACGACGTGAAGGAGGCGATGCAGGCGGGCGAGGGCGACGACGAGGTCCCCGACGAGGTCGACCTGTCGGTGACGTACGTCGGCGCGCCCGAGTACCGCATCAAGGTGCAGGCGCCGAACTACAAGACCGCGGAGTCCGAGCTGGAGGCGAGTGCGGCGCGCGCTCGCGAGGCCATCGAGGCGGTCGGTGGCGAAGGCGATTATCACCGCGAGCGCCACACCGACGACGAGTAGATGCATTCGGACATCCGCGTCTGTTCGGCGTGGGCGTCCGCGCACGACCGACCGGTGTACACGTTCGCCGAGACGTGCCCGGAGTGCGGTGCGGACGCGGTGAACTCGGCGCCGGCGCCGTTCTCGCCCGAGGACCGCTGGGGCGAGTACCGACGCAAACTTAAGCGACGCGCCCGCGAGTAGCGCGTATGGATGCACTCGACATCGAGGTGGTCGCGGACGTCGAACTCGACGAGCCGGTGTTCCTCGAAGGACTGCCCGGTGTTGGGCACGTCGGGAAGCTCGCCGCCGAGCACCTGCTGGAGGAGTTGGAGTCGACGCTCGTGCGGCGCGTGTACTCGAACGACCTGCCGCCGCAGGTGGACGTGGGCGACGACGGCGTCGCGGAGTTGACGCACGCGGAGTTCCACGCGGTCGAGACGGACGGGCGGGACTTGCTCGTGCTGACCGGCGACCATCAGGCGCAGAGCAACGAGGGGCATTATCGGATGGCGAACGCGTTCCTCGACATCGCCGAGGCGTTCGGGTGCGAGTCGGCGTACGCGCTCGGTGGCGTGCCGACGGGCGAACTCATCGAGGAGTACGACGTGCTCGGTGCGGCGTCCAGCGAGGCGCGCGTCGAGGCATTGGAGGACGTCGGCGTGGAGTTCCGCGAGGACGAGCCCGCGGGCGGTATCGTCGGTGTGTCCGGGCTCGTGCTCGGGCTCGGCGGGCGCCGTGGGATGGACGCGGCGTGCCTGATGGGCGAGACGTCGGGGTATCTCGTCGACCCGAAGAGCGCGCGTGCGGTCCTGGAGGTGCTCGTGGAGTTGTTCGAGATCGAGGTCGAGTACGAGTCCCTGGAGGAGCGCGCGGACGAGATGGAGGACGTCATCGAGAAGATTCAGCAGATGGAGCAACAGCAGTCGCCGCAGGTCGCGGACGACGACCTCCGGTACATCGGGTAGGGAGTGTCGCGGTTCGGTGTTCTTCCGTCGAGCGACGGGGGAGAGCGGCGGCGCTGCGTTGAGGTGTCGTGTCGAGTCAGCTGGGGCTGAACGTCTCGACGGCGATGTCACCGTCGGTGAGCGTGATGCGGACGCTCTCGCGGTCGATGTACGTGGTGCGGGCGGTGCCGATGTCGGGGGCGGTGGCGACGACCTCGTAGGTGTCCTCGGTCGGGAGGACGCCGGGGCCTTCCTGTCGCCCGCCCGCGGAGACGTCGTACGTGAAGTCGACGACGAACCGCGGGCTCGTTCCGGTGGTCTCGGCTCGCGGGTCGCTGGTCGTGCCGTCGGTCGCGCGTCGAACGACGATGGTGACGGCGTGGGCGGTATCGGTCTCGTTCTCGACGACGAGGAGGTGTGGCGTCTCGGTGAGCGTCTGGCAGCCTGCGAGGCCGAGGCTGCCGGCGACGGCGCTGCTGGCGGCGGCCGCACGGAGGAGGTGGCGTCTCGGGACCTTCATGTCGTGTTCGTTGACGCGCGTGGGGTCAAAAACCGTGGGATGTACGGCTGTCGACACTCTCGCGTTCGTCGGTGCGAGGCCGCGGTCAGCGAGCGGGGTGTCGTCGGGTCCGCTGCCGTCGACGTGGATGTCGCCGCATCGACTGCTGTCGGCGTGGCACATTTGTGCGCGCGTCCCGTACCACCTGGCGAACAGTCGTGTACGGGGTCGACCTCTTCGAGTGGGTGGCGAGCCTGCCGCCGTGGGTACTGACGGGCGTGTCGCTGGCGGGTGCGTTCACGGTCGTCGCCGCGTGCACGTTCGCGGTCGCTGAGTGGGTGTTCGACGACCTCGGGCGAGCGCACGGTTCGGCATCGGGAGCGTCGGTCTCGAGCGAGGGTCGCCGTCGCGTCGAGATCCGCGAGTACCTCGACGCCATCGAGGAGGCGTTCGTGGAGGACCACAAGCTCGACGGGGAGGAGGTGGCGTTCTACCTGCCCGAGCGCGACGTGGCGGTGACGTTCGACGCGCAGGCGTACTTCCGGCTGCGGGCGACGAGCACGACGGCGGTGCTGTGCGAGCACGAGATGCACGGGCATCATCTCGGTGGCCGGTTGCCGTTCGAGGTGCCGGTCGTCGAGTGGTACGACGAGGATGCCGACCCGGAGGACGTCGTCCGGGACGCGTTCGACGTGCTCGGGCTGTCGCCGTCGGCGGACGTGGACGCGGTCCGGGCGGCGTACCGCGACCGCGTGAAGGAGGCGCATCCGGACCACGGCGGGAGCGAGGACGCGTTCGCGCGCGTCCGCGAGGCGTACGCGACCGCGGAGGCGCACGCCGACCCGGACGTCGACCCCGAGGGAGCGACGTCGACGCCGTCGACGACGCGTTCACGGGCCCCGTAGGCCGACCGGCGGTCGCGCGGTGCGTGCGCGGTCGTGACCGCCCTCGACGCGAGGGCAACAAGTCTATATGGCGACGCGACCTCCATTCCTGTATGTCGATTCCGCTGTCCGTCGAGTCCGTCAGCGTTGGCGGTGTCACCGTCGGCTCTGACCTCCTCGGGTGGCTCGTCCTCGCCGCGTTCCTCCTCGGTGCCGTCCTCGACATCGCTCGCCGCCGCGACGGCGCCCGGTACGCGTACGCCGGGGCGTGGGCGTTGTTCGCCGCGTTCTGGG
The DNA here is from genome assembly GCF_034808145.1 of Halorubellus amylolyticus. Classification (NCBI taxonomy): domain Archaea; kingdom Methanobacteriati; phylum Methanobacteriota; class Halobacteria; order Halobacteriales; family Halorubellaceae; genus Halorubellus; species Halorubellus amylolyticus. Next base: position 802,236 of record NZ_JAXHGM010000001.1, read on the forward strand.
GCGTCGTCGCGCCGCACTTCCTGTTCACGAAGGCGTCCGCGATCGAGGGCGTGCTCGCCATCGTCGCCGTCCCGGCCTGTCTCTACACGGGGTATCTGCTGTGGAACGGTCGCGACGGTCTGTACACGCTCTCGCGGGCGGTCTTCCTGATGGGCGTCATCTACTATCCGACGCAGGCGATACCGGCGGTCCGGCGGTTCCTCATCGAACTGGTCGCCGACCAGACGTACTGGGGCGTCCAGTTGCTCGGGTACAGCCCGGGGTACACGAACGGTCCGGAGTTCGGGTACCAGAACATGATCGTGTTCAGCGAGTTCGCGACGTACATCGTCTACGCGTGTACCGGTATCGGGTCGATGGCGATCTTCGCGGGCCTCATCGCCGCGGTGGACGCACCCGTCCGCCGGAAGGTGAAGTCGTTCGCGCTCGCCATCGGCATCATCTGGGTGCTGAACCTGTTCCGGAACGTGTTCGTCGCGATCGCGGCGGGGAAGGGCTGGTTCCAGCACGGGGCGGTCCTCGATCTGGCGGCGCTGGCGGGCGTCGAGGCGTCGCACGCGTCGTTCTGGTTCGCGCATAGCGTCCTCGCGCAGACGGGGTCGGTGTTCGCGCTCGTCGGCATCACGTGGATCGTTGTCCAGGAACTCCCGGAGATGCTGGGCGTCCTCGAGGAGGTGCTGTTCGTCGCGACGGGGAGCGAGTACGACCTGGAGAGCGCGCTGGACGTCGAGGACTCGGCGGTGCGTGCCGACGGCGGGGAATGACCACGAGTCCGTCACCGCGCCGATGACGGGTGCCGGGGCGACGTCGACGCCGGGTCGCGACGACCTCGCGTTCCGCGACCGCGCCGTCTACGTCTCCGGGAGCGACGTGCTCGTGCTCGCGGACCTCCACGTCGGGCGAGCGGACGCGAGCGACGTCGACTTCCCGGTCGGGGAGCGAGCGCACCTCCGGGACCGCTTGGAGGCGCTCCTCGACGCGTTCGCGCCCGAGACGGTCGTCTTCGCGGGTGACGTGCTCCATCGGTTCGAGTACGTTCCCGCGGTCGCTCGCGAGACGCTCGACGAACTCGTCGCGAGCGTCGCCGCTGCGGGCGCGGACCTCGTCGCGACGCCGGGGAACCACGACCCGCAACTCCCAGGGGTTCTCGACGCGCCCACGCCCGACTGTCATCGGTTCGACGACGTCGTCGTCTGCCACGGGCACGAGCCACCCGCGGAGGATGCCGCGTCCGCGAGCGACGTCGCGCTCTACGTCGTCGGCCACGACCATCCGACCATCGACATCGAGGGCCAGCGACGCCCGACGTACCTCTACGGTCCCGGGACGTACCGCGGGAGCGACGTCCTGCTGCTCCCGAGCTTCACAGAACTGGCAGCGGGCGTCGAGGTGAACGGGATGTGGACCGACGACTTCTCGTCGCCGCTGGTGACGGACGCGAACGCGCTCCGGCCGGTGGTGTACGACGCTGACGCGCGCGAACCGCTGTGGTTCCCGCCGCTCGGCGACCTGCGCGCGCACCTCTGAACGGACGGACGGGTGTCGACGACCGCTACTGGCGTCCTCAGGTGTCCGCGGCGACGGCCTCCGCGGCGACGCGCCCGCTCTCGAGCGCACCCTGGATGCTCGACCAGCGCGTGTGGTCGCCGGCGAGGTACACGCGACCGTCGGGGTCGCGGACGTCCGCCAGGTCGTCCTGGAAGCCCGGTGGCTGAGCGAACTGCGCGAACGAGAGTCGGTCGACGTGCCGGCACTCCAGGCCGTCGACGTGCCGTTCCGGGTACCACGACGAGAGCGTCGACCGGACCTCCTCGGCGAGCGCGTCGTCGCTCGCGTCCTGCTCGCCGAGGAAGGTCGCGGAGAGCACGTCGGCGCCCTCCGGCGCGTACTCTCGCGCGACCTCGGTGTGGTGGACGATCTGGTTCGGGCGGTCGTCCGCGGCGTTCAGGAGGATGCGACCCTTCGTTCCGAGGTCGAGGCCGTCCGGTGCGGCGAACCACAGCGTCACGCACGCCTTCCCGGTCGTCGGGACGTCGACGCCCGTCAACGCGTGCGCGGCGGTCGGGTCGGTCGCGACGACAACCGCGTCCGCGTCCACGGTCTCGCTGTCGACGGAGACGCTCGCCCCGTCCGCGCGCCCGTCGACCGTCTGGACGGGCGTATCGTGGATGACGTCCACGCCGGCGGCGTCGGCGCGCTCGGCGAGCTGTGCGGTGACGGCGCCCATGCCGTCTGCCGGGACGACGGTGCGGCCGCGCGAGAGCATCGCGAACGTGTACTCGAACACGCCGCAACTCGTCGACAGCGACCGGTCGAGCGTGATGCCGCCGTAGAACGGCGCGGCGAAGTGCTCGACGAACCGGTCGCTGAACCCGCGGTCCTCGAGGTACTCGCGGGTCGTCCGGTCGCCGTCAGCGAGAAGGGTCGCGGGGTCCTCGCCGGAGAGGTCCCGGCGCAGCGCGAGCGTCCGGAGCTTGTCACCGATCGTCACCTCGCGGTTCAGCGCCGACTCGACGATGGCTTCGGGGTCACCGAACGGGTCCGCGAGCACCGACCGCTGGCCGTCCCGAGCGATGATGGCGCCCGGCCGGAAGTCCCGGAGGTCGAGCGCGTCCAGGTCGAGCTCTCTCCGGACCGCGGGGTACGCGGTGAACATGACCTGGAACCCGCGGTCGAACGTGTACCCGTCCTCGCGACGCGAGCGAACGCGCCCGCCGACGTCGTGCTCGCGCTCGAAAACGGTGACGTCCGCGCCGCGAGCCGCGAGCCGTCGCGCGGCGACCAACCCCGCCAGTCCGCTCCCGACCACGACCACGTCTGCGTCGTCCATACCCGGCCGTTGGAGCGTCGACGGCATAACGACCCGGGGAATCCGTTCGCTCCTCGCCGGCCGCCGCGATGGACAGGGATTAGTCCCGGCCGTCCGAACGCCCGACCATGGATACGACGGACGGCTTCGTCGGCCTGGAGTGCGTCGACTGCGGCGAACGCTTCGACGCGGCGACCGCGACGCATCGCTGCCCGGACTGCGACGGCATCCTCGACCCGGCGTACGACTACGACGCCGTCGACCTCACGCGCGAGACGCTCCGCGAACGCCCGTTCGACTCGATGTGGCGGTACGAGGAGCTCCTCCCGTTCTCGCGCGAGACCGCGGTGTCGATGGACGAGGGCGCGACGCCGCTCGTCGAGTGCCCGTCGCTCGCGGACGAACTCGGCGTCGGGTCGGTGTACGTCAAGGACGAGGGCCGGAACCCGACGGGGACGTTCAAGGACCGCGGGCAGTCGCCGGCCGTGACCGCCGCGGTCGAGCACGGCGCGACCGACGTCGCGCTCGCCTCCGCGGGGAACGCGGGGCAGGCGGCGAGCGCGTACGCGGGCCGCGCCGGCCTCGACTCGCACGTGTTCCTCCCCGCTCGGTCCGGGTTCACGAACAAGGCGATGGTGAACGTCCACGGCGGCGACATGACGGTCGTCGGCGGCCGCATCGACGACGCCGGGGAGGCGTACGCCGAGGCGATGGACGAGCACGACGACTGGTACTCGGTGAAGACGTTCGTCACGCCGTACCGCCACGAGGGCAAGAAGACGATGTACTGCGAGATAGCCGAACAGCTCGACTTCGAGGCGCCCGACCACGTCGTCTACCCGACCGGCGGCGGCGTCGGCCTCGTCGGGATGCACAAGGCCGCCGGCGAGTTCCGCGACCTCGACCTCGTCGACGACGAGCCGGCGTTCCACGTCGCACAGGCCGAGGGCTGCGCGCCGATCGTGAAGGCGTTCGACGACGGGACGGAGCGCCACGAGCCGTGGGACGTCCCGGACACAATCTGTGGCGGTATCGAGATTCCGGACCCGGGCGCGAGCCATCTCGTGCTGGACGCGGTCCGCGAATCCGGCGGGCGCGCGGTCGCGACGAGCGACGAGGAGATACTCGACGCCGCCGTCTCGGTCGCGCAGAACGAGGGCGTCGAGATGGCGCCGACGTGCGCCGCGGCCGCCTCGGGCGCGTGGGCGCTCGCCGAGGACGACGCGTTCGACGACGACGACACCGTCGTCATCGTCAACACCGGGACCGGGAACAAGGAGGCCGACGTCCTCCGCAGTCACCTCATGGGCAAGGGTATCTGACCCGACGGTCGGCTCGTACCACCGCGCGACTGCGTGGTCGGCGCAGGCGCGGTACGGACCGCAAAGCGGCTACGAAGCGTCGAGCGTCGGTTCCTGCCGCGGATGGACGTGTTGGGGCGTTCGATGGACGACGGTGGTCAGTCCGCCATCGAGTGCGCGCGCAACTGGTCCGCCGCGTTCGACTCCGCCTCAACGTCGACGGTCGCACCGGAGCCGACGGAGATCGTGAGGTCGACGTGTCCCGCGATATACTCGCGTTCGTGCGACCCGGACGACGACAGCCGGAGGCGTTCGTCGAGCAACGCGGCGTCGGTGAGCGTGTCGAGCTTCCGGTACGTCGTCGACGTCGGGAGGTCGCACGTCTCCGCGAGTTCGCTCGCTGACAGCGCCTCGTCCTCGACCGCCTGGACGATGGCGCGGCAGTCCTCGTCCTGGAGCGCCGTGAGGAGCGCGTCGGTGTCGACTTCGGTCGTCTGCTCGATACCAATCTGGTCGGGAGCACGCTGTGCGGACATGGGGTCGTTCTTACTACAACATACTGACGGGTGCCCCTCGTCTTGACACCCATAGAACGATGGGGGTTTAAGTCAGTTCGGGGAAGGAATTACGGGAGTGCGTCGAGACGCCACCGACATGAGCGACGGCATCCGAGCGGAGATACGCGTGGACGGCCCCACCGGCTGTCCGGCGACGCGCGTCGTCGACGACACCGGGACGACAGCCGAGGACGTCACGCGCGCGGTCTCGCGCGATGGCGAGCGCGTCGTCGAGGAGTTCCTGCTCGCCGACCCCGTCGGCGTCGACGTCGGCGGTACCGACGCAGCCGACGCCGAGACGGCGGGCACTGACGCAACCGACGCCGAGACGGGCGGTACCGACGAGGAATCGGACGGCGAGACCGCCGACGGACCCGCGGGCACCGACCCCGACGTCACCCCGCGACTCGTGTTCGACTACGGCGACCACGCGACCTACCGGTTCGAACGCGACCGCGACGTCGCCTGTCCCTGCGAGGTCGTCGAAGCGCACGACTGTCCGACCGCCGACGTCGCCATCCGGACCGACGGCGTGCACGTCACGTTCCACGTCCCCGACATGACCGCGCTGCAGGCGCTCGTCGCCGACCTCCGCGAACAGTTCCCGTCGCTCGACGTCAAGCGCCTCCTCCGGTCCACGGGCGACGCCGGCGCGCACAACCTCGTGTTCGTCGACCGCAGTCGCCTCACCGAACGACAGCTCGAGGTGCTCGAGACCGCGCACCGGATGGGGTACTTCCAGCACCCGAAGGGCGCGAACGCCGGCGAGGTCGCCACCGAACTCGACATCACGCGGTCGACGTTCAGCGAACACCTCGCCGCCGCACAGAGCAAGCTCCTCGACGCCATCCTCGAATGACCGTCGGTCGCGGTCATCGCAACCCCACGGGTTTTACGTGTGCCAGGTCCGGAGTACCTCGTGATGGCCGACGTACGTAGCGTATCGCTGACGACGACGGAGATCGAGGCGTTCCTCGGTGACGCGGGGACCGGCGTGCTCTCGCTCGCTCGCGACGACGTCCCCTACTCGTTCCCGGTCTCGTACGGGTACGCGACCGACGACGGCGAGTTCTACCTCCGCCTCGGGTACGACGACGACAGCACCAAAGCGGCGTTCGTCGACGAGCCCTGTCCGGCGCAGCTCGTGGTGTACGAGGAGGCGGCGACGGCGGACGGCTCGCTCGACATCAAGAGCGTCGTGGCGGCCGGTGAGCTCGTTCGCATCCCGAAGGCAGAGCTGACGCCGACGGACGTGGAGCGACTCGGGAAGGCGCGCACCCCCGAGTTCGAGGTGTGGGAGCAGGCGAAGGAGGACATCGAGTTCACGGTGAACAAGCTCGTTCCGGACACCATCACGGGGCGACGGAACGTGTCTAAGTGACGGAGCGAACGACGGGCGAACCGGTGGGGGTTCGAGCGGTGACGGCGGTTCGAGCGGTCACGGCGAGTTGAACGCGCCGTCCGGAGCGGGCGTCCCGCAGACGACGCAGCCGTGCGCCTGGATGGCCTCCTTCATCGACTCGTTGACGTCGATGGATTCGGCGCATTCCGGGCACTCGAACCGGTACTCGACTGACTGACTCATCTCGTCTGTACGTACACCGCCACGCCACAATAAAAGACACCCATCATTTGAGGGTGCGTGAGAACGCGCCGGGACGGATGCGTTCAGGTGTCCTCGGCGGGCGTCTCGTCCGCGAGTGGCGTGCCGTCCTCGCGCTTCGCGCCTTCGGAGTCGTGGACGACGACGTCGTCATCGGCGTCGACGGGTTCGTAGTTGTCGCGGACGCCGATCGCTTCCTCGAGCTCGCGGACGGCGCGCTCCTTGAGTGCCGCGGCGAGCGCTTCGGCGTCCTCGCGCGCGATGTCACGACCGAGGCCCTCGCACTCGTGGGCGCGGACCACGCCGGCCTCGTCCACGGCGTCGCCCATCGGCTGACTGGTGCCGCCGAGAGCGACGCTGAACGGATACGTCTCGCAGATGAGCGGTCGGTCCTCGTGGACCGAGCACGCGCCGGTGCCGTCGGCGGCCTCCTCGTAGAACGCGCAGTCGCCGCACGCGTCCGTCTGGAGCGCCCACTCGAACGTCTCGCCGCTGACCGTGCCGTCCGTCGTCTCCGTCAGTCCGTACGGCATCGGGCGTGCGACGTCACGCCAATCATACGACTCCTCGTCGGCGGTCCCGTCTCCCCCCGCGTCGTCGTCCACGTCGCCGTCGTCGACTGCGCGGTCGTTCGACGCCTGGAGCGTCCGTACCTCGTCGGGGAACACGGTCGCCGTATGGGGGTCGTCGGCCTCGCTCTTGCAGCACGCGCCACAGCGCGTGCACTCGAACCCGATGGTCTCGATGGCGTCGGCGAGCTCGGACTCGTTGAGGTCGTGAGCGCGGTCGAGTTCGGTCTCCAGGGAGTCCACGTCGTCGTCGACGAGACCCACGGACAAAAGGCGCTCGTCGTCCCCGCGACGACGAGCGCCGGCCGCGGTCGCGAAGCCGGTCGGCGATAGCGGTGGCTCCGCGTCGGGTCAGCTCGTGGCGTGGATGCGCCCGCGCTCCCAGCGGACGCGGCCTTCGTGGACGAGCTTCTGGACGTGCGCGTGCACGGTCGCTTCGGCGAGGTCGCGGACGTCGCTGACGTCCTTCTCGTACGCGGCGTCGGTGATCGCGGAGATGGTGTCGGCACCGTCCGCGACGGCGTCGAGGACCGTCCGCTCGCGGTCGAGTCGATGTGCGAGAAGTCGCTCGCACGTCTCGCGCGGCTGCTCGACGGTCGGGCCGTGACCCGGGTGGAGGACGCCCGGGTCCATGGCGTGGAGCCGACGGAGCGCGGTGAGGTACGCGCGGAGGTCGCCTTCGGGATGGCCGACGACGACGCTCCCGGCGGCGACCGCGAGGTCGCCGCAGAGGACCGCGTCGCCCGCGCGGAACGCGACGTGGTCGACGGCGTGCCCGGGCGTGTCCACGACGGTCAGGTCCGCGAACGTGGTGCCTTCGCGGAACGTCTCGTCGGGGTGGACGCCGGTCGCGTCCGCGAACAGGTCGGTGCGACCGTAGCGGGCGTGCGTGGTCGCGTCGAGTGCGTCCGCGTAGTGTGCGACCGCGCCGACGTGGTCGGGATGCGTGTGCGTGACGACGACGTGTTCGACGCCGCGGTCGGCGACGGCGTCGTCGAGCGCGTCGGTGCGGGCGGCCGGGTCGACGAGGACCGCTGGGTCCTCGCCGACGACGTACGCGTTCGTCGACCCGGTCGGTGCTCGCGTCGCGACGTCGACGGGGACGCGCGTGACGTTCATGCGCGAGCGAACGGTGCGGTCGCTGATAGTGATGGCGCTCGACGACGGGTCGGGCGGCGTGGAGAACGGTTGACCGGAGAGCCTGACCGCGGAACGGAGTGGACCTGACGGGAGTGAGGACGGTCGGCGGCGAGGGTGGCTGTGGTCGGGTACGTCGGTCGTGAGCTATTCGTCGGGTCGCCAGTCAGACGTTGAGGTAGTAGACCTGCTTGCGTGCGTCCTGGAAGGAGTACCGCGAGTTCACGAGGTCCTCGTCCTCGAGGCGGTTGAGGGCGTACCGGACGGTGCGGTCGGGGAGGAGCGATTCCTCGGCGAGCTGGCCCTGCGAGAGCGGCGAGTCGCTCTCGAGGACCTTGGAGACGAGCTTCGCGCTCGGCGGGAGTTCGCGGAGGCGGTCGCGGTATTCGGCGTCTGAGAGTACGTCGTCGTTCTGCGAGCGGTCGTCCGCGGCACTCATGCTCATACCACCGAGACAGCCGACGGTAGTGTTAAAGGTTGGCTACAGTGGGATACAAACTGTACGAACAATATAAGGTGTATTATTACCAAGGAAGGGGAAGTGTTTAAGATGGTTCGGTGCTCGGAACAGGGGTCGGGTCCGCTGTGCGAGCACGTGTCACGCCGGGCGTCGCGAGCCGGTCGGCGTTGCCCGGGGGCGACGGCTTTTGTCGCCGGCGCGCGAGCCCTCGGGCATGGCCGAGATTCCGCCGGAGTTCCACGACCTGTTCGAGCGCAAGTCCTTCGCGCACTTCGCGACGCTGATGCCGGACGGGACGCCGCAGGTGACGCCCGTCTGGGTGGACTACGACGTCGAGCGCGGGCACGTCCTCGTGAACACCGCTCGCGGCCGACGGAAGGAGCGGAACGTGGAGCGCGACCCGAAGGTCGGCATCGAGGTGAGCGACCCCGAGGACCCGTACCGATACGTGTCGGTACGCGGGAGCGTCGTCGCGGTCGACGAGGACGAGTCCTTCGAGCACATCGACTCGCTGACCCAGCGGTACTTCGAGCAGGACGAGTACCCGCACAAGGGCGAGGAGGGCGGGCCACGGGTCGTCGTCCGCATCGAACCGGACCGCGTCGTCACGAGCGGGTGACCGCGCTCCCCTCCGCGGCGGGCGTCGTCACGCCGACCGCGAGTGGGTTCGCTACGTCGACCGCGGCGTGGAGGGGTCGCGGTACGCACCGAGCAGCCCGTTGCATTCGGGGCAGTGAACGCGGAGCAGGTCGTCTCGCTCGTGGCGGACGAGCGCCTCGACGTCGACGTCGGCGTCGCAGTGTCTACAGTGCGCCATACGCTGTGGTATGGTATCGTGGCACAAATACGTGCGTGGCGAAAGTTCAGTACCGTTTTATCCCAGCAGTGGCCTACCGAGGGATACAGTGAAGGGACAGGAGTGGTATCAGGCCGACGACGTGGCCGCGGAGTACGACGACAAGCGCTTCTCGAGAGGGGGTCGACTCATCGACCGCCGCGAGAAGGAGGCGGTACTGGACGCCCTCGGCCCGCTCGAGGACAAGCGCGTGCTGGAGGTCGCGTGCGGGACCGGCCGCTTCACCGTGATGCTCGCCGAACGCGGCGCGGACATCGTCGGGATGGACATCTCCGCGGCGATGCTCGAAGAGGGCCGTGAGAAGGCGCAGGCCGCGGGCGTGTCCGACACCCTGGAGTTCATGCGCGGGGACGCCGCCCGCCTGCCGTTCCCCGACGACCACTTCGACAGCGTCGTCGCCATGCGGTTCTTCCATCTGGCGGACACCCCGAAGTCGTTCCTCGCGGAACTCCGACGCGTCTCGAAGGACCAGGTGTTCTTCGACACGTTCAACCGATTCTCGGCGCGCTCGATATACAACTGGGCGCTCCCGATGGGGTCGCGGCTCTACTCTCGATACGAGGTCGACTCGCTCCTGGAGAAGTCGGACCTCGAACTCGTGAACGCCGAACACGACTTCGTGTTCCCGTACGGCTTCTACCGCCAGATACCCGACGACGTCGCGAGCGCGTTCCGGTCGCTCGACACGAAGCTCCTGTCCGTCCCCGGGTTCGACCGGCTCGCATCGGTCTCGTACTGGGACACGCGCGTCTAGCCGCTCCCCGGCCTCCTCTCCCCGACGTCCGACCTCTCGTCGGCCGCCGACACCGACCTTCGAGCCGTAATCGGCCAGCGACGCCGACCTTCGAGTCGAGCGGTCGCGTACTCTCTGGCGCTTTCGCTTCCGGAGAACGCATAGCCATCCGGACCCAGGTTCACAAAATGGGCTTATCGGCGCGGATTCTCTCGGTTCCTGTGGTCGTGCGGTCGAGAGGAGACGATTTTTATACGAGTCCGCCCTTCGATGGGCTATGCACCTCTCGGTTGTCGTGTCGACGCTGAACGGCCGGGAGCAACTTGGCCGGGCTCTCGACGCGCTCGCGGCCGACGCCCCGGACGCCGAGGTCGTGGTCGTGAACGGCCCGTCCTCGGACGGCACGACGGGGATGGTCCGCGACCGCGAGGACGTGGACGTTCTCGTGGAGCTCTCCGAGCGGAACCTGAACGTCGCGCGGAACGCGGGCGTGCAGGCGGCGAGCGGTGACGTCGTCGCGTTCGTCCGGTACGACCTCGCGGTCGAGGACGGGTGGGCGGACGCGATCGTAGAGAGCGTCGAGGCTGGCGCGGACGTCGTCACGGGCCCGACCCATCGGACGGTTCGAGCGGGCGTGACGACGGAGTCCCGGGAGACGCGGACGGTCGCGGGCCGGGACGTGACGTTCGTCAACGGCGACAACGGCGCGTTCACGCGCGAAGCGCTGGACGCGGTGGACGGGTTCGACGAGTACCTCGAGACGGGTGGGTCGCGGGACGTCTCGCATCGCATCGCGGCGCTCGACTTCGACGTCACGTGGAACGGCGACGTGTGCGTGCGTGGCGAGTTCCAGACCGACGGCGGTCGCGAGCCGGCGGACTGGGGGGCGAGGTATCGGTCGCTCGCGTACCGGCTCGCGAAGAACTACGGCGTCCATCACGGTGCGCTCGCACACGTCGCGAAGACCGCGACGATAGACGGGGCGCGAGCGCTCCGGGACGTCGTCGGCGGCGGGAGCACGCCGTCGGCGTGGCTCGCGAACGGCAAGGGCGTCTTCGAAGGGATCGCCGTCGGCGCGAAGGACGGGCTCGCGGCGCGGAAACGGATGCCTTCGGACTCGCGGAACCCGAACGGTATCTCCTCGCGTGCGGACCGCGCGGTCACCCGGTACGAGCTCTGACGGGCGCTCGCGTCGACGGCGGCGGCGACCTCAGCGGCCGTCGGACGCGAGTTCCGGGACGATCCTGGTGGCGTTCTTCGAGAACGTGCGACGCATCTTGTCCTCGCTGACGTCGAGCGTCAGGACCTCCATGATGGCGACGTTCGGGTGTGCGTCGGGGACGCCGCTCCCGAACAGGACGCGGTCGGGGTGCTCCATGAGCGCGCGTTCGAGGGGGTCGCGGAACCGGACGTGGCTCGTGTCGAGGTAGCAGTCGTCGTAGCGATCGAGCAGGGAGATGGCGTCGTGCATCAGCTCGCGCTGCAGCGGGTAGCCGCCGAAGCCGGCGAGGACGACGGTGAACGACCGCGAGAGGAGGGTGTCGGCGACGTCCGCCGGCGGGAAGCCGCTGCCGCCCTGGACGACGACGGGGAGGTCGACGGCTTCGAGCGCGTCGAGCACGGCGTCGTCGGGGAGGCCGTCGGTCGCGGGGTCGAGCACGAACCCGTGGAAACGGTCGTCGTACGCGTACTGCTCGACGGTCTCGGGGTCGGTGTGGTGGTCGCGGCGGCGTGCGGCGAGGTTCTTCAGGCGACTGGTCGCGGCGGTCCCGGGGTCGCGTGGGCCGGTGAGGCGAGCGAACGCGACGAACGGTCGGTCGACGCTTCGACGTGCGACGCCGTTGTTCGCGGTGAGGTAGTCGGTGTCGGCGTCCTGGGTCTCCGGGAAGACGACGCTTCGGACGATTCCGGCCTGCCGCATCTCGCGCTCCAGTCGTTCCGGGTCGACGGCGCGTGCGCGGCCGCCGTCGTCTCGATCCGGCGCGAGGGTGGCGTGGACGTCGACCACGCGGAACCGGTGTTCCAGCTCCAGCATCTGTCCCGGAGTTCCTCGGCCGTCCGTAAGTCGTTACCGGCCACGGGAACGCGATGCGACAGGTCGTCGGTCGGGGACGGAGACGGCGTGCTAATCGCATGCAAGCGTCGGTATTCTGCGGTAAAGTAGATATACGACATCGAGCCAATAGGTAGTGGGTCTTACACGTGTCTCAGGCATCCTACGCACGACGCACCACGAGCGGTCAGCCGCCGTTCGTCCTCGACGAGGACAGTACGCGAACGCGCGGCAGCGACGCACAGCGGTCGAACATCGCCGCCGGTCGCGCCATCGCCGCGGCGACCGAAGCGGCGACGATGATCGTCCGCATCGACGACATCATCGCCGCGAACTGACGGCTTCCACTCGGTTCGCGTTCTGACTGCGTCGACGGCGTCCCGTCTGCTCGCCGCGATTGTACTGGAGAACGAGAGACGACGAACGGTTAGTGGGTGGTGGGCGTCCGGTTTCAGCGGGTGGTGGGGTTCGGCGTCAGCGGGTGGTGAGCGCTCGATGGGGGTGATGGGTGTTCGGTGGGGGTGACTACGCTGTGGGTCAGTCGACGAGTTCGTCGAGCGGCGCGTCGTGGGGCGTCACGCAGTTCGTGCTGGCCTCGTAGTCGACGACGTCAGCGTCGTCGAGGAGCGGCAGGTGGACGTGGTGCAGTGTCAGGCCGACCTCCTCCGCGGACGCGGTCCCCGTGTCGCTCGCTTCGCGACGCGAGACCGCGTCCGCCAACTCGCTGAGGTGGACGTCCGGTTCTCGCCCGACGAGGACGTCGCACGCCGTCCGTCGGCGTTCGTCGGCAAGCAATTGGTGTCGGGTGTTCTCGTCGAACGACACCCTCGACGACTGCTTAGTCGTGTGGTCGCTTGTCATCGGGATCATGGTGGTGGGGTGACCGCGACTGTCCGCGGACACTGTATGCGAACGGACCCACGCGGGAAACCCTCGCCTAGAACTACTTCGGTCCGCGCCGACGGCGATACTGACGCGATACCGACGTCCGCAGTCGAATCGGTCTCGTTCTCCCCCTCAACTGCCGACGTATCCGTCGAGATAGCGACCAGGTACTGGCCTCCGTCGATGGAGTTGTCCGGGTGGAGCACGAGGCGAACGACGTGACGAACGCGACACTGACCGACGCACTCCATCGGACGCTGTCCGTCTTCGAACCCGGTGTCCCACGGACGACGCCGGAGGTGACGGACGCGCTCGACGTCGGGCGACGGAGCACGTACACCCGACTGCAGCGACTCGTCGACGGCGGCCACCTCGACACGAAGAAGGTCGGCGCGAACGCCCGCGTCTGGTGGCAACCGCCCGACGCACCCGGCCTCGACGACGCACCTGGCCGCACCGACGCCACCGGCGTCGCCGACGGCCCCGAGCGACGGGCGTCCGACGACCGAGCCGTCGACCGGTACGAGACCGTCCTGGAGACCGTCGACCACGGCATCTACGCCGTCGACGAGGACGGCTATCTCACGCTCGTCAACGGCGCGTACGCGGAGCTGATCGGCGCGCCTCGCGAGGACCTCGTCGGCTCGCACGTCTCCACGGTCGTGAACGAGGACGTGGTCGAGCGCGCGAAGCGACTGGAGGCGGAGCTGGCCGCCGCCGACCGGTCGACCGCGGTCGTCGAGAGCGAACTCCGGCGCCCCGACGGCGAGACGTGGGTGGGGGAGGCGACGTTCGCGCTCATGGACGTGGGCGACGGCCACGAACGCATCGGTGCGGTCCGCGACGTCACCGAACGCCGGGCGCGGGAGCGCGAACTCGAGGTGCGGATGCAACAGCAGTCCGTCGTCGCCGACCTCGGGCAGCGCGCGCTCGCCGCCGACTCGCTCGACGACCTCCTCCGGGACGCCTGCCGGGTCGTCACCGAGACGCTCGGCACGGACTACTGCAAGATACTCGAACTCGACGCCCCCGGGGAGTCGCTCCTGTTACGCGAGGGCGTCGGGTGGGACGACGGCGTCGTCGGCACCGCCACCGTCTCCGCCGTCGAGAGCGAATCCCAGGCCGCGCACACGCTCTCGACCGAACGCCCGGTGGTCGTCGAGGACCTCGACGCGCACGAGGCTATTTCGGGGCCGGAGCTCCTGACGAGTCACGACGTTGAGAGCGGTATCAGCACGATCATCGGACCGTTCGAAGACCCCTGGGGTATCCTCGGGACGCACGCGACGGAGCGACGCGAGTACGCCGACCACGACGTCACGTTCGTCCAGTCGGTCGCGAACACGCTCGCCGGCGCCATCGACCGCGCCGGGTACGAGGCGGAACTCGTCAGACGCCGGAAGGACGTCGCCGCGCTGAACGCGCTCCACGAGGTCGTCTCGGACGTCACGGACGCGGTCGTCGACCAGTCCACGCGCGAGGAGATCGAGGCCGCGGTCTGCGAGCGACTGGTCGCCGCGGACTCGTACGCGTTCGCGTGGGTCGGCGACGCCGACGCGTCCCAGACGGTGAACGTCCGGGCGTCGGCGGGCGTCGACGACTACCTCGACTCGGTGACGATAACGGTCGACCCGGACGACGAGCGCAGCGGCGGGCCGACCGGTCGCGCGTTCCGCACCGAGGACGTCCACGCCTCGCGGGACATCCCGTCCGACCCCCGGCACGAGCCGTGGCGGGCGGCGACCGAGACCGCCGGGTTCCGGTCGTCGGCCGCCATCCCCGTCGTCCACGAGGACGCCACGTACGGCGTCCTGAACGTGTACAGCGAACGCCGGTACGCGTTCGACGAGCAGGAACGCGAGGTCCTCGGGCGACTCGGCGAGATCGTCGGGCACGCCATCGCGGCGGCCGAACGGAAGCGCGCGCTCATGAGCGACGACGTCGTCGAACTCGGCTTCCAGATACCCGACATCGTGCCCGCGGAGGCCTGGAGCGCGCCCGCGGACGCGTCGGTCGTCTTCGAGAGCGTCGTTCCCGTCGACGACGAGGAGTTCCTCCTCTACGGTCGCGGGACGTCCGGGACGCACGATGCGATAGCGGCGTTCGCGGACGCCTCACCGAACTCGAGCGAGCTGACGTTCCGGGAGCGAGCGGACGGCGTCGCGTTCGAACTGCGCGTCGCGAGCCCGCCGGTGCTGTCCACGGTCGCGGCGATCGGCGGCGAGGTGGACGAGGCGGTCCTCGACGACGGCGACCTCCGGTTGACGGTCCACCTGTCGCCGTCGGTCGACGCACGTCGCGTCATCGACGAGGTCGAATCGGCGTACGCGGACGCGCAGATGCTTCGACACGTCCAGGTGACGCGGTCGCGCGAGGACGCGACGACCGTCCGTCGGCTGCTCGAGACCGAGCTGACGGACCGCCAGTGGAGCGCGCTCGACGCGGCGTACCACGCCGGGTACTTCGAGTGGCCGCGGAACGCGGACGCGGAGACGGTCGCCGCGTCGCTGGACCTGGCGCCGTCGACGTTCCACCAGCACCTCCGGAAGGCCCAGCGCGGCGTCCTCGACGTCGTCTTCGAAGCGGGGGAACCGACCCGGAGACGCGGTCGCGACTGAACCGAACACCGAACACACGACCGAGCCGAGTATCGGGGACGCGACCGGGTCGAGAACCGAGCGTGGGCCGGGGGCCGCAGCGAGCGGCCTAGCTTCTTTGAACGGATTCCTTCCTGCGTGCGCGTCGGAGTTCGGGTCGAACGATGACCTCGGAGAACCTGGGGCTCGTCGGCGCGGTCTCGATGGCGCTCGGCGGCATGATCGGCGGCGGCATCTACGCGGTCCTCGGCGTCGTCGCGGGCATCGCGGGGACGGCGACGTGGGTCGCGTTCGCGCTCGCTGGCGTGGTCGCCCTCGCCGCCGGCTACTCGTTCAACGCGCTGAACAGGCTGGACGACGGAAGCGGTGGGGGCGTGACGTTCGTACAGTCCTTCGCGGACGACGCGCTCGGCGGCCGCGTCGATACCGGGACCATGGCGGGGATGGTCGGGTGGACGCTCCTCGTCGGGTACGTCGGGTCGATGGCGATGTACGCGTTCGCGTTCGCTGAGTTCGCGCTCTGGTTCGACGCCGTGCCCGAGCACGCGATGGGCGTCGGGCTCCGCCCGGCGATCTCGGTGCTTGCGGTCGCCGGGTTCGTCGCGCTGAACCTCCTCGGCGCGCAGACGACCGGGGTCGCGGAGGCGGTCTTGGTCGCGCTCAAGGTCGGCATCCTCCTCGCGTTCGGCGTCGTCGGCGTTGCGTACGCGGTCGGGTACGCGCCAGAGGTGTCGCTCCAGTCCGGGCTCGCGGACCTCGGCGCGGTGACGCCACTGATGGGCGCCGCGATATCGTTCGTCGCGTTCCAGGGCTGGCAGCTCCTGTTCTACGACCAGGAGTCCATCGCGGACCCCGTCTCGACCATCAAGACGGCGGTGTACGTCTCCATCCCGGTCGCGGTCGGTATCTACGTCCTCGTCGCGGTCGTCACGACGAACCTCGTCCCGCAAGCCCTGGAGCAGCATCCCCACACCGCGCTCGTCGACGCGGCGCGGACGATGGTGTCGCCGTGGGGCGTCGGGGGTCTCGCGGCGGTCGTCGTCTCCGCGTCAGCGCTGTTCTCGACGGGGAGCGCGATCAACGCGACGCTGTTCTCGAGCGCGCACTTCGCGAAGGGCCTGCTCTCCGCGGACCTCCTCCCCGACCAGGTCGGGGACGCGGCGGCCGAGGGCCTGCCGACGCGGACCGTCCTCGTCCTCGGTGCGATCACCGCCGCGCTCGCCGCGTGGGGGAGCCTGGACGCGATCACGTCGTTCGCGTCGCTCGCGTTCATCCTCGTCTTCGGCGGCGTCAGCGCGCTCGCGTTCGCCCAGCGCGACCGCGACGCCGTCGACCCCGTGCTGCCCGCAGTCGGCGCGGTCGGCGCGTTCGCGTTCTTCCCGCTGATGTTCCTCCACCTCTACGCGGCGCAACGGGAGACGTTCTGGCTCGTGCTCGCCGTCGCCGGCGTCGTCATCGCCGTCGAACTCCTGTACTTCGAGCGCGACGTCGTCGAACGCGAGGCCGAGCACGTCGAGAACGTCGTCGAGGACGGCCTCTCGGGCGACTGACGCGTCGCTTTCTCGGTCGTCTCCCCGAGTGGAGTGTCGCCATCGGCGCCGGCTTCCGTGCGGCCGCATCAGCCGACGGTCGGGAGGTGCCAGTCGTAGCGGATAGCGAGCACGCGGAGGGCGAACGCGAGACCGACGCACGCCGCGACGCCGCTCGGCCGTGGTGCGCCGGCAGAGCGCAGTACCCAGAACGCGGTGGCGCCGGCGAGCGTGCACGTCGCGTAGAAGTCCTCGACGAGGATGCCGGGCGTGCGACCGACGAGGAGGTCCCGTATCGCGCCACCGCCGGTTCCGGTGAGCATCGCGCACACGAGCACGCCGAACGCGGACAGTCCGGCCTCGGCCGCGACGATCGCACCGGTCGCCGCGAACGCGGACAGGCCGACGGCGTCGGGAACCTGGACGGCGAGCGAGTCCGTCGACAGCTTCCGGCCGTTCCGGACGAGCGCGACCGCGACGAGGACGCCGACGAGGACGAGGAGGACGTCCGCGGTCGCGGTGAGCGCGACGGGCGTCCGGTCGACGAGGAGGTCGCGCGTGATGCCGCCACCGAGCGCGGTGACGACGCCGAGGACGGCGACGCCGAGGACGTCCAGGCCCTCGTCGGCGCCGTCGAGCGCGCCGGCGAGCGCGAACGCGAGCAACCCCAGCCAGTTCAGGAGGTCGAACGCACTGACCGGAATCCACGGAACGCCCGTCATTCGACGCGGTCCACCCGGACCTCGTCGCCGGGTTCGAGGTCGAACGCGCGGTCGCCCCGGCCCTGGTTGACGTCGCACTCCACGTAGCCGTGACTGCCGACGGTCGCGAGCCACTGGCCGGCGGGGACCGCGGCGAACGTCTCGACCGCGGGGACCTCGCGGTCGTTCACGCGCACCGCGTCCACGCTATCGAGCACGCGCCCCGGGACGTTCGTGATGACGTTCCCGAAGTCGTCCACCGTCAGCACCTCGCCGACCGCGCCCGACTCGGTCGACGTCGCCTCGGGGAGTTCGCGGTCGACGAACTCGTCGACGCGCGTCGCACCGACGCGGTCGACGAACTCACCGAACCCGAGTCGATGGAGTTCCCCGGCCGCCGGCGCGAACACGTCCCGCCCGTGGAACGTCGACGACGCCGCGTCCTCGTCGTCGAGACGCCACGCGCGAAGCGACTCGTCGTCCTCGAGCAGCGCGCGCGCCGCCGGCACCACCACGCCGTTGTCCGGCGCGACGAACGCGTGCTCGCCCGCCCGCACCGCGAGCGCCGCCCGGTCCGTCCCCACCCCGGGGTCGACCACGACCAGGTGCACCGCCGGCGGGAAGCACGGCAGGAGCTCGCGCAGCCAGAACGCCGCCGCACGCACGTCCTGCCGCGGGAACTCGTGACTCACGTCCACCAGTCGCGCGTCCGGGTCGTGCCCCAACAGCACCCCCCGCATCGCCGCCGGATACGGCGACCCGAAGTCAGAGGACAACGTGATCATACACGGGCGTTCACGAACGCGCCGCTTATCGGTTTATCCTCGTCACCGGCCAACGCCATCGCGGTCAGTCCCGGTCGGCCTTCTCGCTGGTCGCGCCGTTCGAATCCGTCTCCGCGACCTGCTGGATGCGGTCCACGCCGCCGATCTCGTCGATGACGTCCGCGGCCGGGTCCGGGACGAGCGACCGCCAGTCCTCGCCCGCGATCATGCGGTCGCGGACCTCCGTGCCCTCGAGGACGTCCCGGTTGAACATCGGGGACTGCCGGACCTCGATACCGGCTTCGGTGAACAACCGGATGACCAGGGGGTTGTTCGAGTACGCGACGTCGAACGTCGGCGACATGGACTGGACGTGACTCACCCACACCGAGTTCCGGTCGAGGTCCTCGATGGGGACCGCGTACGTCGTCACGTCGAACTCGCGCAGGGACTTCGTGAGCATCATGATGCGCTCCCCGGCGGTGAACGGGTCGTGGGTCGTGTGGGAATCACCGGCGCTCCCGATGCCGAGAACGAGTTCGTCGACGTCCGCCGCGATCTCGGCGACCATGCTGTGGTGCCCGTTGTGGTAGGGCTGGAAGCGACCGATGTAGAAACCCCGCGTCATGTCTCACCCTGCACGACGCTGATTTATAACGGTGCTGGAAGCCGCCCGAGGCACAAACCGGCCACAGAAGCCGTCTCGGCGGCGAAAAGTCCATGCGGGTGTCGAGGCGAGTAGGAGGAAAGTATATCAGTCCGAATCCCTTCCGTTTCGATAGCGAATCACTTCTATGAGCAAAGACAGCGACACCACCGACGGACGCCCCGAATCGCCCGACGAGGTCGAGGAGGGGAGCGGTCAGCCGGACACGGACGTCCCCCGGGACGAGCATCCGGACCTGGGCGTCCCCGGCGGCCCCGAGACCGGAGTCGATGACTCCGGCGAGTCCGACGCTGGCTCCGACGAGGCGACCGGCCCGGACATCGACCGGCTCGGGAGCGACGTCGAAGTCGACGCAGAGATAGACGAGGAGGTCGCTGAAGACGACCTCCTCGGCGGCCTCCAGATCGAGAGCACCGACGAAATCGAGGTCCCGGAGCGGCTCGTGGACCAGGTCATCGGCCAGGACGAGGCGCGCGACATCGTCAAGAAGGCGGCGAAGCAGCGCCGGCACGTCATGATGATCGGCTCCCCGGGGACGGGGAAGTCGATGCTGGCGAAGGCGATGAGCCAGCTCCTCCCGAAGGAGGACCTCCAAGACATCCTCGTCTACCACAACCCCGACGACGGGAACGCACCGAAGGTCCGCACCGTGCCCGCCGGGAAGGGCGACCAGATCATCGAGGCGCACAAGGAGGACGCGCGGAAGCGCAACCAGATGCGCCAGTTCCTGATGTACATCATCGTCGCGGTCGTGCTCGGGTACGCGCTCATCCAGGGCAGTCTCCTGCTCGGCATCCTCGCGGCGGGGGTCGTCTTCCTCGCGTTCCGGTACTCGAGTCGCTCCACCGACTCGATGATCCCGAACCTCGTCGTGAACAACTCCGACCAGCAGACCGCGCCGTTCGAGGACGCGACGGGCGCGCACGCCGGTGCGCTGCTGGGCGACGTCCGCCACGACCCGTTCCAGAGCGGCGGGATGGAGACGCCGAGCCACGACCGCGTCGAGCCCGGCGCCATCCACAAGGCCAACAAGGGCGTGCTCTTCCTCGACGAGATAAACACGCTCGACATCCGCAGCCAGCAGAAGCTCATGACGGCCATCCAGGAGGGGAAGTTCTCCATCACCGGTCAGAGCGAGCGGTCGTCCGGCGCGATGGTGCAGACCGAGCCCGTGCCGTGTGACTTCATCATGGTCGCGGCGGGGAACCTCGACGCGATGGAGAACATGCACCCGGCGCTCCGCTCCCGCATCAAGGGGTACGGGTACGAGGTGTACATGGACGACACCATCGAGGACACCCCGGAGATGCGGCGGAAGTACGCGCGGTTCATCGCGCAGGAGGTCGAGAAGGACGGGCGGCTCCCGCACTTCACGCGGTCGGCGATCGAGGAGATCATCCTCGAGGCCCGGCGTCGTGCGGGCCGAAAGGAGCACCTGACGCTGAAGCTCCGCGACCTCGGCGGGCTCGTTCGCGTCTCCGGCGACATCGCTCGCGCGGAGGACCGCGAGCACACGACCCGGGAGGACGTGCTTCGTGCGAAGCGCCGCAGTCGCTCCATCGAGCAGCAGCTCGCCGACGACTACATCGAGCGCCGGAAGGACTACGAGCTCACCGTCTCGGAGGGCGACGTGGTCGGGCGCGTGAACGGCCTGGCGGTCATGGGCGAGGACTCCGGTATCGTCCTGCCCGTGATGGCCGAGGTCGCACCGTCGCAGGGGCCGGGGCAGGTCATCGCGACCGGGAAGCTCCAGGAGATGGCGGAGGAGGCGGTGCAGAACGTCTCCGCGATCATCAAGAAGTTCAGCGACGAGGACATCAGCGAGAAGGACATCCACATCCAGTTCGTGCAGGCCGGCCAGCAGGGCGTGGACGGTGACTCCGCGTCCATCACGGTCGCGACCGCGGTCATCTCGGCGCTGGAGGACGTGCCGGTGAATCAGAGTCTCGCGATGACGGGGTCGCTCTCCGTGCGCGGCGACGTGCTCCCCGTCGGTGGCGTCACGCACAAGATCGAGGCGGCGGCGAAGGCGGGCCTCGACACGGTCATCATCCCGGCGGCGAACAGCCAGGACGTGATGATCGAGGACGAGTACGAGGAGATGATCGAGGTCATCCCCGTGAACCACATCAGCGAGGTCCTCGAGATCGCGCTGACGGGTGAGACGGAGAAGGACTCGCTCGTCGACCGTCTGAAGAACATCACCGGGAAGGCCTTGGAGCAGAAGGTCGGTCGGTCCGGTGCGAGCGGCGGGTCGCCGAGCCCGCAGTAACGCGCCGTGACGGCGTGGACGACGTTCGCGTCGGTCGCGGGCGTCGTCACCGTTCTCTTGCTGTTGGCGTCGCATACGACCAGCCGGCGGTTCGACGACGACGAGGACGCGGGACCGCGCGGCGGGCGGGTCGACGCGGACGCGGTCGATTCGAACCCGAGAGATGCGGTTGCACCCCGCGAGTTCGGGGCAGACGTCGAGGCGGCTGACGCCGTCGAGGTGCCGGGGGTTCGCGAGCGGGGGGCGGCGAGGCCGCCGGCGCTCTCGCAGCCGATGCTGTTGCTGAACGTGGCGTTCTCGCAGGGGGTGTTCGCGGTGGTTCTCGTCGCGGCGGCGGTGCTCGCGGACGTGCCGCGTGGGGCGCTCGGACTCGGTGGTGACCACGTCACGTGGTGGTTCGTCGCGGTCGGCGCGGCGCTCGGCGTCGGGTTGTACGCGGCGAACGAGGTGGGTGGTTCGCTCGCTGACGCGGCGGGCCTCGGGCAGAGCGAGGAGTTGCGCGAACTTCTCGCGCCGACGTCGCGACGCGGGTGGGTCGTCCTGCTCGGTGGCGTCCTCCCCATCGTCGCCGCGTTCGAGGAACTGCTCTTCCGTGGCGTGCTCGTCGGTGCCTTGGCTACCGGTTTCGGCGTGTCGCCGTGGCTGCTCGTGCTCGTGTCGTCGGTCCTGTTCGGGCTCGGGCACGGTGCGCAGGGGCGCCTGGGCGTGCTCGTCACGGGCACGCTCGGCGTCGTGCTCGCGGCCGCGTTCGTCCTCTCGGGCAGCCTCGTGGTCGTCGTCGTCGCGCACTACCTCGTGAACGCGCTCGAGTTCGTCGTCCACGAGAGCGTCCTCGGCGCGGAGTGACGGCTCGACGCCGCCAGGGCCGAATCGACGCCTTCACGCGCTCGCCGGTTCTTGAGGCGAGCAATGAGTGATGGCGACGGTGAGACGACCGACGAGGTGAGCGCCGCGGAACCGACGGGTGGCTGGCTGTTGCTCGCGGTCCTGGTCGTCGGCGTGCTCTCGATGCTGCTCGTGGGCGCGCTCCTGGAGGCGCCGGTGGCGACCGAGACGACCGACCTCGGTATCGGGTTCGCGTGGTTGCTCGCCGCGGCGTACGTCGGCTTCCGGATGGAGGGCCGGCCGACGGTCCGCCTCGTCGGGTCGGTCGCGTTCGTCGGTGCGGCCATCGCGCGCTTCGTCGCGCTCCTGTTCCCGAGCACGCTCCTGGAGGCCGCGAGCCTCCTCGGGCTGGTGGTCGGTGCGGGAGCGATGCTCCTCGTCGCTCGCGACTGACCCCGGTTCAGTCCGAGGTTGCGGTCGCGTCGACGCCACTGTCGGCCGCGTCGGCCCCCGGACTCGCGCGGACGGGGTCGACCGCGAGCCAGATGACGGCGCCGAGGACGGCGAGCGCGACGCCGAAGGCGGCGACGCCGTCGAGAGCGCCGGCGACGTCGGTGACGCGCCCGGCGACGAGCTTCCCGGCACCGGAGACGAGCGAGAGCGCCATCGACGCGCCCGAGAGGACGGTCGCGCGGCCGACGTCGTCGAGCCGGTCGTTCAGGTACTGGTTCTGTAGCGGGCGCGTCATCGTCCTGATGGCGCGGTTCAGGAACACCACGGGGACGGCCGCGACGGGGACGACAGCGATCGCGGCGAACGCGACGCCGTAGACCGCGGGGAGGGCGGCGAACGCGCCGCGGACGCCGAACCGGTCCTCGACGGTCCCGGAGAGCGACGCGGCGCCCGCGGACACGAGCTTGAAGCCGGCGTAGAGGACGCCGAGGCCGGCGACGGGGACGCCGACGGCGCGCAGCATCGGTTGCTCGAACGGCCGGGTGGCGGCGAACGCGGTCGCGAACACGGCGGCGTACGCGACGAACCAGCGGACCGCCGGTCGGTGCGCCTGGGCGCGGAGGAGCGCCACGGCGTCCCGGAGCCCGAAGCGCTCGTCGTCGCCGGCGGTCTCGACGGCGGGGAACGAGTAGAGGATGGGGAGGCCGACGAGCGCGAGCGCGGCGTTCGCGAGGAACGGCGCGGCGGGCTCGACGGTGTAGAGGACGCCGCCGAGGACGGCGGCGACGGCGCTCGTGCCCAGGACGATGGCGTTCGCGCGGCCGTCGACGCGAGCGTACTCGTCCTCGTCGCACGTCGACTGGAGGACCTCGTAGAGCCAGGCGTCCTGGGTGCCCGAGCGGAACGCCCAGCCGGTCGCCCAGACGCCGAACAGGACGACGTACCCCGCGCGGTTCGGGACGAACGGGAACGCCATCATGATGCCGGCGCGGACGGTGGCGCCGACGGCGAGGCTCCCGCGACGGCCGAGGCGGTCACCGAGGTAGCCGGTCGGTATCTCGGCGGCGACGAGCGCGAACGAGAACGTCGCGGACAGCACGCCGAGGAACGCGAGGTCGAACCCCTTGTCCTGGAGGAACGCGAAGTAGATGGGGAGGTAGAACCCCGACGCGTTCGTGAGCTTGAACGCGTAGAACCGCGCGACGAGCGAGTTCGGTCGTCTCATGTCTCTAGGTCGGGCCGGAACGCCCGTGAAAGTTTCCGGAAACTGACTTTTGTAAGCGAGCTTCCGTAACCGCGTTTTTGTAGAGAAGACGTCATCTATGCGCCGCGACGTCGCCGGGATCCGTCCCGAGGTGGCGACGAACGGGCGTCACCGACGCGACGAACTCGACGAAGATATATCGGAACCGACTGCTCTACGACGCCCCCACGTGCTCGGCGGCCAGCCGTCAGAGGTCCTCGAGCGACCGGAGCTTCTGCTCGACCTGCGGCGGGAGCGCGCTCGGGCCGTCCCGCACGCGGTGGTCGGGGAAGACGACGGGCAGCGGGTTCTCCGCGAGCGCCTCCCGGACCGTGACGACGTCCTGGTCGTCGTCCGCGGAGAGCGTCGGCGTCATCTTCGCGAGCTGTTCGACGCTCACCTGCTCGCCGTACCCGACCTGCCGGAGCGTCTCCAGTACCTTCCGCTCGCCGGTCGGGACCGTCAGTCCGACCTCGACGTCCGCGAAGTCGTCCTCGCTGATGCCCTCGCAGTACCGCTCGAAGCGGTCGAGGAGGTCGTACTCGTCGCTCGCGCCGTCGTCCGGGAAGTCGGGGAACGACACGGAGATGACGCGCCCGCTGGCGACGCCGAACTGCACGTACCGGTCCAGATACTCGATCTCCCTCGCGTAGATGCCGGCTGTCTCGGCGGCGTCCATGCACGAACCGAGGCCCACCACGCCCTTGAAGCTTCCTCGCCGACGAGACGCGAGCGGACGCCGGCCGACGACGTGGACGCGGCCGAGGATACCGGTCGGCGTGTACAACGTGAGCGTGAAGGCCGCCCTCCAGACCGGCGTGCCGAACGACCACCTCGGGCGTGCGGCGGCGACGGCTGCCCGCGAGTCGTCGCGGGCAATCGCTCTCGGTCAGTCGCGGTCGTCGCTCTCGTCGAGACGCGCGAGGAACGCGTGAATCTCGGCGAGCGCTGCGTCTTCGGCAGTGAGGACAACGTGGTGGCCGGCGCCGGGAACGTGCACGAGGCGGCCGTCCGGGAGCGACGCGGCGAGGTCCAGGTCGGTCGCGCGCTCCTCGACTGGCGAACCGTCCCGTATGGAGCCGGGGACGGTCGCGTGGTCGCGCCGGAGGACGAGCGCCGGGACCTCGACCTCCGGGAAGACGTCCGCGAGCGCCGGGTAGCCCGCCCGGGGAACCGCCGCGACGTGTTCGCTGGTCCGCTGGTCGGAGCGCGCGAACGTCGCGTACAGCTCGGGCGGAATCTCGTCGACCGCGGACGCGGGGTCGTCGTCCGGGTCCTCGTACGCCGCTAGCAGTTCGTCGAAGGACTTCGCGAGGTCCTCGCGGACGTCCTCGCGCATCTCGGTCGCGATCTCGTCGAGGTCGAGGTCCGCCATCGATCGCAGACCCGCGGGGTCCTCCGTGACGACGCCCGCGACGCGCTCGGGATGCTCGGCGGCGGTCTTCGCGACCGTCGACCCGCCCATCGAGTGCCCGTAGAGTACCGGGTTCTCGAGGTCGAGGGCGTCGAGGACGCCGACGAGGTCGGCGACGCGGTCGGCGGGCGCGTAGCCGGATTCGGGGGCGTCGGTGTGGCCGTGCCCGCGGGCGTCGTACGCCACGACGTCGTAGCCGTCGTCGGCGAGGGCGTTCACGACCCGGCGCTTGCAGCGGGCGTCCTCGAAGAACCCGTGGGCGACGATGACGGTCGCGGCGGCGTCCGCGGCGTCCCGGCCAGCGCGGTAGTACGAGACCTCGATGTCGTTCGCGACGACGACGTTGTGCGTCCAGCGGTCGGGGACGACCGGGTCGCCCTCCTCGCCGCGGAACGGGTCCGGCGTGGGTGCAGTCTCGTCGCTGGGGGCGGCCTCGGGCGTCGGAACCATACTCGAATGTGTCGAAGAGGTGGAATGAGCCTTCCGGTCCAAGCGACGACGGCATCGACCACGGTATCTGGTCTCTCGGTGGGCGTGGACGCAAGCCTTATGTACGAATCAGTCGGACAATGTACAAGGATGAACACTAGCTCTGGGCAGGGGCTCGCGCCGGCCGTCGAGGCGATCCTCGACGCCGCACGCACCCGAGACCCGCCGACCGGCGGCCGCGTCGACGTCGACGCGCGCGACCTCCCCGCCGCGTTCCAGGCCGCGAGCGCCGACGGTCGAGCCCCGCTCGTCGCGGAGGTCAAACCGACCAGTCCCACGACCGACGGCACGCGCGACGACGACCCCGTCGACCTCGCGACCGCGATGGTCGACGGCGGCGCCGCCGCACTCAGCGTGCTCACCGAACCCGCGCACTTCGACGGCAGCACCGAGAACCTCCAACGGGTCCGCGCCGCCGTCGACGTGCCGGTCCTCCGGAAGGACTTCCTGCTGCGCGAAGCCCAACTCGACGCCGTCGAGGCCGACGTCGTCCTCCTCATCGCGCGGTTCCTCGGGAGCGACGGCGACCCGGACGCGGGCGTCGACGGCGCCGACACGCTCGAATCGATGCTCGCGGCCGCCCGCGACCGCGGCTTCCAGGCGCTCGTCGAGGTCCACACCGAGCGCGAGCTCGAACGCGCGCTCGACGCCGGTGCGCGAATCGTCGGCGTGAACAACCGCGACCTCGCGAGGCTCGAGGTCGACCTGGGGACGTTCGAGCGCGTCGCCGACGCGGTCCCGGCGGACGCTCGGGGGGACGTCACCCTCATTGCGGAGAGCGGCGTAGCCACGACCGACGACGTCTCGCGGATGCGAGCGGCGGGCGCGGACGCGCTCCTCGTCGGGAGCGCCATCATGGACGGCGACGTCCGCGAGAACACCGAGCGACTGACCGCGGCGACCACGGACGCGAGCGACACGACGGAGACAACACAATGACAGCGACGGACGTCAAGTTCGGCGATTACGGTGGACAGTACGTGCCGGAGGCGCTCATGCCGGCCATCGAGGAACTGACCGAGGCGTACGAGCGGTACGTGCTCGAGAACGAGGACGGGTTCGTGGACGAGTTCCGGGAGCGACTGCGGGACTTCGGCGGGCGGCCGACGCCGCTCCAGCACGCCGAGCACCTGAGCGAGCGCTACGACAGCGAGGTGTACCTGAAACGCGAGGACCTCCTGCACGGTGGCGCGCACAAGCTCAACAACGCGCTCGGGCAGGTCCTCCTCGCGAAGTACATGGGGAAGGAGCGCATCGTCGCGGAGACCGGCGCCGGCCAGCACGGGACCGCGACCGCGATGGCGGCCGCTCACCTCGGGCTGCCCTGCGAGATCTACATGGGCGAGCGCGACATCAACCGGCAGCGCCCGAACGTCTTCCGGATGAAGCTCAACGGGAGCGAGGTGAACCCGGTGACGACGGGCCGCGGGACGCTGAAGGAGGCGATCTCGGAGACGATGCGGGACTGGGCGACGAACGTCGAGGACACGCACTACGTCATCGGGAGCGTCGTCGGGCCGGCGCCGTTCCCGGCGATGGTCCGGGACTTCCAGGCGGTCATCAGCGAGGAGGCGCGCGAGCAGGCCATCGAGCGGACCGGCGGCCTCCCTGACACCGTCGTCGCGTGCGCTGGCGGCGGGTCGAACACGATGGGCGCGTTCGCGAACTTCGTGGACGATACCGACACCGACCTCGTGGCGGTCGAGGCCGGTGGCTCCTCGCTCGCCGTCGACGAGGACGCGGGCGTCGCGCCCAATTCGGCGTCGCTGTCGACGGGCGACGAGGGCGTCCTGCACGGGGCGCGGACGAAGCTGCTCCAGGACCGAGACGGCCAGATCCTGGAGTCCCACAGCGTCTCCTCGGGACTGGACTACGCGGGCGTCGGCCCGGAGCTCGCGCACCTCGTCGACGAGGACCGCGTGCGGGCGGCGAACGTCGGCGACGACGCGGCGCTTGCGGCGTTCCACCGTCTCTCGCGGCTGGAGGGCGTCATCCCGGCGTTGGAGACGGCGCACGCGTTCGCGTGGGCGGACGAGAACCGGGACGAACTCGGCGACGTGACGGTCATCAACGTCTCCGGGCGCGGCGACAAGGACCTGGAGTCCGTCGTGCAGGAGACCGAGGAGCGCGACGTCGAGGGCGCGGTCGACGTGGGGGAGGTGTTCCACTGATGACGGACGAAGGCGCGGGGGCGACCCAGAACGAGGCGCTCGCCGAGGCGTTCGCGGGCGAGCCGGCGTTCGTCCCGTACCTCGCCGCGGGCGACCCGGACTACGAGGCGAGCCTCGAGTACGTCGAGGCGCTCGAGCGCGGTGGCGCGGACGTCATCGAACTCGGCCTCCCCTTCAGCGAGCCCATCGCGGAGGGGTCGACCATCCAGGAGGCGGTCGTGCGTTCGCTCGCGGGCGGGATGACGCCCGAGCGGTTCTTCGAGTTCGTCGACGACCTCGACGTGGACGTCCCGCTGGTCTGCATGACGTACTACAACCTCATCTACCAGTACGGCGACGAGGAGGGGCCGCGGCCGTTCGTTGAGCAGGCGGCGTCCCTGGGGCTGTCCGGGTTCGTCGTCCCGGACCTGCCCGCCGAGGAGGCCGGCCCGCTCCGCGAGGCGTGCGACGAGTTCGGGCTCGACCTCGTGTTCATCGTCGCGCCGACGACCGCGGGCGACCGCCTGGAGCGCATCATGGACCAGGTGTCGGGCTACGTGTACGTCCAGGCGCGGTTGGGCGTCACGGGCGCGAAGGACGACGTGAGCGACCAGACGGGAGCGAGCCTCTCCCGGCTGCGCGAGTGGGACGTGCCGAAGGCGGTCGGGTTCGGTATCAAGAGCGGCGAGCACGCGCGAGCGGTCGTGGCCGCCGGAGCGGACGGCGTCATCGTCGGGAGCGCGCTCGTCGACATCGTTGCCGAAGGAGACGAGAGCGACCGCGAGGTGGCGGCGACCGCGGAGGAACTGGAGTCGAAGGCGCGCGAACTGAAGCGGGGCGCGGTCGCGGGGGCGGCGAACGAAGGAGAGACGGACGCGGAAAGTTTGGCGGAATCGGAACCGACATAACCCGACGTGGCACACGATGACACACTAACGCAGTTCGACTCACGCACATGACACGCGACACACCACACGTAGGCCCGGGGAAACGCACACGACTGGACCGCATCTCGACCGACGGCAACTACCTCGTCGTCCCGATGGACCACGGCATCACCATGGGCGCCGTCACGGGACTGAAGGACATCGAATCGACCATCGACGGCGTGACGCGCGGCGGCGCGGACGCCGTCCTCACCCAGAAGGGGATCGCGCCGCGCGTCCACGACAACAAGAACGGCGCCGGGTACGTCGTGCACCTGAACGGCTCGACGACCATCGGCCCGGACGAGGCGGACAAGCGCGTCACCGGCACCGTCGAGGAGGCCGTTCGCGCCGGCGCGGACGCCGTCTCGTTCCACATCAACGTCGGCGGGGAGCACGAACCGGAGCAGATCGAGGACCTCGCCGAGCTCACGAGGGACGCCGACCGCCTCGGGATGCCCGTGCTCGCGATGGCGTACGCTCGCGGCGAGGGCGTCGACTCCACGGACCCCGAGAGCCTGGGGCACGCCGTCCGGCTCGCAGAGGAACTCGGCGCGGACGTCGTCAAGACCGGCTACTCGGGGGACGCCGAGACCTTCCAGCACGTCGTCGAGTCGACCCGTCTCCCGGTCGTCATCGCCGGCGGCGCGAAGGGCACGGACCGCGAGACCGTCGAGGCCGTCCGCGGCGTCATGGATGCCGGCGGTGCGGGCGTCTCGATGGGGCGCTCCATCTTCCAGCACGACGACCCCGAAGCCATCGCCACCGCGATCAGCGCCGTCATCCACGACGACGCCACCGTCGACGACGCCCTGAAGCGCGCCGGCCTCGTCGTCGAAGCCTGACACCTGGCGCCCCTCGACGTTCCGTGTTCTCGTCGCTCGATTCGACGCCCAGTCGCGGGACCGGAACGGCGCGAGCGACCGGCCCGTCACCGCCGTCTTCGGGAACGTCACCATCCTCGACCGAGTGAGACCCAGACCGAGTCGGTCACGCGGCGACGGGGGTCGCGTCGGTTCTCGCCGCGCCCGCATCGCTTTTGGTCGGCGGTCGCGACGGTTCGCGGTATGGACGTGTACGGCCTAATCGGGAATCCCGTCGGGCACTCGCTGTCGCCGCCGATGCACGAGGCGGCGTACGACGCACTGGGAGTGAACGCGCGCTACGTGACGTTCGAACCCGCCGAGGACGCGGTGGCGGCGGCCGTCGAGGGTGCGAGTGCGCTCGGCGTGGCGGGCCTGAACGTGACGGTGCCGTTCAAGCGCGACGTCGCGGCGCTCCCGACGGTCGCGACGGACGACCTGGCGTCCGCGGTCGGTGCGGCGAACACGCTCGACTTCTCGGGAGGCGCGGTGACGGGGCACAACACGGACGTCGAGGGGGCGGTTCGAGCGCTCCGCGAGCGGGGCGACGCGTCGCTGTCGGGCGCGACCGCTGTGGTCGTCGGTGCTGGCGGCGCCGGGCGGGCCGTGGCGTTCGGGCTCGCGGACGCCGGGGCGTCGGTGCGGGTCGCGAACCGGACGGCGAGTCGAGCGACCGAGCTCGCGGCCGCGGTCGAGCGCGAGGTCGACGGCGCGACCGCGACCGGCGGCGGCCTCGACGCGCTCGACGACCGACTGGTGGACGCGGACGTGCTCGTGAACGCGACGAGCGTCGGCATGGAGACCGACGAGACGCCCGTTCCGGCGACCGCCCTCCACGGCGACCTGGTGGTGCTCGACGCGGTGTACGCGCCGCTGGAGACGCGCTTGCTCCGCGACGCCGCGGCGGCGGGGGCGAGGACCGTCGACGGCGCGTGGATGCTCCTCCATCAGGGCGCCGCGGCGTTCGAGCACTGGACCGGCGAGGACGCGCCGGTCGACGCGATGAACGACGCGCTCCGCTCGCACCTCGACGAGTAGGCCGACGCCCCGTCGACCCCGGTAACACCGGCTTACCGCAAGCGGACGCCGGTCGCACGTGGGGCAAGCCCAACGGCGTGAGTCGCTTTTAAGTCCGCTGGGGTACCACTATCACCCAATGGGACTCCTATCGAAACTGAAGTCTGTACTCGGTCTCGGGGGCGACGACGAACGAACCGGTCGACGCTCCGACGACGTCGGCGTCACCGTCGAGCGCGAACGGAACGAAGCCGACGCGGCGAACGAAGCCGCCGTGAAGGGCGTCGACGAGGGGGCCGTCGACGAGGATTCGGCGACCGACGGAGAAACCGCGGGCGACGCGGAAACCGAAGCGGACGACGAGGACGCCGACGCGGCCGACGAAGCGGAGACGGACGACGAGGGCGACGTCGAAGAAGCCGACGAGTCCGACGACGAGGACGCTGACGAATCCGACGACGAGGGAACCGAAGCGGTCGACGAGGACGCCGACGCGACCGACGAAGCGGGGACGGACGACGAGGGCGGCGTCGAGGAAGCCGACGAGGCCGACGACGAGGGTGGCGTCGAGGAGCTGCAGGAGATCAAGGGTATCGGGCCGGCGTACGCCGAGCGGCTGGTCGAGGTCGACGTGACGTCGGTCGCCGAGCTGGCCGACGTGGACCACGAGGCCATCGCCGAGGCGGCCGACCTGGCGCCGGGGCGCGTCGAGCAGTGGGTCGACCGCGCGAACGCCCGGCAGTAGGGCGGTTCGCTCGCGGTCCGCTTCCCCGACACCGTAACACCGTTTAGCGGCGGTGCCGTCGGTCCGGGTATGGATTCGTATCGGGTCGCGACCGACGCCGCGGCGTTCCGCGAGACCATGCGGGATGCGCCGCCGGGCGCTCGCGTACCGGTCGAGGTGCGTGCGACGGTCGCGGACCCCTGGACGGCGTACCGGCGCGCTCGCCGCGGCGACGGCCAGTGGAGCGTGTTCCTCGAGACCACGGGCGTCGACGCCCCCGCGGCCGATTCGGACGTCGGACCGGGCGACGGTGCTGACGCCGGGTGGGGGTACTTCGCGGTCGACCCCGTGGAGCGGTTCACCGCACGGCCGGAGGCGGTGCTGTGCGAGGACCCGACCGCGGACGCGCATCCCGGGTCGGGGTCGCCGTCGCTGCGCGCGCTGGAGGGCGTGCTGGACGCGGAGACGCTGGTTCGCGGGGACTGCGAGGTGCCGTATCCGTGCGGGGCGTTCGGGTGGGTGTCGTACGACCTGGCGCGGGAACTGGAGTCCCTGCCGGCGGACGCGGTCGACGACCGCGGACTCCCGCACGTCCAGGTTGGCGTGTACGACGCGGTCGTCGCGTGGCGAGGGACCGACGCCGCGTCCGGCGACGAGACGACGCTGCACGTGACCGTCTGTCCGGAACGGCCCGACGCGCCTGCCGATGGTGTCGAGGAGCGTGCCCCGACCGACGCTGCGCTTGACGACGCGTACGCCGAGGCGGTCGAGCGGGCCGCGGCGCTCGTGGAGCGAGCGACCGCCGGCGACGCCGGGCACGGGCCGGCGCCGGCCGCGGACGCCGAGGCGGCGGCGTTCGAGAGCGACGCGGGACGGGCGGCGTACGCCGACCGGGTTCGCGCCGTGAAGACGGCCGTCCGCGAGGGCGACACGTTCCAAGCGAACGTCTCGCATCGCCTGCGAGCGCCCGCGGCGGTGCATCCGGTGGCGGCGTACGACGCGCTCCGGCGCGTGAACCCGGCGCCGTACTCGGGCCTCGTCGAGTTCCCCGGCGTCGACCTCGTGTCCGCGAGCCCGGAGCTGCTCCTGGAGCGCGACGGCGACTTCGTCCGCACCGAACCCATCGCGGGGACGCGACCGCGCGGCGACGACGCCGCCGCGGACGACGCGCTCGAAGCGGAGCTGTCGAGCGACGAGAAGGAGCGCGCGGAGCACGCGATGCTCGTCGACCTGGAACGCAACGACCTCGGGAAGGTCTCCGCGTACGGGACGGTGGACGTCGCCCAGTACCGCCGCGTCGACCGGTACAGCGAGGTGATGCACCTCGTCTCCGACGTCACGGGCGAGCTGCGCGACGGCGTCGGGCTCGCGGACGCGGTCGGCGCGATGTTCCCCGGCGGCACCATCACGGGCGCGCCGAAGCCGCGGACGATGGAGCTGATCGATGAGCTCGAATCGACCAGACGGGGGCCGTACACGGGCGCGATGGCGGCCTTCGGGTTCGACGACCGTGCGACGCTGAACATCGTCATCCGGACGCTCGTCCGGTACGACGACGAGTACCACCTCCGCGTCGGCGCCGGCATCGTGCACGACTCCGACCCGGAGCGCGAGTACGACGAGACGCTCGACAAGGCCCGAGCGCTCCTGCACGCTGTCGACGACGCGGTCGCAGCGGACGCGGACCTCACCGTCTCGACGGACCGAACAGCACCGGAGGGCGACCGATGACGACCGGGAACCCGCCGGCGTCGCTCGACCCGGTCCCGGGGTCGCCGCGCGTGCTCGTCGTCGACAACTACGACTCGTTCGCGTACAACCTCGTGCAGTACGTCGGCGAGTTCGCGGGCGACGTGGTCGTCCGACGGAACGACGCGGTCGACGTCGACGACGTCCGGGCGCTCGACGTGGACGGAATCGTCGTCTCCCCGGGGCCCGGGACGCCGCAGGACGCCGGCGTCTCGATGCCGATATTCGACGAGTTGTCGATACCGACGCTCGGCGTGTGTCTCGGTCATCAGGCGCTCTGTGCGGCGAACGGTGCGGCAGTCGGGCACGCGCCCGAGGTCGTCCACGGGAAGCCGTCCGTCGTGACGCACGACGGCCGCGGCGTGTTCGAGGGCCTCCCGGAGCGCATCCGCGTCGGCCGGTATCACTCGCTCGCGGTCGACCGCGCGGACCTGCCGGCGGCGCTCGCGGAGACGGCGTCGACGAGCGACGACCGCGCGGTCCTGATGGCGGTCCGCCACCGCGAGAAACCCCACGTCGGCGTGCAGTTCCACCCGGAGAGCATCCTGACCGGCGACGCCGACGACCCGGCCGAGCCAACTGAACCGACCGAATCTGAAGACGACCCAGTCGGCGCGCGCCCGAGCCTGCGCGTCGGCAAGCGACTCGTGAGGAACTTCCTGTGCAGTACCACGTAGACGGCGAACTCGTCGAGCGGAGCGAGGCGACCGTGAGCGTCGACGACCGCGGGTTCCAGTACGGCGACGGCGTCTTCGAGACGATGCGCGTCTACGGCGGGACGGTGTTCGCGCTCGACGCGCACATGGACCGCCTCGAACGCTCGTGCGACGCGCTCGGGTTGGACCACGGCCTCGACCGCCGGGACCTCGCGACGCGCGTCCACGAGACGCTCGCCGCGAACGACCTCGACGACGCGTACGCGAAGCTCTCCGTCACGCGCGGCAGCCAGCCCGGGACCGTCACCCCACGGCCGGACGTGGACCCGACGGTCGTCGTGTACGCGAAACCGCTCCCCAGGGGCGGGCTCGACGGCGACCCGGTCTGGGCGGACCCGGCGGTCCTCCAGACCGTGAAGGCCCGGAAACCACCGCGGAACGCGCTCCCGCCGGGCGCGAAGACCCACAATTACCTGAACTCCATCCTCGCTCGTGAGGAACTCGTCGCGGGCGCCGACGAGGCGCTGCTTCGGGACCAGGCCGGGAACGTCGCCGAGGGCGCGACGTCGAACGTCTTCTGGGTGGACGACGACGGCCTCCACACGCCGGCCGCCGACCTCGACCTCCTCCCCGGCATCACGCGAGCGTACGTCCTCGACCTCGCCCGCGAGCAGGCGGGCGTCCCCGTTCACACCGGCGAGTACGCACCGGCGGCGGTCAGGGACGCCGACGAGTGCTTCCTGACGAACTCGACGTGGGAGCTCCGGCCGGTCGCGTCCGTCGACGGCATCGACGTCGGCGGCGGCCCAGTCACCGACCTCCTCTCGCGGCTGTTCGACCGGCTCGTCGAGAGCCGTCACTACGGTGGGGTCGACGCCGAACGCGACGGGGACGAGCACTGAGCGGCCGCACGTGACGGTCCGGACGAGCCCCGTGACGTCCGCCGAACGAGGAGAAAGCATTTGTTCGGACCGCCTGACCGTGCACGTATGACGCGGTCTCGCGGCCAGTTCGACACGCGCCACGACGACGAGCGCGACGACGCGGCCCGTAGGAGCGGCGACGGTGCGGTCGACGGCGTGCCATCGTGGGCGTCGTTCCATCGCGTCGAGTTCCTGCTCGTCTGCTGGCTCGCCGTCGGCGCCGTCGGCCTCGCGCTCGTGTTCGGCCTCGGCGGGCTCGTGCTGGGCCCGGAGGAGGGCGTCCCCGAGGCCGCTCGGACCGTGTTCTGGACGACCGTCCTCCTCGCCGTGCCGTCGCTCGCAGCGAGCCTGCTCGTGCACGCCGTCGTCGACGCCTACCGGGTCGCGCTCGCCGACGGCGAGGTGACGTCGTTGGGGCGAGCCGTCGTGCGCGGCCTCCAGTCCGCGAGCGCCGCGACGTTCGCACTCGGGGTCAAGGTCCTGCTCCAGGACACGGCGCCGGCGAACGCCGAGTTCGACCCGGCGGCGCTCGTCTCCGCGTTCTTCCTCGTCGTCGGGCTCGCTGGGATGGTCGCGTTCGTCGCCGGCGACGGCCTCGTGCGTCTCGCTCGCGGCACCTGGTAGGCGGGCGCGTCGAACGACCGACCGGCTGTTCGACTCACCACTCGTCGACGACGCCCCGTGCGCGCTCGTAGCCCGCGGCGTCCGTCCACGTCACGCCGGACGTGACGTGCTCGACCTCGACGGTCGCGCCGCAGTCCGGACACCGGTAGCCGCCGGGTTGCTTGACGGGCTTGGAGGCGCGATGCCGACCGGCGCGCCACTCGCAGTCCGCGGTACACGCGAGCTCCAGTCGCGGATCGCTGAACGACTCGCAGTGCCGCGGCGCGTCGACCGCCGCCGCCTTCTCGCGGAACCGCTCGCCGTGCCCGGCCTCGCCGTAGGTCTGGAACTCCCAGGCGTGCACGAGCTCGTGCCGGATGGTGGCCGTGAACTGCCGCCAGCCGTACTGCTCGTAGGCGTCCCACGTCAACCGGATCGTGACCGTCCCGGAGTCGGCGTCGTACGAGCACGCACCGGCGCGTCGTCGCGCTCGCTTCGATATCTCCCACTCGATGGCGTCGTGGTCGACGTCGAGACCCACGCTCTCGGCGTAGATGCGAGCGTACGAAAGGAGGTCGCGTGGCGTGTCCGGGTCGGGCGTCCCACTCTGCACGCGCCGAGGGAAGGAACGCGCGTCAAAAAACGGTCTGGTTCCGCGCGAGTCACCGCACCCGCCAGGACGACTCGGTCGATGGCTGAAGATGTCGACGGATGAACCAGTCGACGGACGAGTCGGTCGAGACGTCCCTCGCCGGGGGAGTGATGCGGTCGGGAGGTCAGTCGCCGCCGGGGACCACGAGCACCGGGACCGTGACGGTGCGAAGGACGCGGTCGGTCGTACTCCCGAGCAACTGGCCCGCGAGCGACCCCTCGCCC
Organism: Halorubellus amylolyticus; assembly: GCF_034808145.1. Classification (NCBI taxonomy): domain Archaea; kingdom Methanobacteriati; phylum Methanobacteriota; class Halobacteria; order Halobacteriales; family Halorubellaceae; genus Halorubellus; species Halorubellus amylolyticus. The sequence continues at coordinate 838,640 of NZ_JAXHGM010000001.1, forward strand.
GTCGACGCCATCGCGACCAGGTCAACGCCCGCGTCCTCGACGTACGCCGCGATCTCCGCGGACGGCGTGCCCGTACGGACCGCCTGCTCGACGTCGACCGAAGCGTCGCGCGCGGACTCCTCGCACGCCGCCGCGAACACGTCGAGTTCCTGCTCGGCGTCGGCGACGAGGTCGTCGACGTACGCCTCGCCGACGCCACCGGCGCTGAACGGCCCCGCCTCGCGAGCGACGTCGACCACCGAGAGCAGGTGCAGGACCGCGCCGTACGTCGACGCGATATCCGTACCTGGGCGAACGGCGGCGCGAGCGGCGTCGCTCCCGTCGGACGTCATCAGGACGTCCTCGTAGTCCCCGAGTCCGCTCCCTCGCCCCGGAACGGTCAGGACCGCGCGGTCGGTCGCCCGGAGCACGCGCTCTGTGACGCTCCCGAGGAGCCGCTCCTCGAGGTTCGTGTGTCCGTGTCGCCCCATCGCGATGACGTCCGCGTCCACGTCCTCGGCCGCCTCGAGTATCGCCGCACGCGGCTGCTCGCTCGCCACGCGCGTCTGCACCGTCACCCGCGACGCGGCGCCGATCTCCGCGACGTCCTCCACGACCGACTCCGCGTCCGCGGTCGACAACTCGCCAGCCGCTGCGACGACCACCGTCGCCGTCGCGTCGTACGTCCCCGCGAGCTCCACGCCGGCGCGCGCCGCTCGCGTCCCGCAGTCACTCCCATCGGTCGCGATGAGTACGTGCTCGAACATGCCTTAGGGGGAGCGTTCGCGCACCCACCACAAAAAGCCCGCCGACCCGGGCACCCGACCGCGAGCGCACACCCCGAGCCGACGCCGACAACGCGCGACTCCTCCGGCACGCTCCGTGCGACGCCCTCGCGTGCCTGTCTCCCGAAACCGCAAGGGTTACTTGTACTTTCACGGACGTTCAGGTATGCTCAAAGACCGGCTCCGTCACCCGCTGGTCGCCCTCGCCTTCGCCGCGCTCCTCACCGTCCCTTGGGTGAGCGTGGAACTCCTGGGCGGCCCAGAGACGATCGGCCTCGGGAACCTCACGACAGTCGCGGTGAGCGGCGTCGCCGTGCTCGGCGCGTCGTTCATGCTCGCGTGGGGCGCCGAGACCGCCGAGAAGGACGTCCCGCGAGCGTTCGCGATCGCCGTGCTGGCGGTGCTCGCGGTCGCCCCCGAGTACGCCGTCGACGCGCTCTACGCGTGGGGCGCCGGGTCCGGCGGCGCGACGGCCGAGGCCTGCGCGCAGTTCAGCGCGGAGACCATCTCGAACGCGGAGAGCGGCCTCGCGGCCGCCTGCAACGACGCGAACCTCGCCGTCGCGAACATGACGGGCGCGAACCGCATCCTCATCGGCCTCGGCTGGTCCGGGATCGCGCTGTTCACCGTCTACCGCGCCGGCAGCGGCAAGGACCCGTCCGTCAAGGAGGGCGACGGCTTCCTCGCGAACAAGGTCCATCTGGACCGCGACCTCGGCCTCGAGATCGTGTTCCTCCTGCTCGCCACTGCGTTCGCGTTCGCCGTCCCACTGTTCGGCGGCATCGACATCGTCGACACGCTCGTTCTCGTCGGGCTCTACGTCGCGTACATCGCGATAATCGTCCGCGGCGACGTCGAGGACCACGAGGAACAGGTCGGCGTGCCCGCGTACCTCCAGAAACGGTCGTTCCCGGTCCGAACGGCCGCTTCCATCACGCTGTTCGTGTACTCCGGCGTGATGATCTACACTGCGGTCCATCCGTTCGCGCACGGTCTGGAGCTCATCGGCGTGGACTACGGCATCCCGAAGTTCTTCATGATTCAGTGGGTCGCGCCACTGGCCTCGGAGAGCCCGGAACTCATCGTCGTGGCGTACCTCGTGAACAAGGCGCGGTCGACGGCCGGGTTCAACGCGCTCATCTCCTCGAAGCTCAACCAGTGGACGCTCCTCATCGGCACGCTCTCGGTCGTCTACTCCATCGCCGCGGGGGACGTCGGGACGCTGCCGTTCGACTCGAAGCAGACCGCGGAGATCTGGATCACGGCCGCCCAGAGCCTGTTCGCCATCGCGATCATCACGAACTTCCAGATCTCGGTCCGGGAGGCCATGGTGCTGCTCGTCCTGTTCGTCTCGCAGGTCGTCGCCGAGTACGCGGTCATCCTCACGACGACGAGTCACGCCGCGGAGACCGAACTCAGTATGCTCATCCTCCACGCGTACACGGTCGTCTACCTCGCGCTCGCGCTCGGCCTGTTCTGGAGCCGCCGCCGCGACGTCCGGGCCATCTTCGTCCAGAGCGCGACCACCGCCCGGGACGCGTTCGGTTCGAGCAGTGCGCCCGCAGAAGGGGCGGACTGACTGCCTGCACGAGCATCCGGCGTCCGCCAGGACGCCGGTTCCAGTGTGATTGTTCTGCTCGCACGAGCATCCGGCGTCCGCGAGGACGCCGGTTGGTGGTGGCGAATCGACTCCTTCTTGGCCGTGAGTCGGGTACGTGGTGTCGTGATCGCAATCGTCGTCAGTCGGGCTGACGAGGCGTCGGCGCACGTCGGCGAGCAGTTGCGGGGGCTCGTCGAGTGGGAGTCGTCGGTGGATGAGTCGCGGTCGGATGGCGCTGGTGGTGGGGTGGTGTACCGTCACGGGCCGTTCGAGCTGCGGGAGTTCGATGGCCTGCATCTCGAGCTCGATGCGGTTGCGGGTGCGTTCTCGTCGTCGCCCGAGCTGCTCGCGTTCGCGTCGCGGCATTCGGGCGAGACCGGGCCGCTCCTCACGGCGCATTTCACGGGGAACTTCGGGCCGGCGGAGTACGGCGGTGAGTCGAACGCGGTGGCGCGGGCGGCGCCGGGCGCGCAGGCGGCGCTCCTCTCGTCGTTCGACGAGTACGCGCCCGACGGGTACGAGGTCGGGATGGAGTGCACGCATCACGGGCCGACCGACGTCGGCTGTCCGTCGCTGTTCGTGGAACTCGGGAGCGGGGAGGACGAGTGGGGGGACCCGGCGGGCGCCGAGGCGGTGGCGCGAGCAACCCTCGACCTCGGCGAGCTCGTCGACGACGGGACCGAGGCGGCGGACGCCGACGACCGGTCGGTGATGGGCGACCGGTCGGTCGTCGGGTTCGGTGGCGGGCATTACGTCCCGCGGTTCGAGCGCGTCGTCCGCGAGACGGCGTGGACGGTCGGGCACGTCGCCGCGGACTGGGGGCTGGACGCGATGGGTGACCCCGGCGCGCACCGGGACGTCGTCGAGGCGGCGTTCGCGGCGAGTGACGCCGAGCACGCGCTCGTCGAGGGGACGCGACCGGCGCTCGAGGCGGTCGTCGAGGCCCTCGGGTACCGCGTCGTGAGCGAGACGTGGCTGCGCGAGGTCGACGATCGCGACCTGGACGCCGTCGCCGCGGTCGAGGCGGAACTCGGGGCGGTCGCCGACGGCGTCCGGTTCGGGGACCGGCGCGTCGCCGACGGCGACGACTGGGTCGCACGAGCGCTCCCGGACGACCTCCTGGAGGTCGCGCGGACGGTCGACGCCGAGCGCACGCGGTCGCTCGTCGAACGCGAGACCGTGGCGTTCGGGACGCGCAACGGCGGGTCGCAGGTCCGTGGACGCGCCGCGTTCCCCGACGACGGCGCGTACGACGCGCTCGTCGACGCGCTCGTCGACGCGCTCGAGGAGGACTACGACGACGTTCGCCAAGCGGACGGGCGCGTGGTCGCGACGAAGGAGGCGTTCGACCCGCGGCGCGCACGCCAGGAGGGCGTCCCGGAAGGCCCGAAGTTCGGGCGGCTCGCGAACGGCGACGCCGTCGAGGTCGACGGCGAGCGCGTCCGGCCCGACGACGTCACAACCTACCAGGAGGACGTGTTCGATATCTAAGGTCTCGGTCGGTAAGCGGCGATTACCGCGCTCGCGTTCCCCGCGAATTTTCCGTCATGCGGGCGTCTGACAGAGAGGGGAAACGTAATTACCCTCCATAGAATAATGAGGGTCAAGGATGGATTCGATTGTCGAAGACGCGATAGACGAGGCCGAAGGCGGGGAGGACCCCGGGCGTCGACAGGGTGGAGACGAGACCCGCGACGCGACCCCGTCGCGGGAGTCGGGGACCATGACGGACGACCAGCTCGAGGACGTCCTCGAGGACCTGCAGACGAACATCACGGTCGTCGGATGCGGTGGTGCCGGCGGGAACACCATCAACCGCATCCACGAGGAGGGCATCACGGGCGCGAAGCTCGTCGCCGCGAACACGGACGTCCAGCACCTCTACGAAATCGAGGCGGACACGAAGATCCTCATGGGCGAGGACAAGACCGGCGGTCGCGGCGCCGGGTCGCTCCCGCAGGTCGGCGAGGAGGCGGCGCTCGAATCCCAGAGCGAGATATACGAGTCAATCGAGGGCTCGGACATGGTGTTCGTCACCGCCGGCCTCGGCGGTGGCACCGGCACCGGCTCCGCGCCCGTGGTCGCGAAGGCCGCACGCGAAGCCGGTGCGCTCACCATCAGTATCGTCACGACGCCGTTCACCGCGGAAGGCGAGGTCCGGCGGACGAACGCCGAAGCCGGCCTGGAGCGACTCCGGGACGTCTCCGACACCGTCATCGTCGTGCCGAACGACCGCCTGCTCGACTCCGTCGGGAAGCTCCCCGTCAAGCAGGCGTTCAAGGTCAGCGACGAGGTCCTCATGCGCTCCGTGAAGGGCATCACGGAACTCATCACGAAGCCCGGGCTCGTGAACCTCGACTTCGCCGACGTCCGCACCGTCATGGAACGCGGCGGCGTCGCGATGATCGGCCTCGGGGAATCCGATTCCGACGCGAAGTCCAAGGACTCCGTCACGTCCGCGCTCCGGTCGCCGCTCCTCGACGTCGACATCTCCGGTGCCTCCAGCGCGCTCGTGAACGTCACCGGCGGGAACGACATGAGCATCGAGGAGGCCGAGGGCGTCGTCGAGGAGATATACGACCGCATCGACCCGGACGCCCGCATCATCTGGGGGACGAGCGTCGACGAGTCCCTCGAAGGCCGCATGCGGACGATGATCGTCGTCACGGGCGTGGACTCGCCGCAGATCTACGGGAACGGCGACGAGAGCGAGACTCAGGTGTCCTCGCAGCCGAGCGCGCAGCGCGAGCAGATGCAGCAGGGCGGGAGCGACATCGACTTCATCGAGTGATCGACTCGTCTGCTCGCGTCGACGACTCCATTCCTCCTCGTCGGTCGGCCGTCTAGCGACCGCTCGGTCGACGACGGCGACGCCGTTCGTCCGTCGGGTTCGACCGCGCGGACCGCCGGTCCGGGCGGCCGCGCCGGGGCAATGCAATAGATAGAAAAGCGAGCGTGTCGAATCGACCCGCATGGAATTACCGACGGAGCTCTCGTCGTACGTTCGCGTGCTCAAGTTGGCGAGCACCCCGTCCTACACCGAGTTCTCCCAGATCGCGAAGATCGCGGGCGCCGGCATCGTCATCGTCGGCATCCTCGGGTTCATCATCGCACAGCTCATGGGTTTCCTCGTCGTCTCGTTCATCCAAGACGCCGCTTCGAGCGCCGCGCTCGCCCCCTGGTGATCTCACATGCCGATCTACGCTGTCAAGACCACGGCGAGCCAGGAACGAACGGTCGCTGACATGATAATGAACCGCGAGATGGAGGACATCCACGCGGCGCTCGCGCCGGACTCGCTGACGAGCTACGTGATGGTGGAGGCCGAGGACTCCGGTATCATCGAGCGCACGCTCGAGGAGATTCCCCACGCCAGAGGCATCATCCCGGGGGAGTCCGACATCAGCGAGGTCGAGCACTTCCTCTCGCCGACGCCGGACGTCGAGGGGATCGCGGAGAGCGACATCGTGGAGCTCATCGCGGGCCCGTTCAAGGGCGAGAAGGCGCAGGTGCAGCGTATCGACGAGGGCAAGGACCAGGTCACCGTCGAGCTGTACGAGGCGACCGTCCCGATCCCGGTCACGGTGCGTGGCGACCAGATCCGGGTGCTCGACAGCGAGGAGCGGTGAGCGTAGCGAACCGTTCCTCGTAGCGGCGAGCGGGGAGCGGCGTGACCCGCGAGCAGCGAAGAACGGTAGTCGGTTCCGTCGACGCGCACTCGTTCTCTCCCGTGCGAATCGCGCCGTGAGCGGTGGCCGTCGTCGTTGTCTGCGTGGGCGTCGACGCTCCGATCGCTACGGGTGGGCGTCGCCGTTGAGGCGTTCGACGACGTCGTTCAGGTCCGCTTGCGCCTCTATCTGCTTCCTGATCTCCTCGCGGTCGCGGACCTCTTGGGCGCTCGCGCCGTAGGCGCGGACGTACTCGGCGCGGGTGTGCTCGCTGAACGCGTGCCGGATGGCGAGGTAGCCGTCGGGGACGACGGTCCCGCAGACCTTGCACTCGCGGCGTTCGTGGTCGTTGGTCTGGTGGACGATGGCGTCCTCGGGCGTGTCGTAGACGGCACCACAGTCGTCGATTCCGCATTCCCAGGCCATTCGTTGGTTCTCCCTTGGACGGTGGTCGTCTTGAAGGTTGTCCGAGCGACGTCGTCAGGTGAGCGAGCGGACGCGCTCGTCGACGTCGAACGCGACGGCTGCGTGGGCGGCGAGCAGCGAGAGGCCGACGAGTGGCGTGCCGACGAGCAGTTGCGTGAGCGGGTCGGGTGGGGCGAGCGCGCTGGCGCCGAGGAAGGCTGCGAGGACGCCGACGACCGCGGCGGTGGTGACGCGGTCGCTCCAGCGTTCGATGGGCGCGCCGAGACGGGAGACGCCGAGGACGACCGCGAGCGTGCCGACGCCGACGGTCGCGGCGATGACGACGAGCGCGGGTGCGGAGCGTGAACCGAGCGGGACCGAGACGGCGTCCGTCGGCGCGAGTGGCGCGGCGAGGGCCGTGGTCGCGGCCAGCCAGAGGACGGCGAGGCCGAGCGGCGACGGATCGTTCGTCGACATCGGTTCCGGGTTCACCCGACGCCGACAAAAACCTCGGTGGCGTCCGCTCGCGGTTTCGTCGCGCTTATGCTACCGGCGCGGGTTCGACCGAGTGATATGGGGGTCGACGAGTTCCGGGTGGACGCGCACGTCAAGGTGCTCGACGAGGACGTGGTCGAGCGCGCGAAGCGCCGTGGGTTGGACGCGATCGTGTACGCGCCGCACTTCGAGCAGCTGCCGACGATCCGGGAGAAAGCGGCGCGGTTCAGTGACGACGAACTGCTCGTGGTGCCCGCTCGAGAGGTGTTCACTGGGGACTGGCGGCATCGTCGGCACGTGCTCGCGCTCGGGCTCTCCGAGCCGGTCCCGGACTTCATCACGCTCGAGGGCGCGATGCGGGAGTTCGACCGGCAGGACGCCGTCGTGCTCGTTCCGCATCCGACGTTCCTGAACGTCAGTCTCGGGTACGAGGAGATCCAGCGGTACAGCGACCAGGTCGCGGCCGTCGAGGCGTACAACCCGAAGCTACTCGGCGGGTGGGCCGGCCGCGCGAAGCAGCTGGTCGCGGACTTCGACGTCGCGCCATTCGGGTCGTCGTACGCGCACGTCCCCGGGAGCGTCGGCGAGGTGTGGACGGCGTTCGACGACGAGCTCTCGGACGCGGCGGCGGTCGTCTCGGCGTTCGCGGCGGACGTCCCGCGGCGCGTCGGCCGCCGGTCGTCGCTCGCTCACCGCGCCCGGAAGCTCGTGGAGTTCGCGCACCTCGGGTTCGAGAACACGTGGGAGAAGGTCGACCGGATATTCCTGCAGGGCACCGAGCCGACGCACCCCCGGCATCTGTTGTACGGCGGTCGGTTCGACGACGTCGCGGTCTACTGAACTCGCGTTCGAGCGAGCGGTCGCCGTCGGCTACCGGAGGGTGCCGATTGCCTGTTCGACGGCGGAGAGCTGGAAGTCGAAGTTCGGGAAGATGACGAGTGCGAACAGCGCGAACACGGCGAGTTCGAACGCGGTGATGACGACCGTCATGAGGTCCGCCCAGTCGCTCGTCGTCGTCACGCCGATGGGGAACCCGGTCTCGTTCGAGGAGAACGGGTAGAACAGCGCGATGCCGCGCTTGCTCCCGAGGACGTCGAGGACGTAGTGGGTGGCGATGCCGATCCAGACGAACTCGAGGTTCCCGAACTGTCGGGCGTACAGGATGGCGACTGCGAGCAGCGGGAGGTTGTGAAGCGTCTTCCGGTGTTTGCCGAACTCGGTGTCGATGTCGGGGAGCAGTGCCCCGAGGACGATGGGTGGGAAGAACTTCGCGATCTCGATGCCGAGCGTGAGGAGGTCGGCTTGCACGCTCGCCTGGTCGCCGAGTGGCGCGGTGATGAACGGCAGTCCGATGCCGAGGAGCGCGCCGTTGATGAGGTGACCCTTCTTGTTCATTCGATACGCGTTCAGTGTCGACTGCTGTGGCTTAAGTCTGCATCCTCGGTGCCGAGTCTGTCGGACGTTCGTCCGGCGCTCGCCGTGGTCGGGGGCTAGTCGCCGACGTCGGCGATGGCGTCGAGGAGGGCGTCGAGCGCGGCGTCGACGGTCCGCTCGCGGACGGTGGCGCGGTCGCCGTCGAACTCGTGGCGGGTCGCGGTCGCGAACGACTCGTGGCTCCCCCACGGTGCGGCGTACGCGACGGCGACGTAGACGGTGCCGACCGGCGTCTCCGGGGTGCCGCCGCTGGGGCCTGCGACGCCGGTCGTGGCGACGCCCCAGGTCGCGTCCGCCGTGTCGCGGACGCCGCGGGCCATCTGGCGGGCGACGGGCGCGCTGACCGCGCCGTGTTCGTCGAGCGCCTCTCGATTCACGCCGAGACGTTGCTCCTTCGCGCCGTACGCGTACGCGACGACGCCCTGCTCGAAGTAGTCCGAGGCGCCGGGGACCGCGGTCACGCGCGCGCCGACGAGCCCGCCCGTGCAGGACTCCGCGACCGCGACCGTCGCGTCGCGCTCGCGGAGCGTCTCGCCGACGCGCGCCGACAGCGGGTGGGGAGTCGACCCGGCCGCGTCCTCGTCTCCGGTCATACCCGAGCGTTCGGCCGCGGGGGTTTTGAACGCTCTCCACGAACGCGGCCGGAGCGGTCCCGGTTTGGCGTTCGATGGCGGCGGGCGACCCGACCGGTTCTCGTTGGGGTTGGGTGCCACGACGAGTCCTCGGTCGCGCCGAAAGCTACAGGCCACGGGCGCTCGCAGGGCAACGTATGGAGTACGAGACGCCGCTCTTCTTCCACGTCATGTCGTACGCGAGCGACGCGGACCGCGACGTCGTGGACATGGTGAGTGGGAACCCCGACTGGGAGCCGCCCGAAGCGCTCCGGGACGGCCTCCGCGAGTACGCTGACTTCGACGCCGACCGGTTCCAGTACGCGCCGAGCGAGGGCCTCGCGCGGCTCCGCGAGGAGATCGCCGACAGGCGCGGCGTCGACCCCGGACAGGTCGTCGTGACGAACGGCGGCGGTGAGGCGAACTACCTCGCGATGGCGCGGGCGCTCGAACGCGACCCCGGTGGCGACGTGCTACTCACCGACCCGGTGTACCCGTACTATCCGGGGAAGACGACGATGCTCGGCGGCGAGCAGGTGTTCGTGCCCGCCGAAGCGGACGGCCAGCTCGACCCCGAGCGCGTCCGCGAGGCCGCCAGCGAGGACCTCGCGGCTATCGTCGTGAACTCGCCGAACAACCCGACCGGTGCGGTGTATCCGCGAGAGACCGTCGAGGCACTCGTCGCCATCGCCGAGGCGTACGACGCCGTCCTCGTGAGCGACGAGGTGTACGACCACTACGACCTCTCGGGGTCGTTCGTGAGCGCGCTCTCGGTGGACAGCGACCACCGCGTGGTGACGAACTCGTTCTCGAAGACGTTCGCAGCGACCGGCCTCCGCGTCGGGTACGCGATATTCCCCGAGGACCTCGTCGAGGACGCCAAGAGCCGGCACATGCTCGTGAACGTCGCCACGACGCGGCCCGGCCAGCACGCCGCGTACCGCGCGCTCCGGGACACCGACCCGGCGTACCACGAGGCGAACCGCGAGCTGCTCCGCGAGCGCGTCGACGCGTTCACGAGCGCGCTGGAGTCCGCCGGCGCCGAGTACACCGTCCCCGACGGTGCGTTCTACGTCCTCGCGCGGTTCGATGGCTTCCCGGGGACCCTGGAGAACGTCGAACGGCTCGTCGACGAGGCCGGCGTCGCCGGGATGCCGGGCGAGGCGTTCGGGGACGCGTACGACGACTGGCTGCGGTTCGCGCTCGTCACGCCTCGCGTCGAGCAGGCCGCCGAACGACTCGCCGCGTACTTCGACTGACCGCGGCCGAACGGCTCGCGGACCGCTTCGAGTCCACGCGAACCCGGTCGAGAGAAGTGGAGTCGGTCAATCGCCGGCGGCGGTCGGTCAGTGGTCCGCGGCGGTCGGTCAGTGGTCCGCGGCGGTCGGTCAGTGGTCCGTAGCGGTCGGTCAGTGGTCCGTGGCGGTGGTCGGTCAGCCGCCAGCGGCGGTGGCGTCGAACGCGACGGTGACGGTGGTGCCGCCGTCGTCGACGTCGAACGTCAGGGTCGCGTTCGAGGCGTCGACGGACCACTTGACGACCCAGAGGCCGATGCCGTCGCTGTGCGCGAGTGCGGTCTCCTCGTTCTCGCCGAGGACGTCCAGTTCGTGGTCGGGGATACCGGGGCCGTTGTCGACGACTGCGAGCGCCGGCCCGTCGTCGGTCGCGGCGACGCGAACCGTCACTCGCGGATCCGGGGGGTCGTTGTGTTCGGCGGCGTTCTCGACGAGGTAACCGACCGCGGTCTCGAGTCCCGGGATGGCGCGGACGGTCGGTGCGGCCGTGGCGTCGACCGCGAACGTCGTCTCGGGGTAGTCCTCGCGGTACTCGTCGACCGCGCGCGCCGCGACGTCCGCGAGGTCGAGCCGGACCGCGTCGTCGGCGTCGTCGACGATCGATTCGACGGTGCGTGCCTTCTCGCTGATGGCGAGGAGGCTGTCGCCGGCGTCGGCTATCCACTCGCTGCGTTCGCGTGCGAACGCGTCGTCGGACCGCTCGTGGATGTCCGCGGCGTTCCCCCTGATGGTGACGAGCTTGTTCCGGATGTTGTGGCGGAGGACCCGGGACAGCACCTTGCGGAGGAGGTTCAGTTGGTTCTCTCGTTCCTCGAGTTCGCGCTCGCGGTGTTTCATCTCGGTGATGTCGTGGAGGACGAGGACGCGGCCGAGGGTCGTGTCGCCGTCGGCGACCGGCGAGATGGACATCGAGAAGTGCCGGGCGTGCCCGTCGACCTCGGTCGTGAGTTCGGTGTCGACGTCGGTGACGTCCGCGAACCGCTCGCGGGTCGCGGGCGTGACGTTCCGGAAGAACTCCTCGGCGGGTCGGCCGACGTGGTCCGCGGGCGGGTCGAACAGGCGTTTGGCGGCACGGTTCGAGTCGAGGACGCGGTCCTCGCGGTCGAGCGTGACGACGGCGTCTCGCATGTCCGCCATGGCGATGTCGCGAGCGATGGGGACGACGTCGAGGAAGCCGACGCGGTAGAGCGCCCACGAGAGGAGGACGCCGCTACCGACGAGACCGAACGGCGTGAGGTCGTGGGTGACGTCGACGACGCCGAAGATGGTTACGAGGTTCGCGGCGACCGGCGGGACGACGGCGACCGCGAGGATGCCGGCCTGTTTCCGCCGGACGCCCGTGGACCGGAGCCACTCGCCGGCGAGGAGCATGGTGCTACCGACGATGAGGCCGTAGTTGACCGCCGCCTGCACCCAGAACCAGGGGCCGTCGACGGGGACGAGGAGGGTCCCGTCGACGGTCGTCGCGGGGTCGAGCACGAGGTGATGCCAGGGGTTCGTCCACGCGACGGCCTGCCCGACGAGGACGTACGCGAGGAACGGGGCGCGGAGTCGTGCGGCGAGGCGTTCGCCGGTGGTGAGGGAGACGGCGAGGTGGAACCAACCGACGGAGATGACGGCGGCGGCGAGCAGTCGGAGGTTCCAGAGCGCCATCGAGACGTCGAGTGCGGCGACGAAGTAGTTCGCGCCGAGCGCGAGCGGCCAGAGTGCGACGCCGACGATGGCGACCGCGAACCCGACGCTCCCGGGTTTCTGTGGGTGCTGGAGGGGTTCGCGGAGGAGGACGAGGAGCGACGTCCCGGTCAGGAGGTACGCGAACCCGACCGTCGTCGTGACGTCGACCATCGGTCGGCTCGTACCATCGTCCTGTCGTCCCTTGAATATGGCCGTACGTGTCGGCTATCGAACATCGGCCGTGGACCGGGAAGTACACAAGTCCGAGTGGCGAACGGCCGCGTATGAGTGACATCGACGTCTCGCCGGTCGACGAGGTCGCGGACGAGGACGTCGCGGAGGAGGACGGAAACGGTGACGGGTCGTCGAGCATCGACGTGGACGTCGTCGAGGACGCCGGCGACGAGCCGGTAACGGAGACGACGGACGACGTGGCGCTCGACGGCGTCGACGCCCCGGAGTACGTGCTCTACGGCGGGAAGGGTGGTGTCGGGAAGACGACGATGGCGGCGGCGACCGCGCTCGCGAGCGCGAGCGACGGCACGAAGACGCTCGTCGTCTCCACGGACCCGGCGCACTCGCTCTCGGACACCCTCGGCGTGGACGTCCCGGCCAAGCCCGGGCGCGTTCGCGAGGACGTCCCGCTCTGGGGCGCCGAGATCGACCCGGAGGTCGCCGCCGAGGAGGGTATCGACGCGTTCGGCGTCGCCGGCGGGAGCGGTCAGGGAGGCGAGGACCCGTTCGGCGGCGACGATGCGCCGGGGGCCGGCGGCGCGAACGCCGGCGGGCCGTTCGGGGACGACGGCGGCGCCGGCGGTCCGATGGGTGGGCTCGGCGAACTGCTCGGCGGCGACGACCCGATGGGGTCGCTGATGGGTGGGGCGATGCCGGGCGCGGACGAGGCGGCGGCGCTCCAACTGCTCCTCGAGTACATCGACGACCCGCGGTTCGAGCGCGTCGTCGTCGACACCGCACCGACCGGACACACGCTCCGCCTGCTCGAACTCCCGGAGGTCATGGACTCGATGGTCGGCCGGATGCTCTCGCTCCGCGAACGCCTCAGCGGCCTCATGGACGGCATGATGGGGATGTTCGGAGACGACGACGACCAGGAGGCGGCGATGGGTGACCTCCGCGAGCTCGCGGACCGCATCGAGGACCTCCGCGCGGTCCTCCAGGACCCGACGCGGACGGACTTCCGGGTCGTCATGATCCCCGAGGAGATGAGCGTCATCGAGAGCGAGCGCCTCATCCGCCAGCTCCAGGACTACTCGATTCCGAACGACACCGTCGTCGTGAACAAGGTCATGGAGGACCTCGCGGACGTCACCAACAACGTGGACGCGACGGAGTTCGTCACGCCGGACCTCGACGACTGCGAGTTCTGCCAGCAGCGCTGGTCGGTCCAGCAGGGCGCGCTCGGTCGCGCACAGGACGTCTTCCGCGGCCACGACGTCAAGCGCGTGCCGCTGTTCGCCGACGAGGTCCACGGCGACCGCATGCTCCGCGTCGTCGCGCACTGCCTCCAGTAACCACGTTCCGCCAAGCGAACGTACGGCTTTTTGATTCAGAAGTGATTGTTTGAGTGGGTATATTCGTACAAATAGCTCGTGTATTACGTTCTTCTAGGACTTCGGGTGTGTTTGTCCAGAAGCACTTTAGGTGGCGGGGAACTCGCTTCGCGTGCATGGAACGCACTCGAACCGAACCGACGGACGTCGAGCCCGACCGTCTCGCGGAGGTCGCGAGCTGAGTCGGCCCAGGACCGTCGCCGCGCACGCGGCGAGAATCCACGGCAGTCATACCCTGTGGGCCACGACGCCGCGACCACGGCGTCACGCGAGACCACCCCCGGCGCGTTCGCGCGCTCGACGCAGTGGCTCTCGCGGGCCACCATTCCGTTCTCCGAGCCACCCAGTACACCGAACGCCGAGCGCACGACTCACCGTCTCGACCTCGGATAGCTGTCGCTCGACACCATTCCCGTCGAGCCGTGGCGACGCTGGCCCCCTCACCGGAGTCGTTTACTCCTCTGACGTGGTCTCGTCCACGACCCGCTCGTCGAGCGCTTCGTCGTCCTCGGCGTCGAGGAAGCCGTGGTACTGGCAGACGTACTCGTCGCGGATGAGCTGCTCGTCGACGATCTCGAGCCCGAGCTCGTCGAGGCGCTCCGTGATGCGGTTGAGGTCGTCGTGGTCCTCGCCGATCGCGTTCACGTAGACGTTGCGCTTGCCCGTCATGATCTCGCGGACGGCCGTGACGCCGCGAACGTCGCGCGCACGCTGGGTCATGTCCCCCCGCTCGGGGACCGGCGCCGTACAGATGATCTTCGTGTAGAGCGGATACCCCGCCAGGTCGTAGTCGATCTCGACGCTGTAGCCGCGGACGATCCCGCTCTCCTCGAGCTTGTTCAGGCGCGTGCGGACCGTGCTCGCGGAGACGCCGATGCGGTCGCCGATGTCGCTGGAGGAGGTCCGTCGTGCGTCCTGCTGGAGGTGGTAGAGGATGCGTCTGTCGACGGAATCCAGTTCGCCGTCCTTCATGGATTCACGGTTCTGGAAGGCCGTTATTCAGTCTTCTCACTCCCCCGACCGACGCTCGCGTCGGACGCCGCCCGACTCCAGGGGTCCCGGCTGGAAGCCACCGAGCGCCCGCCGACCCGTATAATGACGGAACCGCGAATAAAACAGATTATATTGACGGGTTAGTTCCAGAACCAGCTAATTTATGCTGTTCCGTCTTCTACAGTGGGTACGAACGCGTGGTTCGGTCCACCGAACTGCGACCCACAACGATGTCACTCAAACCACCAACGAACCCGTTCTCGAGCACCGAGACCAGCGACGAGGCCGCTGACTACTACGTCCTGGGCGGCAACCACGTCGGCGAGGCCGTCGCCGAGCGACTGCTTGCGAACGGCCACGACGTCACCGTCGTCACCGAATCGTCGACCGAGACCGACCTCACCGGCTCGGCGACCGAGGCCGACCTCACCGGCGTCGACGGCGACGCGTCGGACCTGTCGACGCTCGAGGCAGCCGGTGTCGCCGACGCGTCCACCGTCGTCGTGGCGACGCGAACCGACGCCCGGAACCTCCTCGTCGCCCAGCTCGTCCGCACGCAGTTCGACGTCCCCCGAGTCGTCGTCCTGACGAACCACCCGGACCGGATGGCGTCGA
The DNA here is from genome assembly GCF_034808145.1 of Halorubellus amylolyticus. Classification (NCBI taxonomy): domain Archaea; kingdom Methanobacteriati; phylum Methanobacteriota; class Halobacteria; order Halobacteriales; family Halorubellaceae; genus Halorubellus; species Halorubellus amylolyticus. Next base: position 853,765 of record NZ_JAXHGM010000001.1, read on the forward strand.
TCGACGACGCCGGACACGACCCGGTCTGCGCGACGAACGCCATCGCCGACGCGATCGTGGGGGACCTATGAAGGAGCTCGAACGGGACCTCGGGCTGCCGTCCGTCCTCGCCATCAGCATCGGCGCGATGATCGGCAGCGGCATCTTCATCCTGCCGGCGCTCGCCCTCGAGATAGCCGGCCCCGCGGTCATCGTCGCGTACCTCCTCGCCGGCCTCCTCGTGATCCCCGCCGCGCTCTCGAAGTCCGAGATGGCGACCGCGATGCCCGAAGCCGGCGGCACGTACATCTACATCGAACGCGGCATGGGGCCGCTGCTCGGCACGATCGCCGGCGTCGGGACGTGGTTCTCGCTGTCGTTCAAGGGCGCGCTCGCGCTCGTCGGCGGCGTCCCCTACCTCCTCCTGCTGTTCGACCTGCCACTCAAGCCCGTCGCGCTCGGCCTCGCGGGGTTCCTCGTCCTCGTGAACGTCGTCGGCGCGAAGCAGACCGGGCGACTTCAGACGGTCATCGTCGTCGTCATGCTCGCGGCACTCGGGTGGTTCGCCGCGGGAAGCGCGGGGAGCGTCGAGTCCGCGAACTACGCGAACTTCTTCGGCGACGGTCTCACGGGCGTGCTCGCCGCGACCGGCCTCGTCTTCGTCTCGTACGCCGGCGTCACGAAGGTCGCGAGCGTCGCCGAGGAGGTCGAGGACCCCGGGCGGAACATCCCGCTGGGCATCCTCGGGTCGCTCGCGTTCACCACGCTCCTGTACGTGGGTATCGTCGCCGTCCTCGTCGGCGTCACCGACCCCGGGAGCGTCGCGGGGTCGCTCACGCCGGTCGCCGTCGCCGCCGAGCAGACGCTCGGCGAGGCGGGCGTGTACGCCGTCATCCTCGCCGCCATCCTCGCGCTCATCTCGACGGCGAACGCCGGCATCCTCTCCTCGTCGCGGTATCCCTTCGCGATGAGTCGAGACAAGCTCGCGCCGCCGTCGCTCTCCGCGGTCAGCGACCGGTTCGGGACGCCCGTCGCCTCCATCACGCTCACGGGCGCGGTCCTGCTCGCGCTCATCGCGTTCGTCCCCATCCTCGATATCGCGAAGCTCGCGAGCGCGTTCCAGATCATGGTGTTCGCGCTCGTCAACCTCGCTGTCGTCGCGTTCCGGAACGGCTCGACGACGTACGAGCCCGAGTTCGAGTCGCCGCTGTACCCGTGGATACAGATGTTCGGCGTGATAACGGGCGCGCTGCTGCTCACGCAGATGGGGACGGTCGCGCTCGTCGGCGCGGCCGTCATCATCGTCGCGAGCGTCGCGTGGTACCTCCTGTACGTCCGGTCGCGCGTGACCCGCGAGGGCGAGGCGACGAAGGCCGTCCGCCAGCAACTCGGCGAGGACGCGCTGACGGACGTCGCCGACACCGAGGGCGACGCCGGGAACGTCCTCGTCGCGTTCACGAAGGCGGTCGGGGAGGACCGCGAGCGCGCGCTCCTCTCGCTCGCCGCGGACCTCGTCCGGGCGGACGACGGGCGCGTCGTCGCGGTCCGGTTCCAAGAGATCCCGGACCAGGCGCCGCTCACCGAGCACGCGACCGTCCAGTCCTCCCAGGACCGCTCGTTCGAGGCACGCGTCGAGCGGCTCGGCGAGGACCTCGACGTCGACGTCGAGGCCGACGAGATCGTCAGTCACGACACGAAGCACGCCATCGTGAACTTCTCGGAGAGCCGCGGAGTGGACTCGATCATCGCGGAGCACGAGCCGCTCCGTCTGCGGTCCCGACTGCTCGGCGACCCCGTCGACTGGGTCGTTCGCCACGCGCACTGCGACGTCCTGCTCGTTGATAACCTCGGCTACGACCGCCTCGAGGACGTCGTCCTCGTCGGCGACGGCGGGACGTACGAGCCGACCTCGGTGAACGTCGCGGACGCGATCACGACCGCGAACGACGCCCGCCTCTCGCTGCGGAGTCCGGCCAGCCGGGATGCGGCGAGCGGCGACGGCCCCGGGCCTGCCGTCGACTACGAGTCCGAGCTGTCGGCGATGCTCTCGGCTCCGGTGCACGTCGAGTCCTACCGTTCGGACGGCGGGCGACTGTCCCGCCCCGACCTGGTCGTTCGCGGTGGCCCCGACCATCGACTCCGCGCGGCGCTGTTCGACGAGCGGCCGGCGTTGCCCGCACCGGACTGCACGACGGTGACCGTGTTCCCGCGCCAGGAGCGCCAGCCCGGGTTCCTCCGGCGGGTGCTCGAACGCGTCGTCTTCTGACGGTCGTCCGCGACGGACCCTGCGCGGACGCCCCTACGCCAGGCGGTCTTCGCGGTCCATCTTCTCCGGCGCGCGCCAGTCCGTCGTCAGTTCGAGGAACTGGACGAGGATGCGCGCTGTCGCCCCCCAGATGGTGTAGTCGTCGACGTGGAAGTAGTGGACGACGACGTCGCCGTACTCGGGATGCTCGCGGCGTTCGACCTCGTAGTTCTCGGCGTCGAGGAGGTCGCTGACGGCGACGACGACGACCTCGGCGACCTCGCGCTCGTCGGGCAGGTACTCGCGGTCGGGGATGCGGGCGACGACGGGAGTGACGGCGTACTCGGTGATGGTGCGGATGTCGTCGATGCGTGCGACGACCTCGACCTCCTCGGGCGCGAGCCCGATCTCCTCGTGGGCCTCGCGGAGCGCGGTCGCCTCGATGTCGGCGTCCTCGGGTTCGCGGCCGCCGCCCGGGAAGCTCATCTGGCCGGGGTGCTTGCCGAGCTCGTCGCTGCGTTTCGTGAAGAGGAGGTGGTCGCCGTCGGCGCGCTCGACGATGGGGATGAGGACGCCGGCGTCCCGCGGCTGGTCCGTGACGGTTATCGGGTCGAACGCGCGAACGCGAGCGAGGTCCATCGGGTATCCGGGTCGTGCTACGAGCGCGACCCGTATAGCGTTCACTCCTCGCGCGGGTCATCGCGGACGGAACGGTCAAGGACCGAACGACCGTTGGGTCTCGCATGGATTCGTCCTCCAGACGCCGCGTCCTGCAGGTGCTCGCAACCGGAACCGCGGTCGGCGTCGCCGGCTGCGCGGGCGGGACGGACACCGAGACCGAACCCACGACCGCCGGGTCGACGACGACCGAACCGACGACGGGGACGACCGCGTCGTCGACGACGGACGCAACGACCGAGGAGCCGGTGGCGCTCACCGACGAGGAGCGCGTCGCGCTCGCGAAACGCGTCACCATGGAACTCGCCGACGGCGACTTCCAGGCGGTCCACGACCGCCTCACCGACACCGCGGCCGGGCAGCTCTCGGTCGACCAGCTCGCGCAGGCGTGGGCGACGTACGGCGAACCGCTCGGCGCGTTCCGGGGGGCGACCGTCGAACAGGTCGCCGAGACGCGGGGTCAGCCGCTGGTGGTGCTCCGCGCGACGTTCGAGCGCGGGGTCCTGCGCGTCGTCACGGTCTTCGACGGTGAGCGACTGAGCGGCCTCCAGATTCAGCCCGTCCAGCAGTCCTACCAGCCGCCGGCGTACGCCGACGAGGACGCGTTCGTCGAGCGAGCGCGGACGCTGGCGTCGCCGGCGTGCGACCTCGGCGCGACGCTCACGCTCCCGACCGCGGCCGCGGACGGCGATTCGACCGTCCCCGGTGTCGTCCTCGTTCACGGGTCGGGCCCGAACGACCGGAACGAGAGCTTCGGCCCGAACCGGCCGTTCCAGGACCTCGCGTGGGGACTCGCCTCGCGCGGCGTCGCGGTCCTCCGGTACGACAAGCGGACGTTCGCGTGCGACAGGGCTCGCGAGGACGGTCTCGGGTTGGACGCGCTGACCGTCGACGACGCCGTCACGGCGCTGGACGTCCTCCGCGGCGAGGACGCGGTGGGGTCGGTCGCGGTCGTGGGCCACAGCCAGGGCGGGATGGCTGCACCACGCATCGCGGCGCGCGCCGACGTCGACGGGATGGCGTCGCTCGCCGGCTCCGGCGGGTCGCTCGCCGAGCTCGTCGCGGTCCAGGTCGAGTACCTCGCGAACGTCGACGGCGCCGTCAGCGACGCCGAACGCGAGCAACTCGACTCGGTCCGCGACGCGGTCGACCGCATCCAGGCCGGCGACCTCGGCGACGACGAGGTCGTGCTCGGCTACCACGCCGACTTCTGGCGGGACCTCGCCGCGTACGACCAGACCGCGGTCGCCGCCGACCTGTCCGTGCCGCGATACGTCGCGTTCGGCGGGCGCGACTATCAGGTGCCCGTCGAGCGCGAACGCCCGCCGTGGGCGGACGCCCTCGCGGACGCCGCGAACGCGACCCTCCGGACGTACGAGAGCGCGAACCACCTGTTCCTCCCCGGCGAGGGACCGTCCACGCCCGGCGAGTACCTCCAGCGCGAGAACGTCGTCGAGGCGCTCGTCGACGACCTCGCCGCGTGGACGGACGACCTGTAGCTTCTTGGGGCGGCCGTCCGTCCCCGTAGTCGTGACCGACCACGACACGCGACGGGTAGCGCTCGTCGACGCGTTCACGACCGAACCGCTCGCGGGGAACGCCGCCGGCGTCGTCCCCGACGCGGACGACCTCGAACCGGACCAGCAGCAGGCGATCGCGCGCGAGCTCTCGGTGAGCGAGACCGCGTTCCTCGAAGAGAGCGACGACGCGGACCGCCGACTGACGTACTACTCGCCGACGCAGGAGGTCGACCTCTGCGGGCACGCGACGATAGCCGCGCACGGGTTCCTCCACGACGACGGCGCGCTCGACGCCGGGACGCACACCATCGAGACGAACGTCGGCGTGCTCGACGTCGAGGTCGTCGAGGACGGGACGGTGTGGATGACTCAGGACACCCCGTCGGTCCAGCCCGTCGACGTGGACTACGAGCGCGTCGGGGACGCCCTCGGCGTCGACCCGGCCGCGTTCCAGGACGTCGGCGCCGACCTCCAGGCGGCGGTCGCGTCCACCGGCCTCCCGTTCCTCGTCGTTCCGGTGAACTTCCTCGAGCACGTCGGGAACGCCGACCCGGACGACGCGGCCGTCGAGGCGCTCGCGGACGAGCACGACGCCGCGGGCGTGTACCTGTTCACGTTCGACGCGCTCGACGCCGACAGCACGCTGCACGCTCGCGCGTTCTGCCCGGGACTCGGCGTCAGCGAGGACCCCGTCACCGGGACCGCGAGCGGCGCCGTCGGCGCGTACCTCCGACAGGCGGGTGCGTTCACGGACTTCCCGGACGAGGTCGTCTGCGAGCAAGGGCACTACCTCGACCGGCCCGGGACGGTCCGCGTCCGCGTCGACGGCGGCGACGTCCGCGTCGGCGGCCGAGCGGTCCTCGCGCTCGACGGCGAACTACGGGTCCCCGAGTACGAGAGCGACGACATCCTCGAAGTATAGGTCCGCGGAACGTCGGTCAGTTCGCGCGCTCGTCGTCGCCGTCGCCCGACCCGCTCTCGGTCGACCGCGACGCGCGCCGGTTGCTCTTCCGGTTCGACTCCCGGCCGCCGCTCGCGCTCGCGGACTCCTCGCCGCTCGTGCTCGCGCCGCCGTCGTCGCTCGCGTCGCTGCCGGCGGCGCCGCGGCGACGCGACCGCCGACCGTTCTCGCCGCCCGCGGACGCGCTCTGACTCGACGCCCGACCCGCGCTCCCGCCGCCGGACGCGTCGTCCGCCGTGAGCGCCTCCTCGTGGCGCTTCACGTCCGACTCGACGCTCGAGATGCGGTCGTCCACGTCGCTCAACACCGCGCGCTTCACCGCCGCCGCGTCAGCGCCACCGCCGCCACCGCCGGTGTCGGCGACCCTCCCGACCGTCACGACGAGCGCGACGGTCTTCCCGACCTGCCAGACGACCACGCCGACGACCGCGAGCGCGAGGAACGTCGTCGGGTTCGCCGCCGCCACCGCATCGCCCCAGTTCTGTGGCGCGTCGTTCAACACGATCTGTGCCGCGTCGCCGAGCCCGAGCCACGCTCCGACGCCGACGATGCCGAGCCCCACCACGGCCGCGAGCGTCGCGAGCACCTGATGGAACGCGACGTACTTGACGGTCTGCTTTGCGTCCATGCGACAACGCTCGCGGGACAGTCGTATTAACTCTGGGGCCCGACGTGCCAGCCAACCGACCCGCCGTCGACCGGGCCGCACGACGACGCGTTAACGCGACGCCGAGTGAACGTACACTCGCTGGTGTCGGAACCTTCATGATGGTCTCCGTCGGACGACCGCACACAGATGGCAGTACTGTGGCTGGACGACATCAGAGCCAGCGACCTCGAACGCGTCGGCGGGAAAGGCGCCTCACTCGGTGAACTGACCGCCGCCGGACTCCCCGTCCCGCCAGGGTTCGTCGTGACCGCGGGCACGTACCGTCGGTTCATCGAGGAGGCCGGCATCGCCGACGACCTCTTCGAAGCCGTTGACGTCGACGTCGACGACACCGAAGCACTCGCCGCCGCCCAGGAGCGCGCGAGCGAACTCATCCTGAACTCGCCGTTCCCCGACGAGCTCCGCGAGGAGATCCTCGGCGCGTACGCCGACCTCGGCGACGGCGAAGAGTTCGTCGCCGTCCGGTCGTCCGCGACCGCTGAGGACCTCCCCGACGCCTCCTTCGCCGGGCAACAGGAGACGTTCCTCAACATCACCGCGGACGACCTCCTGGAGCGCGTGCGAGAGTGCTGGGCGAGTCTCTTCACGCAACGCGCGATCTACTACCGGAAACAGCAGGGGTTCGAGCACTCGGACGTCAACATCGCGGTCGTCGTCCAGCAGATGGTCGACGCGGAGAAGTCCGGCGTGATGTTCACCAGTCACCCCTCGACGGGCGAACCGAAGATGATAGTCGAGTCCGCGTGGGGGCTCGGCGAAGCGGTCGTCTCCGGGTCCGTGTCGCCGGACAACTACGTCCTCGACCGCCAGACCGGGACCGTCGAGGAGGTGACGGTCGCGGACAAGAAGGTGATGATGGAGAAGGACGAGGCGACCGGCGAGACCGTCGAGCGCGAGGTCCCCGAGGGCGACCGCGAACGACGCGTCCTCACCGACGAGGAGCTCGACGCGCTCCGCGACCTCGGCGAGACCGTCGAATCGCACTACGACACGCCACAGGACGTCGAGTGGGCGATCATCGACGACGACGTCTACATGCTGCAGTCCCGGCCAATCACCACCATCGCGGACGACGCGGAGGACGTGGGCGACACGCGCGTCGACGCGGACGTGAGCGTGAGCGCCGACGACGGCAGTCCGAACGGGACGACGGCCGACGGCGGGAGCGGCGACGTGCTCGTCTCCGGCCTCGGCTCCAGTCCCGGTATCGCGAGCGGTGCGGCCCGCATCGTGAAGAAGCTCGACCAGCTCGACAAGGTCGAGGAGGGCGACATCATCGTCACGGAGATGACGACGCCGGACATGGTGCCGGCGATGAAGCGCGCCGGCGGTATCGTCACCGACGAGGGCGGGATGACGAGTCACGCCGCCATCGTCTCGCGGGAGCTCGGCGTCCCGGCGGTCGTCGGCGCGGGCGACGCGTCCACGACGCTCTCCGACGGCCAGCTCGTCACCATCGACGGCGACAAGGGCACCATCCGCGCCGGCACGGTCGAGACCGACGACGAGCAGCGCGAACCCGTCGAGGAGGTCCGCCCGCAGTCGCCGGTCAAACCGATGACCGCGACCGAGGTCAAGGTGAACGTCTCCATCCCGGAAGCCGGGGAACGCGCCGCCGCGACCGGCGCGGACGGCGTCGGCCTCCTGCGGATGGAGCACATGATCATGTCGACGAACAAGACGCCGGAGCGATACGTGGCCGACCACGGCGTCGAAGCGTACGTCGACGAGATAATCGACGGCATCCAGCGCGTCGCCGAGGAGTTCTACCCGCGACCCGTCCGCGTCCGCACCTTGGACGCACCGACCGACGAGTTCCGACAGCTCCAGGGCGGCGGTGACGAACCCGAGGAGCACAACCCGATGCTCGGCTACCGTGGCATCCGGCGGAGCATCGAGAACCCCGAGACGTTCAAGCACGAACTCGAGGCGTTCCGACGCCTCTGGTCGATGGGGTACGACAACGTCGAGCTCATGCTGCCGCTCGTGAACGACGCCGAGGACGTCGTCCGCGCGAAACAGCTCATGGTCGAAGCCGGTATCGACCCGAGCAAGCGCAAGTGGGGCGTGATGATCGAGACGCCGAGTTCCGCGCTGTGCGTCGAGGAGATGGCTCAGCAAGGCATCGACTTCGCGAGCTTCGGGACGAACGACCTCACGCAGTACACGCTCGCGGTCGACCGGAACAACGGTCGCGTCGCCAGTCGCTTCGACGAACTCCACCCCGCGGTCCTGGAGCTCATCGGGTCGACGATCGAGACGTGCCGCGAGTACGACGTCGCCACCTCCATCTGCGGGCAGGCCGGCTCGAAGCCCGAGATGGTGCAGTTCCTCGTGAACGAGGGCGTGTCGAGCATCTCCGCGAACATCGACGCCGTCCGCGACGTCCAGCACGAGGTCAAGCGCGTCGAACAGAAGCTCCTCCTCGACGACGTCCGCTGACCCGACAGTCGCCCGCTTCCTTCCGAGCGCTCGCGTTCGACCACCGGTCCCTCGCTTCGTCGTCGAACGGCGAGGCTCGCCTCAGAGGAGGACGGGGCCGACGACGACGAACGCGACGACGCTCGCGGTGAGGGCGCTCGCCCCGACCCAGACCGCGCGGAGGTCGTCGACGCCGAGCGCGTCCGCGGCGCCTTCGACGACGACGCGACCGACCTGCCCGCCGTCGAACGGCCAGATCGGGAGGGCGTTCAGGACCGCGAGGTTCGCGTTCAGGAACCCCGTCCAGAAGAGCGCGTTCGCGGCGACGCCGAGGCTCGCGACGTCGGCGGCCGTCGGCGCGGCCGCGGTCGTGTACAGCCACCCGAAGTACGTCAGGTACGCCTCCGCGATGGCGTCGACGCCGACGACGAGGAAGCCGACGCCGACGAGCGCGGTGACGGCGACGTTGTTCGCGACGCCCGCGGCGAACACACGGAGTCGACCGCGCGGCGAGACGCCGTCCAGGTCCGTCGCGGGCTTCGCGTACGCGGCGATCGGGAGGACACCGAAGAGGAGTGCGACCCCGAGCTCGTCGAGGTCGACGCCCTCGGTCCGGAATCCGATGGCGTGCCCGCCCTCGTGGACGACGGTCGCGACGAGGAGCGCGAGGACGACGTACCCGGTCGCGGCGACCGGCATGAAGTCGTTCACGCCCGGGATCGCGAGGACGTTGTTCGCCTGGTTCGCCGCCGTCGCCTGCACGTCTCGCGTCGCCACCGCGACCGCGACCCAGCCGATGGCTCCGAGTCCACTCGCCATCACGAGCGCGAGGACCGCGACGCCGACGTCGTGCCAGCGCCGCCACGGCCCGCGCGCGGCGATCGCGTCCACGAGCGCGTTCCCGCGGTCCGTGTGGAGGTACAGCGTCAGGAAGCCGACCTTCAGGGACGACGGCAGGCGCTCGTTCACCCGTGACTCGACGGCGTCGACCCGTCGCTTCGCGCGTCCGAAGATTCCCATCGTTCGCTTCGAGTAGCCTCCCCGGCCAGTTGATTCTACCGGCAGGTCGTCCGGAAAGAGAGGGGCGACCACGTCCGGAGTCGGGGCCGGCCGCGGTCGACACCTCCCCCGATTCCTGCGCCGAACCAAGAGATACTTACCTACCGAGGGGACCGTAGCATACATGGATACATCGAGAACCCTCCTCGTCGTCGCGGTCGTCGCGATGGTCGCGCTCGCCGGGTGTAGCGGCGGGCAGACCACGTCGACGGCACCGACGACGAACGGGACGACCGACCCGGTGACGACCACCGACGGCGGCGACGGCGGTGACGGTGGCGACGGCGGCGACGCCCTCGAAGGCATCGACACGGAACCGTGGATGTCCGCGAACGGCGTCAACGCCACTCGACTGCTCTCCGCGCACTTCGGGTCGCTCTCGGGGACGAGCTACCGCGTCGAGACCACGCAGAACTCCTCGGGACTGCTGTCGCTCCAGCGCGACGGCGTCCAGCGCGTCGCGGAGAACGGCGACACCATCTACGAGTACGACACGCGGACGAGCCGCGGGAACTCGACGACGCGCGCGTTCGTCAACGACACGTGGGTGCTCACGGAGAGCGGGAACGAGACCCGGACCGTCTACAGCGACTACCGCGTCGACGGTAGCCCGCAGTCGCTGAACTACACGCAGCAACTCATCCAGTACGTCCGCCTCGGGAACTTCACCGTCAACCGGACGTTCCAGGAGAACGGCGAGACGCGCATCGAGTACGTCGCGTCCGAGCCGGCAAGCGTCCGCGGTGCACAGGCTATCACGTCCTTCGACGGCCGGTTCGTCGTGAACCCGGACGGCCGGCTCCACGAACTCTCCGTCTCGGCGGTCCAGGAGGCGCAGTACGGGAACGCGACCAGCTCGTTCGAGTTCGAACTCGCGAAGGTCGGTGGCGTGGACGCGTCGACGCCCGCGTGGGTGTCGACCGCCCGCCAGCAGGCGACGACCGTCGACCTCGACTACGAGTACAACGGCAGCGTCCTGAAGGTAACGCACGAGGGCGGTGACACGGTCGCCGCGGGGACGCAGGTCGTCCTCTCCCCCCAGGCCGGGCGCGGTGTCGCGTACACGACGCTCCCGGCGAACTTCAGCGCGGGCGAGAGCATCTACGTCACCGCGAGCGGCGGCCGGGAGCTCAACGTCTCCTACGAGCCGGTTCCGAAGCCCGAGACCGGTATCGGTGGCGCGATCAACCTCGCGATGTACGGCTCGAACGGCGAGGTCGTGATGCGGACCACGCTCGGACCGACCGCCAACGCCAACACCAGCGCGATCGTACCCGTGGGAGACGTCGCGACGGTCGGATACGCGGGCGTCCCACTCGTCTAGTCCGCGGCAGCGACTCGATTACGGACAGCGCCGCGGCGTCCGTTCCTTCTTCACGACCGCTGGTGATTGCGTGGCGCTGTGGCTCGTGCTCGAAGCGACGTCGCGGTGGCGATTTCTCGAAACACAACAGATAAACTCTCCACGACGAACGTGTTGGTATGCGCGGCCAGCCACAGGAGTTCGACCGGGTGCTGTCGTCGATGTGTACCGAACCGCACCCCGTCGCTCGCGAGGCCGCAGACGAGTTCCTGGCGACGAACCCCGGTGACCCGGCGACGTACCAGACCGTCTCCGACCTCGAAGACGAGGTCGTGCGGATGCTCGGCGAGGTCGCGGAGATCGAGGACCCCGCCGGATACGTCGCGTCGGGTGGGACGGAGGCGAACATTCAGGCGGTACGGATGGCGCGGAACCGGTGCGTGACGCAGACGCCGAACGTCGTCGTGCCCGAGAGCGCGCACTTCTCGTTCAAGAAGGCGGCCGACGTCCTCGGCGTCGAACTCCGAGTGACGCCACTGCGCGAGGACCTGCGGGCGAACGTCGGTGCTGTCGAGCGGTTCTGCGACGAGGATACCGTGCTCGTGGTGGGGGTCGCCGGGTCGACGGAGTACGGGCGCGTCGACCCCATCCCGGAGCTGGCGGCGGTGGCGTCGGAGTACGGCGCGCTCATGCACGTCGACGCGGCGTGGGGTGGGTTCGTGTTACCGTTCGCCGACCACGAGTGGAGTTTCGCGGACGCGTCACTGGACACGATGACGATCGACCCGCACAAGGTGGGGCAGGCCGCGATTCCCGCTGGCGGGTTGCTCGCTCGCGACCCGGCGTTGTTCGACGCGCTCGCGGTGGACACGCCCTACCTGGAGTCGACGTCGCAGGCGACGTTGACGGGCACGCGGTCGGGTGCCGGCGTGGCGAGCGCGCACGCTGCGATGACGGAACTCTGGCCCGACGGGTACCGCGAGGAGTACGAGCGTCAGCAGGCGAACGCGGAGTGGCTCGCGGACGCGCTCGACGACGCGGGGCTGGACGTCGTCGACCCCGAGCTCCCGCTGGTCGCCGCGGCGATCGACGACGCCGCGTTCGAGGCGCTCCGGGACCGGGGCTGGCGGCTCTCCCGGACGAGCGACGACGAGCTTCGCGTCGTCTGCATGCCCCACGTCACGCGGGAGATGCTGACGTCGTTCGCCGCGGACGTGGAGGCGGTGACGGCGACGCTCGCGGCCGACGGCGGCTGAGAACGGCGTCTTTCTGATGCCCCGCGTACGGCGTGGACGTGGTCGCTCGCGGGTGGTCGGTCGAGAGGACAAGGCTTAGGTTTCGTCCCGCGCGACCGTCGGGACAAGTCGTGGTAGACCCCGCGCTTGCAGTCGCCGATGCGTCGGTTCACGCCGCTCGCACCCTCCAAACGCTTCCCTCGATAGCGTCGATGCCGGCGAGCGCGCCTGGAGTGGGCGTCGACGCGCTGGTCGACGTGGTCGCGGGCGCGAGTCGCGCGACCGGGATGGATGCGCTCGGGTCGGTCGGTACGGACGCGGTCGGGTCGGTCGGTCCGGACGCGGTCGCGTCGTTCGGTGGCCAGGAGGCGGCGGCGAACGCGACGTCCACGGGGACGACAGCGGGCGACGGCGGGTCCGGTGGGTTGCTTGACTTCCACTGGCTGCGGGTGCTCGTGGAGACGGCGACGGGCTGGGTGGGCCTCGGCATCATCGCGGTGTACTCCTTTCTCATCGCGTTCGTCCTCCCGCTCCCGAGCGAGGTCGTGCTCGCGGCTCCGCTCCAGCTCGGCGTCGGGTACTGGGGCGAGCTCTCCGCGATCATCGTCGTGAGCGGCCTCGGGAAGGCTGCCGGGAGTCTCTTCGCGTTCCACCTCGGGCAGGAAGCCAAGGAATCCGGCCCGGTCATCTCCGCGCTCCGACGGTCGCGGTTCAACGTCGTCGAGTGGAGCGAGAACAAGACCGTCGAACTCGCCCAGACGTACGGCTACATCGGGCTGGCGATGGCGTTGTGCGTGCCGGGGTTCCCGGACACGCTCTCCATCTACGCGTTCTCGGTGCTGGAGGAGGACTACCTGAAGTTCGCGCTCGCGACGTTCGCGGGGAGCGTCGGTCGTCTGGTGCTGTGGGCCGCCGGTGCGGAAGCGGTCCTGGCAGTCGTGTGAGGCGACGGGTCACGGCGCCCGGCGAGCGGTCGATTCGCGCGTCGTATCCGAACGACGGCTGCCGATTCTCGCCGGCTGGCGTCCGGGGTCTCGCTTTATCGTGTCGAACGTCGTCTGTCTAGCATGAACCTTCGTGTCACCAACCGGTCGGTACTGGGCGGCGTCGTCGTCGTCCTCGGCGTGCTCCTCCTCCTCGGCACCACGGGCACGTTCGAGACCGAGTCGCTCGTCCAGTTCGTTCCGTCGCTGTTCGTCCTCGTCGGCGCGTACGCCGTCGTGAAGAGCGGGTTCCGGAACCTCACCGGGCCCGTGCTCCTGATCCTCGTCGCTGGGAGCGTCCAGCTGCTCGCCCTCGACGTCATCACCGACGCGTTCGCCGAGACGTACTGGCCCGTGCTCGTCGTCGTCGGCGGCCTGACCATCCTCCTGTCGCGGACGCGTCGCCCCGACCCGTCGGTGCTGAAGGAGAACCTCGACCTCGTCGCGGTGTTCGGTGGCGTCGAGCGTCGTCCCGTCGGCGAGCGGTTCCGGTCCGCGGCCCTCGCGGTCGCGTTCGGCGGCGCGGAACTCGACCTCCGCGACGTCGCGAGCGCGAAACCCAGCGAGGTCGACGCGCTCGTCGTCTTCGGCGGCGCCGAGGTGTACGTCCCCGAGGACTGGGTGGTCGAGGTCGACGCCCTCCCGCTGTTCGGAGCCGTCACCGACGAACGGCCGCGCGCACCGCTCGCTCGCGACGGCCAGACGCCCGACCTCGTCGTCACCGGCGCCGTCGCGTTCGGCGGCATCAGCGTCAAGTAGTCCACACGGTTCACGACGTGGGAATCGGTCGCGTGCACGGTTCACGTCGTGGGAACCCGTCTCGTGCAACCGCGTGCTTTTTATTCACCAGCGTAGTACGGCCAACCGTGATTGCGGTCGTCCCCGACAACCGGCGTATGCGCTCGCCCCGAGCGACAGCGCCGGCGCGGACGGCCGCGGCTCGCCCGTCATAGGGCGACTCGCCCCGAACCGGGGTCTCGTTCTCCCGCGCCCGGAAACCCGGCCACCTCGACCACGTCCCGCTCGACGACTCCACGACGACCGCCAAGCGAAGCGACCAGCACGCATGCACGCACGGACGAACCGGCGGGTTTTAGGCCCGCACCGACCGGAGGCAGATGTATGAGTAGCGACGAGTATCCGACCGACGAGCCGGCGGTGGTGACGTGCGGGTTGCCGTACGCGAACGGCGACCTCCACATCGGCCACCTGCGGGGCTACACGGCCGCGGACGCGTACAATCGAGCGCTCCGTAAGCTCGGCCAGCAGACCGCGTACGTCTGCGGGAGCGACATGCACGGCACGCCCATCGCGGTGGGTGCCGAGAAGCAGGGTATCGACCCCGAGGACTTCGCGATGGAGTACCACGAGCAGTACGAGGAGACGTTCCCGCGGTTCAACGTCGACTTCGACAACTACGGGCATACGCACGACGCGACGAACGCCGAGATCACGCGGGACATCGTCGCCACCCTCGAGGACGAGGGGTACGTGTACGAGAAGGAGATCAAGGTCGCGTGGGACCCGGCAGAGGACCAGCCGCTCCCGGACCGCTACGTCCGCGGCACCTGCCCGTACTGCGGGGAGACGGCGCGAGGGGACGAGTGCGACGAGGGCTGTGGCCGACACCTCGAACCCGGCGAGATCGAGGAGCCGACGAGCACGATCACGGGGAACGCCGCGGAGTACCGCGACCGCGAGCACAAGTTCTTCGCGGTGAGCGAACTCAGCGACTACCTCACGGAGTTCCTCGACGGGCTCGAAGGGACGAGCAACGCCCGGAACCAGCCCCGGGAGTGGATCGAGAACGGCCTCCAGGACTGGTGTATCACGCGGGACATGGACTGGGGTATCGACTACCCGGGCGCCGAGGAGGAACTCGTCCTGTACGTGTGGGTGGACGCGCCCATCGAGTACGTCTCGTCGACGAAGCAGTACTCGGAGCGCGTCGGTGCGGACGAGTACGACTGGGAGGAGGTGTGGAAGCCCCAGGCGGTCGACGATGACGGCGAACCGGACGCGGCCGCCGGTGCGGCGGGGAACGGCGAGATAATCCACGTCATCGGGCGGGACATCATCCAGCATCACACCATCTTCTGGCCGGCGATGCTCCGCGTCGCGGGGTACACGACGCCGCGAGCGGTGTGTGCGACCGGGTTCGTCACGATAAACGGGAAGGGGCTGTCGACGAGTCGGAATCGCGCGATCTGGGCGCACGAGTACCTCGACGAGGGGTTCCATCCGGACCTGCTCCGGTACTACCTGACGACGATGGGTGGCTTCCAGCAGGACCTCGACTTCTCGTGGGAGCGGTTCGCGGAGCGCGTGAACGGCGAGCTCGTCGGGACGGTCGGGAACTTCTTCTACCGGAGCCTCCTGTTCGCGGCGCGGAACTTCGACGGGACGCCGGACGCGGACGTGAGCGAGGACGTCGCGGCGCGCATCGACGAGGCCGTCGACGAGTTCCGGACCGCGGTGAACGAGTACGACCTCCGCGGAGCGAGCGAGGCTGGCGTTCGCCTGGCGCGCTTCGGGAACGAGTACATCCAGCGGCACGAGCCTTGGAAGCTCGAGGACGGCGGCGACGAGCAGGCGCAGGTCATCCGAGACTGCGTGCAGGTCGCGAAGGCGGTCGCGGTGCTCTCGGAGCCGTTCATGCCGGAGAAGGCCGAGCGCGCGTTCGCCCAGCTCGGCGCCGACGCGGACGTCCACGCGGTCGAGCTGGACGCTGCGCAGGACCCCCCGGGTTCGTTCGGCGAACCGGACGAGCTCTTCGAGCAGGTCGAGGACGAGCGCGTCGAGGAGCTGGAGGCGAAGCTCGCGGAGAAGGTCGCCGCGGCCGACGACGGGGACGCTGGCGCGGACGACGGGGACGCTGACGCCGACGGGGACGACGCTGCCGACGATGACGATGCGGCCGCAACCGAAAGCGACGACTCCACGGGGGACGACGCTGGGGACGTGAGCGACGACATCGAACCCCTGAACGAGGACCGTATCAGCTTCGAGGACTTCCAGGCGATGGACCTCCGAGTCGGCCGCATCGAGTCGGCTGCGGGCATCGAGGGCGCGGACAAGCTCGCGAAGCTCGACGTCGACCTGGGCGCGGAGACCCGGACGGTCGTCGCGGGCATCAAGCAACTCCACGACCTCGACGAGCTTCCCGGCACGAAGGTCGTCGTCGTGGCGAACATGGAGAAGAACGAGCTGTTCGGCGTCGAGTCGAACGGGATGGTGCTCGCCGCGGGCGAGGACGCGGACCTCTTGACGACCCACGGCGACTCGGTCCCGGGGACGACGGTCCGCTGAGGTCGTCCCCCGGGCCGCGTCGAGGGTCGCTTTTTTGCGCGTGGTCGTGGTTCGTGTTAGACTGTACGACGTCGTGCTCGTAGCAACCGATGGGAGCGACGGCGGACGGGCGGCGGTCGACCGAGCGGCCAATCCGGGCTCCCCGCGTCCGCACGAGAGACGGGGCCCGTCGGATGGAGTCGTTACCGCGCGGGGTCGAGGTTCGCGTCCGCGGGGTTCCGGGCGTCGTACCGGTCGACGAACGCGTCGAGGCGGTCGGGGTCGTCCGCGCCGGGGAGGGGGACGCTCGCGGTCATCGACGGTTCGTCGACGCCGAGGCGGTCGGCGACCATGTCAGCGGTCGCCTCGGCCATCCGCCGGTACGTGGTGAGCTTCCCGCCGACGATGGTCGCGAGGTTCGCGACGCCGTCGTCGGCGTGGTCGAGCGCGAAGAACCCGCGCGAGATGCCTCTCCGGTCGCTGTCGGCCTCGTCGGGCGCGTACAGCGGGCGGACGCCCCACCACGTGCGGGTGACGTCGGCGTCCGCGACCGCGGGGAGCATCGCCGCGCACTCCTCGATGCACCGGTCGAGCTCCCAGTCCGCGTGCTCGTACTCGTCCGGGTCGTCCACGGGCACGCTCGTCGTGCCGAGCACGACCTCGTCGCCGTGGGGGAGGACGATGTCGCCGTCGTCGGGGTCCCGACAGCGGTTCAGGACGGGGCCGAGGTCGCCGTGGTCGACGGCGAGCATCGCGCCGCGCGAGGGCGCCATCGCGACGTCCACGCCCGCCATCGCGGCGACGTCGCCGGCCCACGCGCCGGTGGCGTTCACGACGAACTCGGGCTCGACGGTCGCGTCGACGCGCCCGCCGAGGTCGGCGGCGACCACGCGGCCGTCCTCGACTGCGAGGGCATCGAGGGGGGCGTGCGGGTGGACGCTGCCGCCTGCCGCTTCGACGGCGGCGGCGTTCGCGGCGACGAGTCGCGACGGATAGACGACGCCGTCCGGGACCGCCATCGCTCGCTCGACGTCCGCGCTCAGGCCGGGGACGCGTTCGCGGGCTTCGTCGGCGTCGAGGACCGTCGTGGGGATGCCGACGTCCTCGCAGGCCGCGCGCTTCGCGTCGAAGTACGTCGGGTCGTCAGCGGCGAGCTCGACGAACAGCCCGCCGGTGTCGCGGACGCACGCGCCGGCTATCTCGCGGAGGACGCGGTTCTCCTCGATGCACTCCTCGGCGCCGACCGGGTCGGATTCGGCGTACCGGGCGCCGCTATGCAGGAGGCCGTGCGAGCGACCGGACGTCCCGCTCCCGAGGCCGCCGCGGTCGACGAGCGCGACGTCGACGCCGCGGTTCGCGAGGTCGCGTGCGGCCCCGGTTCCGGTCGCGCCACCGCCGACGACGAGGACCGTCGGTGAACCGTTCATACTCCAAGCGCCGGCCCGGAGCCTTACGAACGCCGGGGTTCGGGCGACCGCGGCCGCGAACGTAACTACTCGAAAGTTAGTTAATCGCGAAGGCTTTTGGCCGGTGCCACAGAACCGGCAGGTATGCGAAGAGCCAAGATCGTCTGCACGCTCGGCCCGGCGTCGGCCGACCGACGGACGGTACGCGACCTCTGCGAGGCCGGCATGTCGGTCGCGCGCGTCAACTCCAGTCACGGCACGCTCGAGTCGCGCGCGGAGATCGTCGAGACGGTGCGAGCGGTCGACGAGGAGACCGACGTCCCGCTCGCGACGATGGTCGACATGCAGGGCCCCGAAGTACGAACCGCGCCGCTGGACGACCCCATCCACCTCGACACCGACAGCGAGGTCACGTTCGTCGAAGGCGACACCGCCACGCCCGACGTCGTCGGGCTCTCCTACGACCTGGAGGGCGTCGCGGTCGGCGACAAGGTCCTGCTCGACGACGGTCGCATCGAGACGACGGTCACGCGCGTCGACGCGGACGGCGTGCACGCCCACGTGGACGACGGCGGGGAGCTCGCGAGCCGGAAGGGCGTGAACACGCCCGGCGTCGACCTCGACCTCGACGTCGTCACCGACAAGGACCGCGAGGACCTCCGGCTCGCCGCCGAGCACGACGTCGACTTCGTCGCCGCGTCGTTCGTCCGCGACGCCGCGGACGTCCTCGAGGTCTCGCAGGTCCTCGAGGAGTTCGGCGCGGACATCCCCATCGTCGCGAAGATCGAACGGGCAGGTGCCGTCGACAACCTGGAGGAGATAATCGACACCGCCTACGGTATCATGGTCGCGCGCGGCGACCTCGGCGTGGAGCTCCCGATGGAGAAGGTCCCGATGATCCAGAAGCGCATCATCCGGCGCTGCCAGCAGACGGGCACGCCCGTCATCACCGCGACGGAGATGCTCGACTCGATGGTCCACGAGCGCCGGCCGACGCGCGCGGAGGCGAGCGACGTCGCGAACGCCGTCCTCGACGGCACCGATGCGGTGATGCTCTCCGCGGAGACCGCGATCGGCGACCACCCCGTGGAGGTGGTGTCGGCGATGGACAGTATCATCCGGCAGGTCGAGGGCGACGCCGAGTACGACGAGACGAACGAGCGTCGCGTCCCGGGTGCCGAGGAGTCCCGGACGGACGCGCTGGCGCGGTCCGCGCGATACCTCGCACGAGACCTCGGTGCGACCGCCATCGTCGCCGGGACCGAGTCCGGGTACACGGCGTTGAAGACCGCGAAGTACCGGCCGAACGTCCCAATCGTCGCGGCGACGACGACCGACGACGTGCGACGCCAGCTCGCGCTCTCGTGGGGCGTGCACGCGGAGTACGCGCCGCTCGGCGTGAAGGGCGCGGACGACGTCATCGGGAACGCCGTGCAGGCGGCGCTCGACGCGGGCGTCGCCGAGAGCGGTGACACGGTCGTGGTCCTCTCCGGGATGATGACCGAGGTCGAGGGGATGGGGACGACGAACGTCCTGAAGGTGCACATCGCCGCGGAGACGCTCGCGGCCGGTCGCGGCGTCGTCTCCGGGTACGGCGTCGGGCCGCTCCATCACGTCGAGGACGGCGACCTCGCGGCCGTCCCCGAGGGCGCCATCGTCGCGCTCGACGCGGACTTCGACGACGAGTTCGACGGCGACATCTCGAAGCTCGCGGGCATCGTCGACGCGCGCTCCGGGATGACCGGCTACCCCGCGATGGTCGCTCGCGAGGTCGGCATCCCGATGGTGAGCGGTGCGGCCGTCGGTCGAGCGTTCGAGGGAGCGATGGTCACGCTCGACGCCGAACGCGGCGTCGTCTACGAGGGCGAGATCCGCCGCGAGCGACGTGACCTGCCGGAGAGCTGACGACCCGCGTACGGACCCGTCGGTTTTTGCACCTCGGCGCGCTATAGTCGGACATGACCGACGAGACGTCCACGGGCGACCGGAACGCGGACGCCAGCGGCCAGTCGCGCGAGGACGACGGCGATTCCTGGGGGCGAACGGGCGATGACGACGATGACTCGACGGTCGGCGTGCCCCGCGACCTGAACGAGCCCGTGCCGCCGGACGCGCCCGAGCGAGAGGGCGCCGTCGACGACGAACTCCGGCAGGCGGTCGCGGACGACCTGGCGGAGGTCACCGACGACGAACCCGACTATCCGTCGGGCGACGACCCGATAGAACCCCAGCACGTGGACGCCGAGAACGCCGCGTTCGTCGTCCTCGGCGTCGTCTCGGTGCTCGCACTCGTCGTCGTCCTCGTTCTCAGCATCTGACGGCGACGGACGGGCGTCCCCCGGGAGCGCACAAGGTTTAATCGGCGCGCCTGCCAACGTTCGGGTATGGCTGACCCTCTGCTGGGACTGGGATTACCGCTGCTGCTGGTACTCGCGGGTGCGGGACTGATGCTCGCCGAGGCGGTGATCCCGGGTGCGCAGTTCGTCGTCGTCGGCGTGGCGCTGTTCCTCTCGGGACTCGTCGGTGTCCTCCTCGGCGGTGCGTTCACGAGCGTCATCGTACTGACCTTGATGACGGTCGCGTTCGGGGTGTTCGCGTACTTCGCGTTCCGCGAGATGGACCTCTACAACGGCCCGGACCGCGGGCAGACGAGCGACTCCGACGACCTGTCTGGCGTCACGGCGGTCGTCACCGAGAAGATCACGGCGCGCGGCGGTGCGGTTCGACTGGCCGAGGGCGGTGGGTTCGACCCGAACTATCGAGCGCGGTCGCGGCACGGCGACATCGAGGAGGGGACCGAGGTCATCGTCACCGACCCCGGCGGTGGGAACGTCCTGACGGTGGAGTCCCTGGACGCGGTCCGTGAGGACAGCATCGACCGCGAGCTCGCTCGCGGCCGCGAGGAAGCTGCTGGGTCGACGAACGAGGAGACTGCGGAGTCGAGCGACGGGGGACGCGACGACGACCCTGCGGAGGCGGAAGAGTCGTCGGGCGACGTGTCGGATTCGGAGTCGTCTCGCGACCGAGACGACTCCGAGACGGAGACAGAGACGGAACGCGCGTAGCCAATATCAGCCTCGTTTAGTTATTTAACAAACAGGAAGGCTTTTTGCTCGTCCATCTAACGTCGAACTATGGTACTGATACCACTGCAGGGTGTCGGCGGCACGATAGTGCTGCTGCTCGTCGTCATCGTCCTCGTACTGGCGATCGCGGCCCTCGCAAGCTCCGTGCAGATCGTACAGGCATACGAGAAGCGAGCGTACACCCGATTCGGGAAGTACCAGAAGCTCCTGGACCCGGGTGTCAACTTCGTCACGCCGTTCGTGTCGAAGACGTACACGTTCGACATGCGGACGGAGACGCTCGACGTCCCGCGCCAGGAAGCGATCACGCGCGACAACTCGCCCGTGACCGCCGACGCCGTCGTCTACATCAAGGTCATGGACGCCAAGAAGGCGTTCCTCGAGGTCGACGACTACAAGAAGGCCGTCTCGAACCTCGCACAGACCACGCTCCGCGCCGTCATCGGCGACATGGAGCTCGACGACACGCTCAACAAGCGCCAGGAGATCAACGCGCGCATCCGGAAGGAACTCGACGAACCCACCGACGAGTGGGGTGTCCGCGTCGAATCCGTCGAGGTCCGCGAGGTCAACCCCTCGAAGGACGTCCAGCAGGCGATGGAGCAGCAGACGTCCGCCGAGCGCCGTCGCCGTGCGATGATTCTCGAAGCGCAGGGTGAGCGCCGCAGTGCGATCGAGGAAGCGCAGGGTGAGAAGCAGTCCGACATCATCCGCGCGCAAGGGCAGAAGCAGAGCCAGATCCTCGAAGCGCAGGGTGACGCGATCTCGACCGTCCTCCGCGCGAAGTCCGCGGAAGCGATGGGCGAACGCGCCATCATCGACAAGGGCCTCGAATCCCTCGAGAACATCGGGCAGAGCGAGTCGACGACGTTCATCCTCCCCCAGGAGCTGTCGAGCATGCTCGGCCGGTACGGCAAGCACCTCACCGGGAGCGACGTGAAGGTCGGCGACGAGAAGCTCGAGACTCAGGACTTCGACTCGGAGACGCGCGAGATCCTCGGACTCGACGACATCGACGAGATCATCGGGCAGATCGAGAAGGAAGGCGAGCCGGACGTCGAGGCGATGGAGGAGCAAGCGCAAGCGATCAAGGAGGGCGAGGATCCCGCGCAGATATCCGACCCCGACGAGGTCATCGCGGAGATGGAAGACGAGTTCAATCCCGCGGACGAGCAGATGGAGGACGGGAGCGACTCGCAGTCGGACTGACGTCGGTTCGGCGGTGCCGGAACCGGCCGCACTTCCAGGCGAAGCGGTTTTATTCTTCGACGTGATACGTGCATCCGATAGATGACCGATCAGGATGGCGTCGACGAGCGCAAGCGCGCGACCCTCAAGCGGTTCGCTGCGCTCGGGGCGGCGAGTCCGCTCGCGAAGTTCTCCGACGCGGACTCGTCGGCGGACGCCACGGAGAGCGACGTTCGCGATGCCATCACGGGCTACCTGTCGACGACGCCCGGTGCGCACTTCTCGAAGGTCCGGGACGACCTCCAGTTGGGGACGGGCGAGACGCAGCATCACGTCCGCCAGCTCGTCGACGAGGGGCGGGTGACGGTGTATCGTGACGGGGATTACAAGCGGTTGTATCCCGGCGGGCAGTTCTCGGAGTTCGAGATGCGAGCGCTCGGGTACCTGCGTCGGGAGACGCCCCGTGGGATGCTCGTGACGTTGCTCGCGGATCCGTCGGCGTCGGCGTCGGAGCTGGCGACCGAACTCGGGGTGTCGCGGCCGACGGTCAGCAAGTACGCGGGCGAGCTGGAGGCGGCGGGGTTGTTGTCGCGCGAGGACGGGTACGCGGTCGCGACGCCGGAGACGGTCCTGATGCTCGTCGTCGGGTACGCGGATAGTTTCGACGAGCGCGCGGTCCAGCTGGCGCGGGAGGCGGCGGACCTGGTGACGTTCGACGGCTGAGAACTCGTTCTCGCGGTGACGTCTGTGGTCGGTGATGCGTAGCGGTCGCTGGGTCCGGGGGGTGATGGCGTCGATGCTGCGATGCGGAACCGGCGGGGGATGCCGTCGACTGTGGTTCGCTGGGATTCAGGCGGGGATGGCGTCGATGCTGCGGTCGTCGAGCGGGTCGTCGCCGTCCTGGATGGCGTCGAGGAAGTCCCGGGCGGTGACGTGGGTGCCGTCGGGGAGCGTGCACGGGGCGACGCCGGCGAGGTCGCCGTCGCGTTCGAGCGTGAGGTAGACGACGGGCGTGTGGAGAATCGCTTGCTCGGTGTCGGTGACGGGATTGGTTCGGGTGTGGATGCGGAACGGCGTGGTGGGGTCGACGGGTTCGGACTCGGCCCAGTCGGTGAGCGTCTCGTAGAGGCGGACGGGTTCGCAGTCGCTGTCGAGGGCGACGGTGGTGGGCCATTCGGTGAACGTGCAGGCGTCGACCTTCCCGGTCGTGTCGAGCGTGCGTGCCGCGGCGACGATCTCGTTCAGGGGCTTGGAGATGGGCGTGTACGCTCTGTGGTACACCCGAAGGGTCGCGGTCATGACGAGTAGTCTTTCATCAACATTCATCATAAACCGTTCGGTGCGTGGCAACGTTTGGCACGATTCGGCGCGTTCAAATAGGGACTGTGTGACCGAAGAACGGAGCGATGCCCCGGCGAAGGGGCCAGAAGGGGTCGCAAGCGGGCGCGAACGGCCCGGTCGGCCTCGTCGGGGTGTCACGGCCCGACGAGACCACGGCGGATGACAGGTCGATGGCGGCAGGGGTCGATAGCGTCGACCCGATGGAGGACCCGACCGTCTCAGACGGTCACCTTCCACGTCGTCGACGAGGAGTACCCCCACTTCTCGACGTCCACGTCGAAGTCGCCGCCGGCGATGGCGGTCATGTTCGTCCCCACCTCCTTCGCGGTCATGTCGAGGTCCTGCCCGATGAGGCGGGACTTGAAGTACGTCTTCATCTCAGCTTTCTCGCGGAGGTACTCGAGTATCCGGCACTGCTTGTCCGAGAGGTCGGTCGTCGCCGCGGCACTCGTGCTCATACATCCACCGACGGCTCGTTCGCCCTTAGGGGGTTTGGTACGGGTGGTTAATCCGACGCTTGCTTGCGGTTCTCGAGCGGCAAGGACCGCTCTCGAACCCCTCGCCGCGGCCCGTTGGTACGACCGGTTAACGCGGTCGTACCGAGCGCGAGCACCCGTGAGGGCCGCGTCGTTCGCGGCCCCGTGTCGGTTCAGAAACTTCTTACCGGCGGCTTGCCGATACGAACCCAATGAGTAGCGTGTCGGTCGAGGTGAGCGTCGTCCTCCCCGCCTACAACGAGGCGGCGACCATCCGGAACACGGTCGAGACGACGCTCGCGACGCTCGCAGAGTTCCTCCCCGAGGGCGCCTACGAGGTCATCGTCGCGGAGGACGGCTGCGACGACGCCACGCCCGAGATCGCCGACGAGATGGCAGCGGCCGACGACCGCGTCCGGCACTTCCACGCCGACGAACGCCTCGGTCGCGGCGGCGCGCTCGAACGCGCGTTCGAGGCGGCCGACGGCGACACGCTCGTGTACTTCGACACGGACCTCGCGACGGACATGCGTCACCTGGAGGACCTCGTCGAGTCGGTCCGGAGCGAGGGGTACGACGTCGCCACCGGGTCCCGATGGATCAGTGGTCGGGAGGCCGACCGGCCGGCGAAACGCGGCGTCCCGAGCCGCGCGTTCAACGGACTCACGCGGCTGTTCCTCCGCTCGGACCTGCGCGACCACCAGTGCGGGTTCAAGGCGTTCGACCGGGACGCGCTCGCGACGCTCATGCCCGAGGTCCAGGACCAGCACTGGTTCTGGGACACGGAGGTGCTCGTGAAAGCACAGCGCCGTGGCATGGCCGTCAAGGAGTTCCCCGTGGACTGGGCGCCGAAGGGCGACACGAAGGTCGACCTCGTCAGGGACGTCTTCG
Source organism: Halorubellus amylolyticus (assembly GCF_034808145.1). Classification (NCBI taxonomy): domain Archaea; kingdom Methanobacteriati; phylum Methanobacteriota; class Halobacteria; order Halobacteriales; family Halorubellaceae; genus Halorubellus; species Halorubellus amylolyticus. The sequence goes on from NZ_JAXHGM010000001.1 coordinate 878,495, forward strand.
GGATGGGCAGCCAGATACTGCGGACGTGGTGGGAGCTCTCGGTGTCGCCGCGCGTGAACCGTCGCGTCGGCATCGTCGCCGGTACGCTACTGACGCTGGTCGCCCTCCTCCTGATGCCCCTCTACCTCGACCCGTCGGAGGTCATCGCGAAGATGGCGAACGCGAACGCGACGCTCGTCGCCGCGTCCGCGGTCGTGTACGTGCTCTCGTGGCCGTTGCGCGGGGTCCGGTACCGGGACATCCTCGCGGAGATCGGGTACGATAGCGACGTCGGGTTCCTGACGGGCGCGATATTCATCAGTCAGACCGGGAACCTCGTGTTCCCCGCTCGCGCCGGTGACGCGGTGCGAGCGTACGTCGTGAAGGCTCGACGGAAGGTCCCCTATCCGTCGGGGTTCGCGTCCCTCGCCGTCGAGCGCGTGTTCGACCTCCTCACGATCACGATGCTCGCCGGCGCGGTCCTCGTCGGGCTCGTCGCCACGGGGAACGCGGCGGACCTCGCGGCGGTCGTCGGCGGTGACGCGACGGCCGCGGGCGACGCGGGTCGGTCCGGGCGGACCGCCGTCGTGCTCGCGGCCGTGGTGGGGGTGCTCGCCGTCGGGAGCGTGCTCGCCATCTTCGCGTCCGCGCGTAGCGACGGGAACCGCATCCAGGCGGCGCTCTCGCGGGTGTCGTCGGACTCGTACGTGTCGATGGTCGCGGGCGTCCTCGAGCAGTTCGTCGGGGACATCCAGCGGGTCGCGAGCGACGAGCGGGCGTTCGCCAGCATCGCGGCGAACTCGGTCCTCATCTGGTCGCTGGACGTCGTGACGGCGGTCGTCGTGATGCGTGCGTTCGGCGCGTTCGACGCGCTCGCGGTCCCGACGCTCCTGAGCGTGGCGTTCTTCGCGGTGAGCGTCGGGAACCTCGCGAAGGTCCTCCCGCTCACGCCCGGCGGCGTCGGGCTCTACGAGGGCGCGTTCACGCTCCTCGTCGTCGGACTGACGCCCGCGCCGATCACGGCCGAGGTCGCGCTCGCGGTGGCGGTCGTCGACCACTTCGTGAAGAACGCGGTCACGGTCGTGGGCGGGCTCGCGTCGATGCTGGTCCTGAACGTCTCGCTCACGGAGGCGGTCGCGGAGAGCGCGGACTCGCCGGACGCGGCCGAGTCGGAGACGGTGAACCAGTGAGGCAGACGCGCGGAGGTCGGTCCGCGGTCAGTGTCGAGTCCGGTCGGCGACGAGTGGAGTCGACGACGGGTCAGTACGCGTCGGTGACGAACGGGCCGAGTGCGCCGGCGACGGCGGTCTCGAGTGCCTGCGTGCGCGTGACGGCGTTCCCGGTGAGGACGCCGGCGGCGCCTTCCTGGGTGGCGACGCTCTCGCGGCCGTAGACGTCGTCCATGACGGGGCCGAGCTCCTCGCCGGCGTCGATGCGTGCGGCGACGTCGTCGGGGAGTCTGAGCGCGGGCCCGCTCGCGGTCTCGACGCGGTCGCCGTCGGTGACGGCCGCCCACATCACGAGGTAGGTGCCGTCGGTGCCGTCGAAACCGGCGACGCCGCCTTCGATGCCGACGCCGAGGTCGAACCCGCCGTGGTCGTAGGCGCGGCGCGCTCGCGTGACGGCGCCTTCGATTGTCTGGGCGTGTCCGCGGGGCTGTTCGGGGACGCCGCTGTCGACGTCGACCGCGTCGACGTTGAGGCCGGGCATCCCACCGATCGCGGATTCTGTCGCGGAGCGCTTCACCGGGTTCGTTGAGCCGACGCCGACGAACATACGCGAGGAAAGGGACCGCCGTGGGTATAGGCGTTACTCACCCGTCCCGGGGCGGTGCCGGCGGTGGAATCCGAGGCGTCCGAACGCTCGGTCTGGTGGCCGCGTTCCGACGCGCTGGCGACCACGTGGTGATATTTATGTGTTTTGTTGTTCGTTCACACGCGGCGGTCTCGATGACGATTACTCCGGTTCTGGAACAAAATTCCGAAACCCTTTTGTACTGGCGTGTGGCATCAAGGTGTTACGGAACTGCGGGCGCCCGGGTTTTCACCTTCGGCCGCTCCCACCCCCGGTAGCCCCCGCCTTCGCACCAACCATGACCGACGCACGAACACGAACCCGAACGCGAGTAGCGAGCACAGAGGACGAGAAACAGGACGACGAGCAGGTCACCTGCCCGGAATGCAACGGCGACGTCGTCCAGGACGGCCAGGAGACGGTCTGTAACATGTGCGGGCTCGTCGTCGACACCGACGAGGTCGACCGCGGCCCCGAGTGGCGCGCGTTCGACGCCCAGGAGAAGAACGAGAAGTCCCGCGTCGGCGCCCCGACGACGAACACGATGCACGACAAGGGCCTGTCGACGAACATCGACTGGCGCGACAAGGACGCCTACGGGAACTCGCTGGACTCCCGCCAGCGCGAGAAGATGCAGCGCCTCCGCAAGTGGAACGAGCGCTTCCGCACCCGCGACAGCAAGGAGCGCAACCTCAAGCAGGCCCTCGGCGAGATCGACCGCATGGCTTCCGCGCTGGGCCTCCCGGACAACGTCCGCGAGACCGCGTCGGTCATCTACCGGCGCGCGCTCGACGAGGACCTCCTCCCCGGGCGCTCCATCGAGGGCGTCGCGACGTCCTCGGTGTACGCCGCCGCGCGTCAGGCCGGCGTCCCGCGGAGCCTCGACGAGATCAGCGAGGTCTCCCGCGTCGAGAAGAACGAGGTCGCGCGCACGTACCGGTACGTCGTCCGCGAGCTCGGCCTGCAGGTGAAGCCCGCCGACCCCGAGAGCTACGTGCCGCGGTTCGCGAGCGGCCTGGAGCTCAGCGACGAGGCCGAGCACCGCGCGCGCTCGCTCCTGAAGACCGCGAAGGAGAAGGGCGTTCACTCCGGGAAGTCCCCCGTCGGCCTCGCCGCCGCCGCCGTCTACGCCGCCAGCCTCCTCACGAACGAGAAGACGACGCAGGCCGCGGTCAGCGAGGTCGCGGACATCAGCGAAGTCACCATCCGCAATCGCTACCACGAACTCCTCGAAGCCGAGGATACCCTCGGGCTAGCGTAACTGCCTGCACGAGCATACGGCCGCCGCTAGGCGGCCGTTTCTGGGGTGTAACTGCCCGCACGAGCATACGGCCGCCGCTAGGCGGCCGTTTCTCGACGAGTCCGGTAGTTGTTCCTCGACGAGTCCAGTAGCTGTTTCTCGATGAGCTATCGGCCACGCGGTCGGTCGTTCGGTGTGGTGGTCTGCGAGTGTCGTCGCGACCGGAAGTTTCTCCCGCGTACTCGTCGGAGGGCGGTGTATGGACTTCGAGTCGTTCGTGCTGTGTGCTGCGACCGACGACCTCGCGGACGCGGAGACGGCGGTGGCGCGGGAGTACGCGGATGCGGTGGAGTATCGGATGGATGCGGTCGATGCGGCGGCGGACGCGGGTGCGGTGTCGCCGTCGGTGACCGCGCTCGCCGAGTACGACGGGCCGCTGCCGGTGGTCGCGACGAATCGTGCGGCGTGGGAGGGCGGTGCGGCGGGGCCGGCGGTCCCGCCGAGCGAGCAGGATGCGGTCACCGCGAGCGAGGACCGGAATCGCCTGGAGTCGCTCGCGGCGGCGGCGAGCGTCGACGGGGTCGAGGCGGTCGACGTGGAACTGGCGAGTCTCGCGGCCGACGCATCGGGCGTGGACGTCGTCGTGAGTGAGGCGGCGGCGCACGACGTCGCGGTCGTCGCGTCGACGCACGACTTCGAGGGGACGCCGTCGCGGGCCGCGATGCGGGACGCGCTCGAGGGGGGCCTCGAGTACGGGGACGTCGCGAAGCTCGCGGTGACCGCGGAGAGCCGCGCGGACGCGCTCGACGTGCTCGCGGTCACCCGAGAGTTCGCGGCGCGCGGCGAGCCGGTTGCGACGATGGCGATGGGCGAGGTCGGCCGGCACACGCGCGCAGTGGCTCCCGTCTACGGCTCGAAGATCGGGTACGCGCCCGTCGACGCGGCGGACGCGACCGCGCCCGGCCAGTACGACCTGGCGACGCTCGCCGGCCTCGTCGAATCGCTCTCCTGACCCGCGACGCCGTCCTCGGGCGGTCGACCGGAGCGGACGAAACCGAACGGTAAAGTCCCCGGCGGGAAAACGCCGGCGCATGCTCGGTACTCGAGTGCGCGCCGTCGTCGTCGGCATCTGCTCGCTGCTCCTGCCGGGGCTCGGCCAGGCGCTCATCCGCCGATGGGTGCGCGCGCTCTTCTTCGCCGGCCTCTTCGTCACCACGGTCGCGGTGTTCGTTCCGGAGTCCGCGTTCGCCGCCGACGTCCCGCTCGACGGGCTCTTCGCGCACGCCCAGCAGGTCAGCGAAGAGATGTCTGACTGGGGCGGTATCGCCATCACGGTCGTCCAGTTCGGCGCGATGATGGACGCGTACGTCCAGGCGCTCCAGCGCCCCACGCAGACCACGGAGGGACCGACGTGCCCGCGCTGCGGGCGCGAGGTCGAACCCGCGCACGGCTTCTGTCAGTGGTGCACGTACGAGTTCGAGGACCCGGCCGACAACTGAACGGGTCGACGCCGGGATAGGCGACCTACTTCTCGATGATGCGTTCGTCGACCGCCTCGCCGAAGTGGCGCGCGGTGTCCTCGTAGTACACGAGCAGTTCGTCGCCGGGTTCCAGGTCGGTGACCGCGGTCCGGCCCTCTCGCGTGTGGACCTTGATGGTCTCGGCGTTCTGGAGGAGGGTCTCGAACCGGTCGCCGTCCCGTTCGAGCTCCACGCGGAACATCGGGCGGCGCTCGATCTTCGCGCGCCCGACGACCGCCTCGCGCGTGTCCCCGCTCGCGTCCACGAGCTGGACCTCGTCGCCGGACCCGAGCTCGCTCAGGTACTTCGTGCCGCCGTCGGGCGTCCGGACGTACGCGTGGACCGCGCCCGCGTTCACGCGGAACGGGCGACTCGCGACGTACGGCGACTCGGCGGTCTCGGCGTGCACGAACACGAGCCCGCGGCTCATCGACCCGACGAGCATCCCCTCGTCGTCGTCCATCAGCGACGCGGTGTCGACGCACACGCGGTCCGCGCTCCCGGTCTGCTCGATGCCCGTGACCTCGGCCCACGCGAGGTCGAGTTGTTCGCGTTCGGTCGCGTCGCGCTCCTCGACGGTCTCCCGGATGACGTCCGGGTCGTCCGAGTCGAGGAGGACCGCGTCCGCGCCGAGTTCAAGCGTCTCGAACGCCGTCCGTGCTTCCTCGGCGGTCGTCACGCCCGCGACGAGCGTGGTCTCGTCCCCGATGCGCGCGATGAGGTTCTCCAGGGGAATGATCGTCCAGTCCTCGCCGACGACAAGCGTGTACTCGCCGGCGTCGGCCGCGGCCTCCGCGAACGCCTCGTACTCCTTCCCGCGGATCTCGACGTACGAGCCGTCGGCCGCGCCGCGGCGGACCGTCGACAGGTCCGCGGACCCGGAGAGGTCCGGTGGGAGCGACACGGTGCCGTCGCCCTCGCCGCCCTTCCCGACGAGGTACGCGTCCGCGGGCTCGACGTCGATGGCGTCCGGATCGTCGTCCTCGTCGGCGTCGCCTTCGGCGTCCTCGATGCGGTCGACGCCGTTGTCCTCGGCGTCGTCGACGAGCGTGCTGTCGCCGGCGGCGCTGAACGCCGCGACGTTCACCTCGCCGAGTTCGCGGACGCGCTCCACGTCCGCCTCGTCGACGACCACCCAGTCGACGCCGGCTTCCAGACCGGCGGTGATGCGACGCCGTCGCGCGTCCCAGTCGCCGACCTCGTCGTCGGCCTTCAGCCAGACTTCGCGTGTCATGCCCGACTCTCCTCGTGGCGGTCGCTTGAACGTGGCGGATGCGTCAACGCGACCCCGGCGAGCGGTCCGGGCTACCGGGGGCGACGTGGCCCCGCGTCGCTCCTTCCGGGTCAGTCCTCGCCGTCCGCCCCTTCCCAGTCGCGCTCCGCCGGGTCGTACGCCGGCGCGCCCGAGGGACCGGTCGCGTCGGCGGCGACCGAATCCGGTCGTTCCCCGGCGGTCGAGTCCTCGGTGTCGTCGGTCGTCTCGGCGTCGTTGTCGCGGCCGCCGGCCTCGCCGTCGGTGTTCTCGGGCGCGGCGTCGTTCCGGGCGGGGAGCGTCCCGGACGCGGCGACGAGCGCGCTCCCGACCGTCGCGGGGACGGCGATCCCGACGGCGTTCCCCACGGTCGCCCACGCCCGGAAGACGACGGGAGTGGACTGGACGAGGTAGCCGTTCGCGGTCGGTGCGTACGCGAGGTGGCCGACGGCGACGAGCGCGACGTACCCGACGGCGGTTCCCGCGCCGACGCCGAGCGCCGCCGACGCGGCCGTTCGACGCCGGGGCTCGCGCGAGCGGGTCGCGGCGACGAAGCTGCCCGCGAGCGCGACGAACAGCAGCACCCAGGGCCCCATGTGGATGGCGTTGGACGCCATCGCGTTCTGGTGGCGCTGCCGTGGGTCCTCGACCGGGTCCTGGTAGGATCTGTCGCCGGTGTCGACGGGGTCGGCGCCGACGGCACCGAGCGCGTGCGGGAGCGCGCCGCCGACGAGTGCGGTGACGACGAGGACCGCGACGAGGCGGGCCGAGAGCCGCCAGGCGACGACGTCGTCGACGGTCTCGCTGGCGCGACGCAGCCGTCGACCGCGAGCACCGTCCGGCATCAGGACGCACCTCCGGTCGTCGCGTCGACGGCGAGGACGCCGAGTGCCGTTCCGGCGGCGGCGACGACTGCGAGCACGAGCGAGCCCACGGCCGCGGCAGCCACGTTGCTGTGGAGGGCCGCGGTGCCAGGGCCGTCGAGGTCGAGCGGTGGGAGCACCCAGACGCCGACGGTCCCGACGAGCGCGTACCCGACCGCGACGGCGGCCCCGGCCGCGAGCGCGAGCACGACCGGCCGGCGGCGGCGGTCGTCCGCGCGGACGCAGAGGACGGCGACCAGCGCGAACGCCGCGAGGAACAGCGGTGCCAGTTCGACGCCGTCGTGCGCGAACGCGTGCTGGTAGAAGTGAGTGCGGGTCGCCGCCTCGCTGTCCGGCAGGGCCGACCCGAGGAGGCCCAGAGTCTCGACGGGCGGCGCGTAGGCGATGGCGTACGTGAAGGGGACGATGAGGACGGTGACGCCGGCGGCGAGCGTCGCGAGCGCGACCGCGGGTAGGTCGCGGACGATGTCGTGGAGGTCGACCAGCGTCTCGTCGTCCGGTTCCGTGGACATGTCAGACCACGCGACACCAACCGGCAAAAGTTTTCCGCGTCGGTCAATTGAAGCCGTCGGTCAGTCGCCGTCGTCGGTCCCGTCCCAGTTCCGTCCGTCCGGGTCGTACGTCGGCGTCCGGGACCCGCCGCGTCGCTGCGGGCCGGTGTCGCGGTAGTCGCTCGCCGGCCCGCTCCCGTCTCCGTCCGCGTCGTCGGCGCGGACGCGCTCCGGTCGCTCGCGCGACCGGTCCGCGCCCCCGGAGTCGTCGTCGTCGTTCCCGACGGTCGCGCCCTCGGCCGCGGCGGCGTCGTCCGCGTCCGCCGCGCCGACGGCCTCTCCGACCTCGCCGCGTCTCGGGTCGCTCGCCCCGACGGCCGTCGCGACGCGTCCGCGGCCGGGGTCCGGTTCGACGAGCGTCCCGGCGACGCCGACGACCGCGCTCCCGACGGCGGTGACCGCGGCGAGCGCGAGGGCGTTCACCGCGACGGCGCCCAGTCGGAGCGACACCGGGAACTCCTCGACGATGTACCCCTCCGCCGCCTCGCTGTACGCGAGGTGGCCGACGGCGACGAACGCCAGGTAGCCGATGGCCATCCCTACCGACGCACCGACGACCACGGACCCGACCCGGGTCCGTCGACGGCCGCGAACGCGGATCGCGCCCGCGAACGCCACCCCGACCGCGACGACCGGGAGGAGCGTCGGCGCGAACAGGAACGTCACGTTCGTCAGGTAGTTCTGGTAGCGCTGGCGCGCGCCGTCCGTCGACTCGGGGTCCGGCGTCGGCCCGCTGCCGGTGTCGACGGCGTCCGCACCGACCGCGCCCAGGACGTGCGGGACGAGTGCGACCGCCACGCAGACCGCCACGACCGCGAGCGCCACGCCGACCACCACGGGCCGTTCACGGAGTTCGTTCGCAGCGCGCCCGCCGGCGGCCCGGAGGTCGTCGACGTCGAACAGGTCGTCGTCGCGTCCGCTCATATCCGGTCCTACGGGGGCCCCGGCAAAAGCTTTCTCCGTGCGAGCACCTGCGCCGCCCTATCCGCGGCGGTACGTCGCGACGAACGAGCCGAGGAACGCACCGACCGCCGTCGGAACGCTCGTCCCGAGCGCGTTCGCGGCGACGGCCGCGGCCGATACCGTCGGTGGATACGACGCCACGAGGTACCCGCCGGGAACGGCCGCGTACGCCTGCGTCACCACCGCGAGGAACATCAGGTACCCGACCACACCACCGAGGAACGCACCTGCGCCGACGCGACAGGCAGCAGCCAGCGTCGTACGCGCGGCACCGTCCCCGCGACGTCGACGGACGGCGACGGCCCCCGCGAACGCTCCCACGACCGGCACCGCCACGGGCGCGAACGCTACCACCCGATCCGCGACCCGGTTCCGGTATCGCTTGCGCGGGTCGTCACGGAACGCGTCCACCGACGGCGGCGGCCCCGGGTCGGTGACGACCGGGTCGTCGCCGAACCCACCGACGGCGTGCGGGACGAACCCCACCGCGACCCACGCGCCGGCGACGACCAGCGCGACCGCCACCGCCGGCCGCCAGCGCGCCAACGTCGCTCCCTCGCGCATACCACACGCTCCGGGCGGCACCACCCTAAGCGCTCGCGTCACCCACCCAACACACGACGACGCCATCGGACGCTCGCGGAATCAATGAGGCGGAAAGCGACGACCTGGCGGTCGCCGTATGCTCGGTGAGTCAGCGGACGTCGACCCGTTCGACACCGTCGATTTCGAGGACGAGGTCCTTCCCGTACGCCGAGGACGGCGTCTGGTAGCCGACGGGTGCGTCGCCGTCGAGGACCTTCCGGGTGCACAGGAGTGCGGTGTCGCGGGTGAGCGCGTACCCGTTCGGGGTCTCCAGCCGAGACACGACCGTGTCGCCGTCCGCGGTCTCGGCCTCGCCGTATATCTCGCCCTTGCCCTCGCGGAGCGCCTCGTCGTCCGGCCCGTCGATGCGGCGGTCGACGAGCCACTTCAGGAGCTTCTGGGCGGGCGCGGACTGGACGACGGGCGCGAGCTTCCGGAACGTCCGCATGCGGTCGATGGTGTCCGGGTGCGTCTCCGAGTACACGCGGACGTTCCCGATACCCGTCGAGTGGTACGCCGTCACCACGTCACCCCACGGGATCGTCATCCCGCTTCTGGTGCCGTGAGAGAACTCGAACTCGCGGTCGTCGAACGCCTGCGGGACGCGCTTCAACGTGCCGTCCTCGCGGATGACGCCGTCGTCGCCGAAGTTCTCCACCATCGTCGTCGCCGTCCCCGGCGACAACCCACCCATCCCACCGAGAGCGAGCGTGAGCGACTCCGCGTCCGGAAGCCGGTCGTGGAGGTGCGCGGCGAGACAGTCGGACGGAACGACGTCGAACCCCGTCCCGGGCAGGAGCATGATACCGGCTTCGGCCGCCTCGTCGCTCCGGGCCGCGAGCGCGTCGAACACCTGCCACTCGCCCGTGATGTCGAGGTAGTGCGTGCCCGTCTCCACGCACGCGTCAACCATCGGTTCTGCCGTCTTCGAGAACGGGCCCGCGCAGTTCAGGACGGCGTCGAAGTCCGCGACGTGACTCGCGACGTCGCCGTCGACGCTGAACACCTCGCTCTCCAACGCGAGTTCGGCGGCCTGCTCGCGGACCTTCTCGCCGTTCCGCCCCGCCACCACGGGGTCGAGGTCCGACGACGCCGCCGCCTGCTTCGCTATCAACGCGCCGGTGTAGCCATAAGAGCCGTAGACGAGGACGTTCCGAGCCATGTCACCTCACTCCACGCCCGGCGCCTAAAATTCTACGTGAACCCGCGAACGCCGGCATTCGGATTTATTCCGGGTCGCGCCGGCCGACCGACCCGTATCGCGACCCTCCACGGTCGCCCCCTGCTCCCGGAACAAAAGTTCCCGAGTCCTCGCATTCGGTTCGTCCTGCGCGAAGATTCCTTGTGGGTTGAACACTGTTAATAGGGTAAGGCCAGTAGTGTGCGTTGATGAGAAGGACAAATCAGGATTGGTGGCCGGAGCAGTTGAACGTCGACCTCCTCGACCAGAACGCGCGACAGATCGACCCGAAAGGCGAGGACTTCGACTACGCCGAGGCATTCCAGTCCCTCGACCTCGACGCCGTCAAGGACGACATCGAGGACGTCATGACGACCTCGCAGGACTGGTGGCCGGCGGACTACGGGCACTACGGGCCGCTGTTCATCCGGATGGCGTGGCATAGCGCCGGCACGTACCGGACGAGCGACGGGCGCGGTGGCGCGGCCGAGGGCATGCAGCGACTGGCGCCACTGAACTCGTGGCCGGACAACGCGAACCTCGACAAGGCCCGTCGCCTGCTGTGGCCCGTGAAGAAGAAGTACGGACGGAAGCTGTCGTGGGCGGACCTGATGATCCTCGCGGGGAACGTCGCCATCGAGTCGATGGGCGCGAAGACGTTCGGGTTCGCGGGCGGCCGCGAGGACGCGTTCGCTCCCGACGAAGCCACCGACTGGGGGCCGGAGACGGAGATGGAGGCGTCCGAGCGCGTCCCCGAACCCGGGCAGATCGAGGGCGACCTCGGTGCGACCGTCATGGGTCTCATCTACGTGAACCCTGAGGGTCCCGACGGGAACCCGGACCCGGAGCTGTCGGCGAAGAACATCCGCGAGTCGTTCAGCCGGATGGCGATGAACGACGAGGAGACGGCGGCACTCATCGCCGGTGGGCACACGTTCGGGAAGGTCCACGGTGCCGCGGACCCCGACGAGCACGTCGGCCCGGAGCCGGAGGCCGCACCCATCGAGGAACAGGGCCTGGGCTGGGAGAGCGACTACGGCTCGGGGAAGGGCAAAGACACCATCACGAGCGGTATCGAGGGCCCGTGGACGCAGTCGCCCACCGACTGGGACCTCGAGTACGTCGACAACCTCCTCGACCACGAGTGGGCGGCCCAGAAGGGTCCGGGCGGCGCCTGGCAGTGGCTGCCGGTCGACGAGGAGCTCCGCGACGCCGCTGAGCCGTCGCACGGCGACGAGCCGGAGTCGCCGATGATGCTGACGACGGACATCGCGCTGAAGCGCGACCCCGACTACCGGGAGGCCCTCGAGGAGTTCCAGGACAACCCGATGGCGTTCGGGATGGCGTTCGCGAAGGCGTGGTACAAGCTCACGCACCGCGACATGGGGCCGCCGGAGCGGTTCCTCGGTCCCGAGGTCCCCGACGAGGAGATGATCTGGCAGGACCCGCTCCCCGACCGCGACCACGAGCTCGTCGACGACGACGACGTCGCCGACCTCAAGTCGGAGATACTCGACGCCGACCTCTCGCGCTCCGAGCTCGTCGAGACGGCGTGGGCGGCCGCGTACTCGTACCGCGATAGCGACAAGCGCGGCGGCGCGAACGGCGCGCGCATCCGCCTGGCCCCCCAGAACGAGTGGGCGGTCAACGACCCCGCGCAGCTCGACCGCGTCCTCGACACGCTCGAGGGCATCCAGAGCGAGTTCAACGACTCGCGCTCGGACGGCGTTCGCGTGTCGCTCGCGGACCTCGTCGTCCTCGGCGGGAACGCCGCCGTCGAGGAGGCCGCGGCCGACGCCGGGTACGACGTCGAGGTGCCGTTCGAACCCGGTCGCACCGACGCCACCGAGGAACAGACGGACGTCGAGTCCTTCGAGGCCCTGCAGCCGAAGGCCGACGGCTTCCGGAACTACCTCGGCGAGGACACCGACCGCCGCGCGGAGGAACTCCTCGTCGACAAGGCCGAACTCCTGAACCTGACCGCGGACGAGATGACGGCCCTCGTCGGTGGGATGCGTGCGCTCGACGCGAACTACGACGACTCCGACCACGGCGTCTTCACGGACTCGCCGGGGACGCTCACGAACGACTTCTTCGAGACCCTCCTCACGATGGACTACGAGTGGGAGGAGACCGACGAGGACGGCGTCTACGAGATGGTGGACCGCGACACCGGCGAGGTCGAGTGGACCGGAACGCGCTTCGACCTCGTCTTCGGGTCGAACTCGCGACTCCGCGCCATCGCCGAGGTCTACGGCGCCGACGACGCCGAAGAGAAGTTCGTCCAGGACTTCGTCGACGCCTGGCACAAGGTCATGACGAACGACCGCTTCGACCTCGAATAGCGGCCTCGCTCGCCGTTCTCACTTCTGGGACGGCTCTCTTGCTCGACTGCAGGCCCACGAGTACGGAATCGGTCGACGGCGAGATGTAGAGCGGCAGCGACTGCGTGGCTGCGACGTCGTCAGTCCAGGTCGTAGAGGTCGCCGTACTTCTCGGTGACGTAGTCGAGGAAGTAGTCCGCGCTGTAGGACTCGCCGGTCGCCTCGCGGACGAGGTCGTCGGTCTCGTAGCGCTTCCCGTGTCCGTGGACGTTCTCGTTCAGCCAGTCCATGAGCGGGTCGAACTCGCCCTCGCGGAGCTTCGCGTCTAGGTCCTCGACGTCGTCCTCGGCGGCGGCGTACAGCTGGCTGGCGAGCACCGACCCGAGCGAGTACGTCGAGAAGTACCCGAAGCTCCCGTGACTCCAGTGGATGTCCTGCAGGCAGCCCTCGGCGTCGGTGTCCGGGCGGATTCCGAGGTACTGCTCGTACTTGTCGTTCCACGCCTCGGGGACGTCCTCGACGTCGAGGTTGCCCGCGATGAGGTCGCGCTCGATCTCGAACCGCACGACGATGTGCATGTGGTACGTGAGCTCGTCCGCCTCCACGCGGATGAGGTTGTCCTCGTACACCTGGTTCGCGGCCTCGTAGGCGTCGTCGACGGTGACGTCGTCCAGGCCGTCGAAGTGGTCCTTCAGTTCCGGGAGGAAGTACTGCCAGAACGCCTTCGAGCGCCCGACGTGGTTCTCCCAGAGCCGACTCTGGGACTCGTGGACGGTGAGGTCACGCGCTTCGCCGAGCGGCGTCCCGTAGTGCTCGTCGGGGAGCCCGAGCGTGTACGTCGCGTGCCCGAACTCGTGCACGGTCGAGTACGTCGCCCCGAGCGGGTCCTCCTCGTCGAACCGCGTCGTGACGCGCGCGTCGAACTGCGTCCCCGACGAGAACGGATGCGGGGCCTCGTCGAGCCGACCGCGCTCCCAGTCGTACCCGAGTTCGTCCAGCACCGCGCGCACGAAGTCCATCTGGTCGTCCGCGTCGTAGGTGCCGTCGAACGAGTCGAGCGCCAGGTCGGCGTCGCTCTCCCGGACCGCCTCGATGAGCGGCGGCAGCTCCTCCTTGAGGCGCTCCAAGACGCGTTCCGCGGTGTCGAGGCCGAGCGACGGCTCGTACTCCTCGAACAGCGTCTCGTAGGGGTCCTGGTCGGGCGCGATGTGCTCGGCGTACTCGCGCTTGAGCTCCACGAGCTCCTCGAGCGCCGGCGCGAACGTCGAGAAGTCGTCGGCCTCCTTCGCCTCCTTCCACGTCGGATGCGCCTCGCTGGTCTTCTGGGAGATCTCCTCGACGAGCTCGGTCGGGACGCTCGTCGCCCGGTCGCGCTCCCGCGAGATCTCGCGGACGACCGCCTGCTGTTCGTCGGTCAGGTCGACGTCCGCGAGCGCGTCGAGTTGCTCGCCGAGCTCGTCGCCCGTCAGTATCTCGTGGCTCACCGCCGACAGCGCCGCGGTCTGCCGGGAGCGAGCGGGCGTCCCGGCCTCGGGCATCATGACCTCCTGGTCCCACGAGAGCACGCCCTGCGCGTACCCGAGGTTCTTGTATCGCTCGACCGTCGCGAGGAACTCGTCGTACACCGCCGGCGTCTCCGTCGCTGCGGAAGCGTCTGTAGCCATCGGGCAATAGTTGCCGTCGTCCGGTCAAGAAACCATGGTTTCCGGAGTCGGCCGCGGTGGCCGGTCCGCCGCGTTCGCCACCCCGTGACTTATCAGTCACTCCGTCGTGCTCCCCGGTATGGTCTCGCCGTACGCGAGCTTCGAGATGCTCGCGCTCGTCACCGCCAGCCTCTGTGGCGTGCACGCGTACCGGACCGCGGACGTGCCGTTCTTCGCGACGTCGGTCGTCTACGGGCTCGTCTTGGAGAAGCTCGTCGTCCTCGGGTTCGAGGACTACACGTACCCGGCCGCGCGCTTCCTCGACGTCGCGGGCATCCCGGTCGCCATCGGTCTCGGATGGAGCGTCGTCCTGTACGCGGGCTACGAGACCGCGCGACGCTGGGAGATAGCGCCACCGACGCGTGCGGCGTTCGTCGCGCTGTTCGTGCTGCACGTCGACCTGGCGCTCGACGCGATCGCCATCCGCTTCCAGCCCGTCGGGTTCTGGACGTGGACGCCCGCCGGCGAGTACTTCGGCGTGCCGCTCGGGAACTTCTTCGGGTGGTTCGCGGTCGGGTTCCTGTTCGTCGCCGTGTACGACGCCGCACTCGACCGGTTCGGTGACGTCACGTGGTCCGCAGGCGTCGACGCGGTCCGCGCGCGAGCCGTCGCCGCTGTGGTGACGCTCGTCGCCGCGTCCGCGCTCATCTACGCGGCGATGTTCGCGTGGGATCTCGTGACGCTCGAATCGACGACCCGGAAGGCGGTCGTGCTCGGCGCGTGCATAACCCTGGCAGCGGTCGCCGTCGCCAGGACCGACGCCGTGCTCCGCAGACCTGCCGTGCTCCCGTCGCTCGCGGTCCTCTGCACGCACCTGTACTTCCTCGGCGCGCTCCTCTGGCTGGGCGTCCACCGCACCGAGCCCCTCCTGCTCGCGATGAGTCTCGCGATGCTCGCGGTCGCCGCCGGCCTCCACGTCCTCCCGGCGGTCGTCGGCGCGGACGGCGCTCGCGAGGACCGCGCGTCTCAGTCGAGCGACGACGCGGCGAGTCGCTCGTAGAGCCGCCGGCAGCGTTCGAGGACGGCGACGCTCGCGCTCTCGGCGTCGGTGTGCGCCTCGCCGGGTTCGGCGGCGCCGCAGACGACGCACGCGGCGCCGGCGCGGTCGTCGAGCCAGCCGGCGTCCGTCGCGTGCGGCTTCGACACGCGCTCGGGCGTCCCGTCCTGGACGGCGTCGGCGGCCGCGAGGACCGCGGCCGCGAACGCGTCGTCGCGGCATCGCATCGGCGGGAGGTCCTGGTCGACGCGCACGGAGACCCCCGGGACGTCCTCGACGCGTTCGACGTCGGCGCGCTCGCCGGGCACCGTCCGCTCGTCGACGGTCACCTCGCAGCGATCCGGGACGACGTTCCACGCGCTCCCGCCGTCGACCTCCGTGACGACGACGCTCCCCGCAAGCCGCTCGCCCGCGACGTCGACCGTCGGCCACGCGAGGTCACGGAGGCCGTCCACGGCGTCCGTCGCGCGATAGATTGCGTTCTCGCCCGCCTCCGGTTCGCTCGCGTGCGCCGCCGCACCCGTCGCCTCGACGGTCACCGCCCGCCGGCCCTTGTGCGCGATAGCGACGTCGGTCACGCCCGGCGCCGAGTACCCCGTCGACCCCTCGCCGACGACCGCCCACGTCGGCGCGAACCCGTCGGCGATGGCCGCCCGACACCCCTCACCGCCGACCTCCTCGCCGACGAACGACGCGAACACGAGGTCCCGTGACCGCGTCTCTGACGAGCCAAGGTCGGCGTCCCGGAACGCGAGCATCGCCGCCGCGACCGCACCCTTCATGTCCGCCGTCCCGCGACCGCGGACGCGTACTCCCTCCGCCGCGGCATCCTCGTCGACGGCGACCGTCATCGTCCCGTCGTCGTCGACCTGCGAGTCCGCCGGGTCGACGACGTCGTGATGGCCGACGAGCGCGAGCGTCGCCCTGTCGCCTCCTGTCACGTCGCCGGCGTCAGAGAGGTCCTCGCTGTCGCCCGTCTCCGAGGAGTCGCCGGGCGTCCGGCGCGCGAAGACGTTCCCGTGGTCGTCCCGCAGCACGGCGCCGGGTGCGTGCTCGCGCAGCCACGCCTCGATGCGGTCGCCAGCGGCCGACTCGGCGTCGGCGACCGGGACCGAGACGAGCGCCCGTGTCAACTCGACGACCTCGGAGTGCTCGTGGTCGCGAGCGGCGCCGCCGTCCTCGTCGTCGTTCGCGTCGCTCATGCCTTGGCGTGTGAGGCGACTCCACAAGAGGTTTCTCCGCGCTCTCGCAACCACCGGTCGAATGACCGACGACGCAGACGGACTCTCCATCCGCGTGCTCCTCATCGGCCTCTGCATGGGGACTGCCGACGCCGTCCCCGGCGTCTCCGGCGGCACCATCGCGCTCCTGGCCGGCATCTACGACCGACTCATCGACGGCATCACCGATCTCACGCCCGACGCCGGCGTGCGCGCGCTTCGCGCCGTCGGCACCCTGGACGCCGACGGCCTCTGGACGGTCGTCGAGGAGACCGACGCGCTGTTCCTCGGCACCCTCGGCGTCGGCATCGCCGCCGCGCTCGTCCTCGTCTCCAGGGTCGTCCACTTCGCCGAGGTGAACCATCCCGTCGCCCTCTTCGGGTTCTTCTTCGGGCTCATCCTCGCGAGCGCCATCGTCCTCCTACGCCAGCTCGACCTCGACACCGCTCGGCACGCCACCGCCGCCGCCGGCGGGTTCGTCGTCGCGTTCGCGCTCTCCGGGAACATCGAACTGCTCGCCGGCCGGAGCCTCCTCCTCACGTTCGTCGCCGGCACCGTCGCCATCAGCGCGATGATACTCCCCGGTATCTCCGGCGCGCTCATCCTCGTCGTCCTCGGCCAGTACACGTACCTCACCGAATCGCTGTCGACGTTCACCGACGCCCTCCTCGCGCTCGCAACCGGCGGCGCGCTCGACCGCGCGCTCGAACCCGCAGCGACCGTGTTCGCGTTCCTCGTCGGCGCCGCTGTCGGCCTCTTCACCGTCGCGCGCCTCGTCGACCGCGCGCTCGAAGCGGACCGCCGGACCACCATGGCGTTCCTCGTCGCGCTCGTCGCCGGCGCACTCCGCGCCCCCGTCAACGAGGTGTCCACGCGCGACAGTCTCGCGTGGACGAACGACGTCCTCGTCCAGTTCGCGGTCGTCGCCGCCATCGGCGCCGTCCTCCTGTTCGCGCTCGACCGGTACGCCGTCGACATCGACATCGACGACGGCGCCGACGTCGACGTCGCCGTCGACGACGCACCCTGACCACCACCGGGCCCTCGCCCGGACCCGGCCCGACCGAGACCCCCTTCAGACCTTCTCGTACACGCGCTCCTCCTCGCCGACCGCGTCCGTCGACAGCTTCTCGACCGCCGCGGCGACGTGGCGCGCGCTCTCGGCCTGCTGCTCGCTCGCGGTCGCGACCGACGCCGCCTCCGCGGCGACCGCGTCCGCCGCGTCCGCGAGGTCCTCGACAGTCTCCGACACCGCCGTCACCGACCGCGCCTGCTGGTCGGCCGCCGCCGCGACCTCCTGCATGCCCGCCGCCGACTCCGTGACCGCGCCCTCGACGTCGTCCAGCGACTCGAGCGCCGCCGCGACCCGCTCGTGGCTCTCGTCGACGCGGTCGCTCGCCGTCTCGACGACATCACGCGTGTCGGCTGCCTCCTCGCGGACCGCCGTCGCCGCCTCGTCGACGTCCGCGAGGTCCCCGCGCGTCTGCGAGACGAACGTCTCAAGTTCCGACGCGATCGTCGCGACCGGCCCGGTCCCCTGCTCGCGCTCGGCCTCGACCTTCGCGTTCGTCGCCAGCACCGCGGTCCGGTCGACGACACCGTCGACGCGGTCGACGACCGTCTCGATGTCCTCGGCGCGCGCCTCGACGGTCTCCGCCGCGTCGAGCAGTCGGTCGGTCGCCGTCGACACCTCCTCGAGCGCCGTCATCGCCTCCTCGGCGGCCGTCACGCCGTCGTCGGCGACGTCGGTCGCGCGCTCGCTCGTCTCCCGGACGTCGGCCGCGACCGACGCCACCTCCTCCGCGGCCGCACTCACCTCCTCCAGGTCCGCCGCCGCATCGGCGACGCCATCGGCCTGCGCTTCGGTGTGGTCCTGGATGGTCGTCGCGCTGTCCGCGACCGACGACGACGACGCCTCCAGTTGCTCGACCGGCGGCTGCACCGCCTCCTCGACCTCCGCGGCGAGCGCCCGCTGTCGGTCGATCGCGCGCTCCAGGCGCTGACTGTACGAGTCGACGTACGTGTCGCTGGCCACCTGGAGGTCGAGGTTCAGGATGCGCAGCACCGCGAGCACGTCCTGCATCCCGTCGTGGATCGAATCACGCACCGTCTCCTCCAGGGACGCGTCGAGCCCGTCCGGGTCGTCGTCACCACCGAGGCCGCGGAGCGCGCCGACGACGCGCTCAAGCCCGCCCTCGTCGGCCTCGCGCTCGGCCACCCACTCCTCGATGGCGTCCACCACCTGCCCCTGAACGCGCTCGTCGACCCGGGACAGGATGAGGTCGTAGTACAGACCGTACTGGCCGACGTAGTGCTTCAGGGGCATGTCCATTATCTCGTGGAGCTTCCCGATGCGCGCCCGGTTCTTGAAGTACTCCTCGTCGTAGTCGCCGGTCGCGAGCGACACGAGGTACGCCTTCTGCGTGCGCTTGAGGTCCTCGACGCTCTTCGGCGACCGCTCGATGACGCGCGTCGTCTGCTCGTGGTCGGTGAGGTTGTCGTAGAACGCGTCCGCTATCGCGTCCTGGTTCTCGCGCAGGAGCGGTTCCAGGTCCTCGAGCCGACGCACGTCCGCCTCGTCGAACCCGATGAACGTCTTCCGCCACGCGATGTCCTCGTCGTCCAATCCGATTTGCCCTGTGAGCGAGTCCGCCTCGACGAACCGATTCAGTCCACCCAGGCCGAACTCCATCGACGGATCCATGACCGAGGGCACGCCGTCGACGAACGACAGTCCCCCGCTCGTTCCCACGACGCTGGAATCTATGGCATCGACCAACAGACCACCCTTTTAAACGGCGAGGCCCGTAGGGTCGTGCATGAACGTAGTCCCGGACACGAGCGTGGTCGTCGACGGCCGCGTGTCCGCGAAGGTCGACGACGGCACGTACGACGGCGCCACCATCATGGTGCCCGAGGCCGTCGTCGCTGAGCTCGAAGCGCAGGCGAACGCCGGCCACGACACCGGCTGGGCGGGCCTCGAGGAGTTACAGCGCCTCGCCGAGCGCGCGGACGACGGCGTCGTCGAACTCGCGTACATCGGGACGCGTCCCGACGACGTCGCCATCGACGCGGCGAGCGAAGGCGAGATCGACGCGCTCATCCGCGAACTCGCCGAGGAGCGCGACGCCGTCTTCCTGACGAGCGACGTCGTTCAGGGCGAGGTCGCGAAGGCGAAAGGTATCGACGTGGACGTCGTCTCCCCCGAGGTCGAGGAGCTCGGCACGCTCAACGTCGAGACCTACTTCACCGAGGACACGATGAGCGTCCACCTCAAGGCGGGCGCGGTCCCGAAGGCCAAACGCGGCGAGATCGGCGACATGCATTACGTCGAGATCGCCGACGATCCGCTCGACGAGGCGACGATGGACGAGTACGCGAACGAGATCATCAACGCCGCCAAGGAGGAGTCAGAGGGATTCCTCGAGCTCTCGAAGACCGGGATGGACATCGTGCAGTTCCGGGACTACCGGATCGCGGTCGCACGGCCGCCGTTCAGCGACGGCGTCGAGATCACGGCCGTTCGCCCGATCGCGCTCACGGACATCGACGACTACGACTTCGCCGACGAACTCAAGGAACGGCTGCTGGAGCGCCAGCGCGGCGTCCTCATCTCCGGGAGTCCCGGGGCGGGGAAGTCGACGTTCGCGCAGGCGGTCGCGAACTACCTGAACGACCACGACTTCTCCGTGAAGACGATGGAGAAACCCCGCGACCTCCAGGTGGACGCGGACATCACGCAGTACACCGAACTCGACGGGTCGATGGCGAACACCGCCGACTCGCTGCTGATGGTGCGGCCGGACTACACGATCTACGACGAGGTCCGGAAGACCGACGACTTCGAGGTGTTCGCGGACATGCGGCTCGCGGGCGTCGGGATGCTCGGCGTCGTGCACGCCACCCGCGCCATCGACGCCCTCCAGCGCCTCGTCGGTCGCGTCGAACTCGGCATGATTCCACAGGTCGTCGACACCGTCGTCTACATCGAAGCCGGCGAGGTCGACACCGTGTACGACGTGAACACCGAGGTGAAGGTACCCCACGGCCTCACCGAGGAGGACCTGGCGCGCCCCGTCATCACGATCAACGACTTCGAGACCGACGAGCCGAAGTACGAGATCTACACGTTCAACCGCCAGGTCGTCACCGTCCCGCTCGACGACGCCGAGGACGGCGGGAGCGAGACCGGCGTGAACCGGATCGCGAAACAGGAGATCGAACGCGAAATTCGCTCGATTGCTCGCGGACACGTCAGCGTCCAGTTGAAGGGGCAGAACACCGCGGTCGTGTACGTCGACGACGACGATATCTCGAGCGTCATCGGGAAGGGCGGCGGACGCATCCAGGACGTCGAGAACCGCCTGGGTATCGACATCGACGTCCGCACGCACGACGAGAACCCGCACTACGAGACGGGGTCGAGCGGCGGCAGTACCGGCGGAAGCGGTGCCAGTGCCGGCGGCGGTTCGACTGGGCAACTCACCGAGCCCGAGATCACGAGTCGTCACATCGTCGTTCCCGTGGACGGCCACGTCGGCGAGACCGTCGAGATCCGTGCGGAGGACGAGTACCTGTTCACGGCGACCGTCGGTCGCGGCGGCGAGGTCCAGGTCTCGCGAGGGAGCGCGATCGCCGAGGAACTGGAGCGCGCCATCGACCGGAAGGCACCGATAACGGTCCACACGGACTGAGACGGCTGTCCATCGGGCTGAGACGGCTGGTTCGCAGGAACTCACGAACCTTGTTCACACGGACTGAGACGGCGGGAGATCGACGCGAGCCGGTCTTACTCGGCGCAGCAGGTCTCGACGTCGCCGTCGGTCTCCCCGCCGTCCGCCGCGATGGGTTCGCCCGTCAGCTCGTAGAGGCTCTGCCGGGCGTCCGCGAAGTAGACGTCCTGGCTGACGAGGTCGATGTCCTGTAGTCGCTCCAGCGCGTACCGGACCGTCCGCGCCGAGAGCATCGACTCCTCGACTATCTGTTTCTGGGTGAGCGGGCCGTCGTACTCGAGTACCTTGTAGACGAGTTTCGCGCTCGGCGGTAGCTCGTCGAGGTCCTCCCCTGAGTCACTCATCGTTACGAATCGAAACGCCCATCGCTCTTAAAGCTTGACCCGAACCAGAGGGAATCGCCGGTTCCCGGACGCCGCGAACACCCCTGTGGCCAACACAGTGGACCGCTGGGGCGCACGGAGAGCGAACGGCTTTTGGGGCGACGTCACGGACAAGACGGTATGGCGACAGAGACGCAGAGCCAACGACAAGCGCACGTCCTCTCCGTGACCCGTACCGGTATCGCCGCCGCCCTCGGCGTCGCCGCCGCGTTCGGGTCGTGGTTCCTCACGCAGGACATGAGCGCCGCCGCCGCCTCGAAGGACCAGACGGCGCAGCTCATCGTCCTCGCGGCCGTCGCCGTCCAGCCCATCCTCCAGCAGGTCCTGGGCATCTACAAGGACGACTTCGGCGCGAAGGACTTCCTGTTCATCCTCTTCATCACGTTCTCCATGTGGTTCGTGACGTGGACGATCATCCTCACCTCCGACGCACACAGCGCCGCGGCCGCCAACGAGGCGCTCGCGTCCGGAGCGAAGCACGCGCTCGCCGGCCTCTGGAACTGACATGGCCGACGACAGCATCGCGGTCGTGGACCTGGAACGCTGCCAGCCCGACCGATGTAACTACGAGTGCAAGAACTTCTGTCCGCCGAACCGCACGGGCAAGGAGTGCATCACCGTCCGCGGCGAGGACGCCGAGGACGGGAAACCGGACCAGGTCCGCATCAGCGAGGAGATCTGTCTCGGGGAGACCTGCGGTATCTGCGTCGAGAAGTGCCCGTTCGACGCGATCGAGATTATCAACCTCCCGAGCGAGCTCGAGGAGCATCCCGCGCATCGCTACGGCGAGAACGCGTTCTCGCTGTACGGACTGCCGACGCCCCAGCGCGGGCAGGTGACGGGCATCCTCGGCCCGAACGGCATCGGGAAGACGACCGCGGTCCGCATCCTCGCGGGCGAACTCCAGCCGAACCTCGGCGAGTACGCGAACCCGCCGGACTTCGAGGCGGTGCTCGACGAGTACCGCGGGACCGAGAAGCAGACGTACCTCGAGCGCCTCGACGAGGGCGAGCTGTCGGTATCGCGGAAACCGCAGTACGTGGACGAGATTCCCTCGCAGTTCGACGGCGTCACCCGCGACCTCCTCGAGGCCACGGACGAACGCGGCGTCCTCGACGAGCTCGTCGAACGCATGGAGATCGCGCCCGTGATGGACCAGTCCATCGACAGCCTCTCCGGCGGGGAACTGCAGCGCGTCGCCATCATCGCGTGTCTCGCTCGCGACGCGGACTTCTACTTCCTCGACGAGATCACGCCGTACCTCGACATCGGGCAGCGCGTCACCGCGGCGCGCATCATCCGCGAACTCGCAGACGAGGGCGAGAAGTCGATGCTCGTCGTCGAGCACGACCTCGCCATCCTCGACCTGCTCGCGGACAACCTCAACATCGCGTACGGGGAACCCGGCGCGTACGGCGTCGTCACGGACCCCAAGAGCGTCCGGAACGGCATCAACGAGTACCTCAAGGGCTACCTGGAGAACGAGAACATGCGCGTTCGCCCGAACGCGATCAAGTTCGAGGAGCACGCGCCCCGCCCCGTCGAGAAGGGACAGGTGCTCGCGGAGTACCCGGATATGGAGATGAGCTACGGCGACGGCGAGTTCAGCCTCGCCGTCGACGGTGGCGCCATCCGGGAGAACGAGGTGCTGGGCATCGTCGGCCCGAACGGTATCGGGAAGTCGACGTTCGCGAAGATGCTCGCGGGGAACCTGGAGCCGACGAGCGGCGCCGTCGACGTCGACCTCGACATCTCCTACAAGCCCCAGTACATCGACATCGGGCAGCCGATGCGCGTCGACGTCTTCCTGCAGTCCATCACCGACCAGTTCGGGTCGAGTTACTGGAACACCGAGATCGCTCAACCCCTCCAGTTGAACCGCATCATGGAGCAGAACCTCGAGGACCTCTCCGGTGGGGAGCGACAACGCGTCGCCATCGCGGCCTGCCTCTCGGAGAACGCGGACCTCTACCTCCTCGACGAACCGTCGGCGCACCTGGACGTCGAGCAGCGCGTGCAGGCGACGCGCGCGATCCGCCGGTACGCCGAACGCCAGGACGCGACCGTGATGGTCATCGACCACGACATCTACATGATCGACCTGCTCGCGGACCGCCTGCAGGTGTTCGAGGGCGAACCCGCGAAGCACGGGCACGCGACGCCGCCCCAGGAGATGCGGTCGGGGATGAACGAGTTCCTCTCGAACCTCGGCGTGACGTTCCGACGCGACGAACGCACGAAGCGCCCGCGCGTCAACAAACCCGGCAGTCAGAAGGACAAGCAGCAGCGTAAGGACGGCGAGTACTACTACGCGAACTAGCTCGCCGCGTCGGTCTCTGTTCTCTTCGCATCCGTGTCTGCGTCAGACATCGCTGTCGTCACGCAGGGTCCGTGTCGACGTCGGGCGTCGGTCCCTCACGTCGCGTCCGTGTCGACGTCTCGTCGACGGACGAACGAGCCGACCTCGTCGAGGAACGCGCCGACGTCGTCGTGCGCGTCCGCGAACTCGACGAGCGTGCCGTTCGTCCCGCCACGCGAGACCCACGCGAGGTCGGTCGTCGCACGAGCGAGATAGCACGCGCTGTCACCGGGGCCCGTGAGGTCACCGAACTGTCGAACGCGCGCCGTGAGGCGGTCGCGGACCGCCGCCGGTGACTCGTTCGACGCGTGCGCGACGCTGACTCGCCCGTCGTCGACGTGCACGACGACCTCGATCGCTGACCGGGCGAGCGAGCGACAGAGCTCGACGAGGACGTCGTCGTCGTAGCTCGCGACGTCCGTGAACGCCGCGAACGCGTCGTCGTTCGCCGCACGCAGACTCCGCGTATCCACTCGCCGCATGTACTTCCGCGCCAGTTCATTGGCGGCCGCGAACGTCTCGCGTTCCCCGAGCGTCATCGGGACGGCCGGCTCCGGGTCGAGGATGCGATGCACGCGAACCACGTACGCCACGGGCTCCTTCTGGCTCGCTCGCCCGTACGCGCGCTCGTACCGCGGGAGCACGCTCACCGTGAGGTTCCGTCGGTCGTAGAAGTACTCCGCGCCGTGACGTCCCTCGTACTCTCGATGCCAGCCAGCGGGCAGTTCCATCTCAGAGGACTTGTCGCTGGCACGTCCCGCAGAGCGTCTCCTCCTTCACGTCAACCTCGCGAACCGTCGGGGAGAAGTTCATGACGCAGCGCTTGTTGTCGCAGTGCTCGAGCCCGAGCGTGTGCCCGATCTCGTGCACGATCTCCTTCCGGATGCGACGCTGGAAGACGTCGCCGTCGTCAGTCTCCGCGATACCGCCGTCGCTCGACGTCTGCAGCCGGTACGTGGAGACGACGCTCCCGCTTCCGTCGAGGTACGCGAGCCCGAACACGTAGTTCCGTCGACGGTAGAAGAGGTCCTCGGCGGTGATGGCGATGTTCTTCTCGCCAGACCCTTCTCGTTCGGCAAGCTGGATGAACTCCTCGGCGGCGTACTGCTTGCGTTGCGTGTCGTAGGCTTCCTTCGGCGACGGCTGGGGTTCGTGGACGCTCACGTCGCACCCATATACCGACCTGAGTCCCTCGGAGGCGGCGCGCTTGACGTGCGCCGGCACCTCCCCGACAGGGACGATGTCGACGAGCATGCGCTATCGTTAGATACCTCCACGTATAAACATCCCGGCGTGGGAACACGAGAGGAAGTCCACGTGGCGCTCGCCGATCGCCTCGACGAGTTCGACGCCCTCGTCGAGGTCGGCGTCGGGAATCGGCCCGCGGTCGCGAGCGCGCTCGCCGCTCGCGGACGGTCCGTCACCGCGACCGACGTCACGGAACCGCGGAGCGTCGCGGACGGGTCGTTCCCGGAGCGCGTCGCGTTCGTCCGCGACGACGTCACGAACCCCGACCTGGCGGTGTACGCCGACGCGGACGTCGTGTACGCGCTGAACTGTCCACCGGAACTCCAGCGCCCGCTCGTCGACGTCGCGCGGGCCGCGGACGCCGTCGCCGCGTTCACGACGCTCGGCGCCGACCCGGTCGTCGTTCCCGCGACGCCCGAACCGCTCCCCGGCGTCCGCGAGACGCTGTACGTCGCGAACGCACGGCCGAGACGACGGTCCTGACGGAGCCGTCACCACTCGACGTTCGACTCGGACGTGCTCGCCTCGCCGTCGGTCTCGATGGGGCCGTCGCCGACGTACTCGAAGTCGTCGTCGACGAGGAAGACGTCGCCGTCGCGCGTCGCGGTCTCGACGTCGTCGAGCACCGCGCCCTCGCAGGGGCCGTACGTGCAGACGCCCGAGTCCGCCTCGAACATCGCCGCGTGATTCCGGCAGACGAGTTCGCCGTCGCGCATCGGCGCGCCATCGCCCTTGTCGATCCGGATGTGCCGGAAGTGCATGCAGCGGTTCAGGTACGCGACGACGCCGTCGCTCTGTCGCGTCAGCATCGCCTCGTCCACCTCGCCGTCGCCGTCACGCACCCTGAACAGGTGCGTCGACTCGACGGGAACCTCATCGACGCTCGCCACCCGCGTCCCCTCGGTCATCGACTCGAGGTAGAGGAGCGCGTCGGTATCGGGCTTACGGTCGCTCACGACCGCCACTCCGTCGTCGCGGCGACGACGGGGCGGTCGGGGCGAGCACGGGCCCCGGTCAGGGGTCCGATTCGATGACGAACGCCGGCTCCTCGACGCCCTCGTGCTTGCACTCCGGGCAGCGCGACGGCCGGTTGAGGAGGTCGTCGAAGTCGCTGAACCCGCACTCGACGCACTCCGGCGGTGCGACCAGGAGTTCCTCGTCGTCGTCGCTCCCCGCAACCGTTCGAGAGATGTGCTCGACGTGCCGGAGCGCGGCGCCGGCTGTCACTTCGAACTCCGTCGCCAGCGCGCTCGGCGTGGCGGGGTCGTCGCGGAGTCGGTCGGTCATGCGCTGCCGCGTGGTCGCCTCGGCCTCGCGCATGCGAACGAGTTCGCAGTCGAGCGATAAACGTCTTGTTGCGCTCGGGGGACTCCGAGACATCGAGCGCGCGACCACGGGGCGAACGACGGCGCACCCTCGCTCGCCGCGACCACGGTCGACGCGCTCCACGTTCACTCACCTCGAAGGGCTGTAGCCGTCGGCAATCTCGACCGGACGTGCCAATCGCTCGACAGCGAAGGACAAAGGTCTTGAAAGGGGACGGAGAACTCGGGGATATGAAAGCAGTCGTGCTCGCAGGCGGCTACGCCACCCGCATGTGGCCGATTACGAAACACCGACCGAAGATGTTCCTCCCGGTCGGCGAGTCGACGGTCATCGACCAGATATTCGCGGAACTCGAGGAGGACGACCGCATCTCTGACGTCTACGTCTCCACGAACGAACGCTTCGCGGGCGACTTCGAGTCGTACCTCGCCGAGAGCGACTTCGAGAAGCCCGTGCTCTCCGTCGAGGACACGACCGGCGAGGACGAGAAGTTCGGCGTCATCGGCGCGCTCGCCCAGCTCGTCGACCGCGAGGGGATCGACGACGACCTCGTCGTCGTCGCCGGCGACAACCTCATCAGTTTCGACGTCTCCGAGTTCATCGACTTCTTCGAAGCGAAGGACGCGCCGTCGCTCGCCGCGTACGACGTCGGGTCGAAGGAACGCGCGAAGTCCTACGGGCTCGTGGAACTCGACGGCGAGCAGGTCGTCGACTTCCAGGAGAAACCCGACGACCCGAACAGCACGCTCGTCTCCATCGCGTGCTACGCGTTCACCGCGGAGACCGTCGGGCTCCTCGAGACGTACCTCTCCGGCGATAACAACCCCGACGAACCCGGGTGGTTCGTGCAGTGGCTGCAGGCTCGCGAGGACACGTACGCGTTCACGTTCGACGGTGCGTGGTTCGACATCGGCACGCCCGAGTCGTACCTCGAAGCGGTCGCCTGGTATCTGAACGGCGACAACCACATCTCGGAGGCGGCCACGTTGCAGGACACGACGCTCGGCGAGAACGTCCACGTCATGGGGGACGCGACCGTCACCGACAGCCACCTCGATCACTCCGTCGTGTTCTCGGACGCCACCATCACCGCGTGCGACCTCCGGAACTCCATCATCGACGAGCACACGCACCTCGACAACCTCGACCTCGCCGGCGCGCTCATCGGCGCACACACCCAGATCTCGAACGGGGAGTAACCGGTCGCACGAGCGTACGGCGTCCGGTGGACGCCGTTTCTGACGCTCGGATTGCACAAGCGTACGGGCGCCGCTGCTGTCGTTCGTACTGGTTCGGGGGTCCGGACGGGGTGACGCCCTATTCGAGTTCTGCGTTCGTTATCTCGACGTGACCGCGAGTGCCCTCCCAGACGGTGTCGTACTCGACGTCGATGCGGTGGTCCATGTGTGGGCCGTCGAGGACGAACGTCTCGAACTCGCCGCCTTCGCCGAGGACGTGCACGCCGTACTCGTCGTGGAGCGCTTCGAGTTCGTCTAGTGCGTCGCGGTCGAGCGTCCGGCCGAGCCAGGACTCGTCGAGGCCGCCCGCGGCGACCTGGAGGACGACGATCTCGAAGCCGGCGTCGAGCATCGCGTCACCGAGCGCTCGCGGGTCCTCCCGCCAGAGCGGTGCGAACAGCTCGCAGTCCAGGCGTTCGCACATCGCTTCGATGCGGCTCGTCTGGTACTCGCTCTCGACGGCGCCCGCGGTCACGCCCGCGATACCTCCCGGGAGGGTCGCGTCGAGGTCCGCGAGCGCGGCTTCCAGCGGTTCGAGCTCCGCGTCACCTTGCGCGCCCGAGTCGGTCGCGGTCTCGGCTTCGAAGTCCGCGGGGTGGACGTCGACGAGGTCGATACCGATGCTCTCCGCGGCGAGCCCGGTGAGGTGGGTCGCCGGAACGTGGTACATGTACGAGTCGTTCTCGGGGTGGACGGTCACGAGCCGGGAGACGTCCAGGCCGCGTTCGAGCGCCTGATGGAGCGCCCACGACGAGTCCTTCCCGCCCGAGAACAGGCTCACCCACGAGCCGTCGGCTGTCATATCGGGACGGTGGGAAGCCGCGCACAAACCTCCCGCGGTTTCGCGGACGCGCCTGGACGGGGCTACGACCCGGTCTCGAGCTCGTCGCCGTCCTCCTCGACCTCGTCGTCGATGGTCGGTTCGGTGAGGAACGCGGCGACCTGGACGCCGGCGATGGCGAGGAGGACGGCGGCGACGACGAACACGGCGAGGCGTTCACCGGTGCCGAGCGTGAACGATTCGATGCGGACGGCGCCGAGTTGCGTCGTCGGGACGGTGAAGCGGTCGAAGACGCCGGCGCGTTCGAGGAAGTACCCGCTGAAGCCACGGACGACGAGTGCGACGGACGTGAGCACGAAGGGAATGTTCAGGCTCGACGACGACAGCGTCCGGTCGTCGGTGAGGTACTCGTCGAGGATGCGGCCGGCGCTCGCGGTGACGCCCGCGCCCGTCAGCCACGGGACGGCGTCGTACGCGAACCGCATCGCTGGTAGGACGACGCCTTCGACGTCGGTGAGGTTCGAGGCGGCGAGCGCGCCGACGAAGAGACCGACGAACGTGAGGCCGACGGCGACGACGTACGTGACGACGGAGACGTTCCCGGAGTACAGCGCATCCCGCGTCTGGCCGGCGACGTCGGTGAGGACGTCGTCGATACTGAAGCCCTTGTAGAGGAGGAATATCCCGATGACGGCGGTGATCGTCGCCGCGCCGATGGCGGGACTGTACATGAGCGCGAGCGCCGGGAACGCGACGAACGCCAGCCCGACGGGGACGAGGATGGTCTGCCGTAGCTCCTCGTCGGCGAGGAACTGCTTGAGGAGGTAGTACGTCGACTCGATGTCCCTGGCCTGCCGGACGACGACGCGGTCGACGCTGTCGACGTTCAGTCGGCTCTCGACGACGGGGACGAGGCGTTCGTCTTCGGCGCTGTCGATGACGACGACGGCGCGGTCGAGTTCGTGCTCCGCGATCAGGTCGTCGAGCTGGAGCGCGACCGCGCGGTCCGCGCCGACGACGCTGTCGCTCGCCCCCGAGACGACCGCGACGACCGCCTCCTCGTCGTCGTCCCGGAGGTCTCGGGCGACCCGGAGGGTCTCCAGGAGCGAGTTCACGCTCGAATCCTCCGGGTCCGCGAGTCCGACGTCCGTCACGAGCGACCGCACGGCCTCCCAGCCGACGACGGGCGTCTCCAGCCCGGTCTTCCGGCCGATATCGTCCGCGCGGTCGACGCACACGACCAGCGTAGCCACTGGCGTAATCGAACAGGACCGGGCGTATAAATCTGCCGTGGACTGACCGCACCGGCATACGCCGTCCGCCAGGACGGCGTTTCTGCGCTGCGGTCGGTTGTGCTGCGGTAGGGAAGGGGTGTGCGGAGGCGGCTGGCGGTTACCGGAGTTCGAACTGGATGTCGTCGTCAGCGTCGACGACGCTGGCGAGGCCGGCGCCGGCGGCGTACGCGACGGTTGCGGCGCCGCCGCGGAGGCGTCGGCCGACGCCCTGCTGCGGCGTGAATTGCCTGACGTCGACGTCGGTCCGGAGTTCGTCTTCGAGGTGAGCCTCGATGGCGTCGCGGTCGCCGAGCTCGTCGACGAGCCCCATCTCCTCGGCGTGTTCGCCCGTGTAGACGCGGGCTTCGGTGTCGCGGACGACATCGGGGTCGAGACCGCGGCCCGCTGCGGCGCGTTCGACGAACGCCTCGTACTGCTCGTCGACGCGGTCCTGGAGGTACTCGCGGTCGGCGTCCGTCGTCTCGGCGAACGGCTGTCCGGCGTCCTTGTACTCGCCGGCGGTGATGTACTCGAAGTCGACGCCGAGTCTCTCGGCGAGTCCGGTGGCGTCCACTTGCGTGCCGATGACGCCGATGCTCCCGATGATAGAGAGCTCGCGCGCCCAGAGTTCGTCGCAGCCGGAGGCGATCCAGTAGCCGCCGCTCGCACAGAGGTCGGTTGCGTACGCGATCGTCGGTCCGTCGAACGCCTCGGCCGCGTTCCGGATGTCGTCGCTCGGGAGGACGGCGCCGCCGGGCGTGTTCAGTTTGACGAGCAACGCGTCGACGTTCGAGTCGTCGTCGGCGCGCTCCATCTGTTCGACGACGTCGTCCGCGCCCGGCGACGTCGGTGACGTCGGGAGGGGCCCACCGCCGCCGTCGCGCGTGATCGCGCCGTTCACTTCGACTTCCGCGACGTTGTACTCCGGCAGGAGGCTCCCCGCGGCGTTCCCGCCGACGTACACGACCACGCCAGCGGTCACGAGCAGGAGGACGACCCGCAACGGGTCCGGCCCCCACTCGACGAACAGGAACCAGCCAGCCACCACGCCGACCACCGCTGCGAGCACCACGATACCCAACCGAGTCAGTCCGCGAGCGTCTACCATACCACACAGTACGAACGACCACTCAAAAATCGACCGCTGGCGGCCACCCGCTCGCAACCCCGCCGCCGGTGCCGATGACGACGCCGCCGCTGCTCGCGTGCGTCGACCGAGACAGAACGGGATAGAGAACCGCGCTTAGAGGCGTCCGGCCTTCTGCAGCTTCATGAGGTCCTCGGTGTCGAGCGTCTCCCCGTCCTTGAAGCGCTCGTAGATCTCCTCGGCTTCCTCCTGGACCTCCTCCTTCTTCTTCTCGCGCTCGGCCTGCTCCTCCTCCTCCTCCTGCTTGTCCAGCTCGCGCAGCCGCTTCTGGACGCGCACGAAGTCCTCGTGGTGACGGTCCGCGGCCTCCTGAGCCTGCACGAACTTCTCGTGCATCTCGTCGGCCTCGTCGCGGATGTCGTCGGCCTCGCGGTAGGCCTCGATCATCTGGTTGTGGTGCTCCTGCGCCTTGTCAGCGAGCTCCGTCACCTTCTGGTGGTGCTTCGAGGCCTCGGAGCGAACCTCCTCGGCTTCCTCGACGAGCTCGTCGAGATCCTCGTTCTGGCCCATCTTCTCCTGGCGCTCGGCGTACTCCTCGCGCTTGGACTCGATCTTCTCGATGAGCTCCTTCTCCTCCTCGCTGGAGAGCACTTCGGTCTGCTGCTTGAACTCAAGGTCCTCGATCTCGGACTCGAGCTTCTCGAGGTCCGTGCCGTCGTCGAGGTTCATGTCGGACTTCATCCGCTCGACCTTGTCGAACAGCTCGTTCGCGTCCGCGTTGAGCTCGTTACGCTTCTCCTTGTGCTCCTGGACGAGCTCGTTGAGTTCGTCGCGCTTCTCGCGGTGCTCTTGGGCTTCGTCGACCTTCTCGCGCGTCTCCGCGTTCAGGTCGTCGCGGGAGGACGCGCGCTCGCTCGCCATCTGGTTGAGATCGTTCCGTCGGTCTCGCAGCTGGCCGGCGACTTTGATGAGCTGGCCCTTGCTCTTGTTCTCGAGGTCGTCCTCGGTAAGCTCTACGTTCTTGGATGTGTCTATCGAATCTACCATGGGTTAGTCAACCCTCTATTCCGTCCCGCGCCGGGGGGATAGCGTGTGCTCGAGACCTGGGTTGACGCTACGGCGATAAGATTCCGTGTCATTCTGGTCTGCGAGCGATGCTACCGGAACACCCGGCGGCGTTCTGGTACCAGTACATACCGCGTCATGTAATTTAAATCTGCCGGTCCTCTGAGTCGGGGAAATCGGACGAAGGCGCGCCCACGACGGGCGTGAACGGTTCGCATACCGGTGGCTCGTGTTCATAAATGGACCGTTCGGGTGACCTCGCCGGCGGGGGTCTCGAACGCGAGGTCGACGGCGTCGGCGGCGGCGGGGATCGAGACGGTGCCCGCGGTGGCGGTGCCGAGCGCTGGCGCGTCCACCTGGAACGCGGCGTCGACGTCTCTCCCGGTGACGGTGAGGGTCCCCGAGACCGCCGCGGGGGCGTCGTTCACGAGCGCGACCGGAACGGTTCCCGGTGGGTCGGCGGCGAGGAACGCCTGGACGGGTGCGAGCGCGTCACCGAGCGCCCTCGCGGCGGGCTTCTCGGTGCCGTCGGCCGCGTAAACGCCCATGCCACCGCCGGCGGCGACGTCCCGGAGACAGAACGCCGCGAGGACGTCGCTGCCGTGCCGACGGAATCCGCTCGCGACACGCGAGACGATTCGCGCCTGCGTGCCCTGCGAGCGAGCGACGAGGTCGTTCGCACCGCCGTCGTTCGCGCCCCGTCCGCTCCAGGTGCCGGCGTCGACGTCCCCGAGTACGGCGTCGTGGGTCGCTCGGTCCAGGCCGACCGGCGCGTCCGTCCCGGCGCTCGCGTCGGCGAGCGACCCGGCGCCGAACTCGGTCACGACTCGCGTCGCGTCGGGATAGGTGTCGACGAGCCAGTCGACGTCGGCGGCGCGCCCGTACCGCCAGCCCGGGTAGAGGTGGGCGGCGTCGGGCCGTGAACCGAGCGGACCGCAGACGGGGAACGTGACCGCGTCCGCGGGGAGGGCGTCGGCGACGGCGTCTGCGAGTCCGCGGTCGACGGCCGCTCGCGCGGCACGCGTCCTGATGCGGTACCGGCTCGTGCGGCCCGTCCCGACGCGCTCGGCGAACGGCTGCACGGGGTCGTCGTGGACGCCGTAGCACGCGACGCTCGGGTGGTGGTCGACGTGCGATGCGAGTCGACGGGCGAGCGTCCGCCCGCGCTCGACGGACCGGCCGGCGTCGCGGTCGGGCCCGGAGAGCGGGAGGTCCTGAGCGACGAACACGCCGGCGTCGTCCGCGGCGTCGTAGAACGACGACGGGAGGACGTGGCCGTGAAGGCGGACGAGCGTGGCGTTCAGTTCCCGGGCGCGCTCCAGGTCGGCTTCCGGGTCGGTCGTCGGAAGGACGTTCACGCCGCGAGCGCGGACGCGGTCGCCGTTCACGCGCAGACCGTCCTCGTGGTCGTACGTGACGGTACGGAAGCCGGTGGCGACGGTGCGCTCGTGGTCGGCGAAGCGCGCCCGGACCGCGTACCGGTTCGGGTCGCCGCGGTCCGCGGGCCACCACGACGCCGGGTCTCGGACCGCGACCGAGTGCGTGACCGTCACGCGTTCGCCCGCGTCGGCCTCGACGGGGATGCGCTCCATCGAACCGCCGCTCCCCCGGAAGTTCTCGGGGCGGACGGACACCGTCACGGTGTCGTCCACCGGGTCGGCGGCGTCGACGGTGACGGCGACGTCGACGACGCCGCGGTCGGGGTCGGGGCGGCGCGCGTTCACCGCGAGGTCCGCGAGGTACGTCCGCGGCCGCAGTCGCAGGTGGACGCCCCACCAGATGCCGGGGACGGAGAGGCTATCGGGGACGTCGTCTGACGCGTACGCGCCGGCGTAGCCGTCGGTCGGGCGTCGACAGACGACGACGAGCTCGTTCTCGTCGTCGGGCTCGAACTCGAAGCGAGCGGGACGGAAGTACGTGTCGTGCGTGCCGAGGACGTCCCCGTCGAGGTACACGGTCGCGTCGCCGTACAGGCCGCGGCAGTCGAGGACCGCGCGCTGACCGGGGTCGAGACGCGGGTCCGGGAAGCGCTTGCGGTACGCGACCGCGTCCGCGCCAGCGAACCGCTTCGGTCGCCCGGGCACCGTCACGGGCTTCCAGGACGCGACCGACGGCGGCCCCGCTCCCGCGGCGTCCTCGACCTCGCCGGCGCGCCACTCGCCACCCATTCGGTGAAAGTGGCGCGGGCCGAACCCATAGGCGTTGCGTCCATCGACCCGTTTCACTTTCACTCCGGGTACGGCTCACCGTCAAGTGGGTGTGGCGTCTATCCGATTCCATGCTGGAAGAACTGACCGCGACGTGCGAGGACTGCGACGCCGACCTGAACGACGCCGCGTTCGGGCTGGCGATGGACCTCGGCGACGGCGAACGCCGCCTCTACGAATGCGGCTGCGGGGCCGTCACCGTGACCGTTGTCCGCGACCGCTAGCGGCCGCGGTCCGCGAGCCATAAGTCCGCTCGCCGGGAACCGGCGCGTATGACCGACGACGCCGCGACCACGCACCGCGAGGTCGTGCACGCCACCGGCCACGAGCACGTCAGCGCCGAGCACGCGAGCACCTTCGAGGTGACGACCGACGACTGGTTGACGCCGGCGGGGGACTGCATCCTCGCGGTCGACGCCGACCGGGCGCCGGCGGACTTCTCCGACGCCTTCCGCGACGCCGTCCAGGACGCGGACGCGACCGTCACGATGACGCTCGAGGTCGACGACTCGACGGCGACGTTCGAGGGCCGGGGGCACCCGGGGCTCGCGCTCACCGACGACCGGAGCATGGTCGGACGCACGTCGACGCACGTCGACGACCGCACGATAATGCTCGAAGCCGACGGCGCCGCCGAGTCCGTCGACCGGGACGTCGTCGACGCGCTCGCCGACGGCGCGGACGTCCGCGTCGTCCTCGAAGCCACGCTCTGACCGGCGCGAGATGTGTGCTGGGGCGGCCGGAGTGCGCGGTCAGGTTCCGGGGAGGATGTCGCCGAGGGCGGCGCCGATCGCCATGGGAACCCACGCGACGGAGATGGCGGCGATGGCGACGACCGGCGTCGTCCAGTCGACGCGCCCCCACGCCGTCATCGAGACGACCGCGAACGCGAGCGAGATACCGAGGACGCCCGCGAGCCGCCGCGGAACGATACCGAACAGGCGGTGCGTGACTCGGACGTCCTGGATGTCGCTCACGTAGAGGATGCCGACGACCGCGGCGACCGTGAACGCGTACGTGGCCGCCACCGAGAGCGGGTGGGTCGCGAGGAATTCACCGACCTCGCCGGTGCCGCCTTCGACGAGCATCGGGATGCCGAAGAGCGCGCTCCCGAGGAGTGCTTCGGCGGCGTCCCCGCGGTCGAACTCCCTGACGATGCGCCCGAACACGCCGACCGGTTCGACGGCTGCCGCGGTCCGCATCGCCGCGGCGACGCGCTCGCGCTCGGCGGGGTCGTCGACGGCGTCCGCGAGCGACTCCAGTTCGTCGTAGAGGTCGCCCATATCCGGCGGGTCGTCGTCGCGGTCAACGGTCCTGCCCCGGCGCTCGTCCCCGTCGTCGCCCGATTCGCTCATACCGGGGTCGACTCGCCCCGGGGCCGTAATCGCTTGGACGAACGTGCGTGACTCCCCGGGTGGTCGAGCGAACGGTACTTGCCGCTCCCGCGAGAACGCCCGACCATGACCGACGACGCGGAACCGGACGTGAACATCTCCGGCGGAACCGCGGGCGGCGGGGTCGAGACGTCGTTCGACCCGGAGGCCGCGGGGACGCGCGCCGAAGCGGTCGTCGACCGACTCGGCGAACTGTACTGGCAGAAGGCCTACGGCGGACGGGACGGCTTCGAGTGCCTCGTCCGAACCATCCTCAGTCAGAACACGAGCGACGTCGCGAGCCAGCCCGCCCACGACGCGCTCGTCGACCGGTACGGCCCGGTGAGTGCGCTCGCGACGAACCTGGACGCGGCGCCCCACGACGAGCTCGCAGAGACCATCTCGTCGGCGGGGCTCTACAACCAGAAGGCGGCGAGCATCCATCGCGCCGCCGCGTGGGTGCTCGAGGAGTTCGGTTCGACGGGCGAGTTCGACGCGTTCGTCCGCGACGGCGACCCGGACGAGGTCCGCGACCGGCTCCTCGACGTGAAGGGCGTCGGCCCGAAGACCGCGGACTGCGTGCTCCTGTTCGCGGGCGGACGGGGCGGCGTGTTCCCCGTGGACACGCACGTCCATCGCATCTATCGGCGGATGGGTCTCGCGCCGGCGGACGCGGACCACGAGGGCGTCCGCGAGGTCCTGGAACGGGACGTCCCCGCCGAGAAGTGCGGGTTCGGGCATACGGCGACCATCCAGTTCGGCCGCGAGTACTGCTCGGCGCGCAAGCCCGCGTGTCTGGACGACCCGGACGCGTGCCCGCTCGCCGACGCCTGCGATCAGGTCGGGGTGTACCCGGAGACGGGTGAGGTCGAGGACCCCAGCGACGCGTAGTCGCGAGCGCGACGGGCGTGGACTTCGCGCTCGCCCGGGAGACGACAGACATGGATATCCCGGTCGGTTGCGAGTCGAGCGCCGAAGTCGGTTCGCCGGTGACTTGATACTTGCGGAGTTGTTAGCACGAGTGAATGACCACGGGTGGTCGCTCCACGACCGTGCTCGCCGCCGGGGTCTCCGATATCGCGACGACCAGCGTCCGCGACGCACTCCCGACGGCGGCCGTCACGGTCCGGACCAGCGACGCCGCGACCGTCGACCGGGACGCGGCCATCGGCGTCGACTGCGTCGTCCTCGGCGACGACGACGGAACCGTGGACGCCGTCGACCGCCTCGCCGCCATCCGCGACGTCCGCCCCGACGTCCCGGTCGTCTTCGTGCCGACCGACCCGACGCAGGGCGTCGCGACCGATGCGGTCAGCCACGGCGTCGACGCGTACCTTCCGGCCGACACCGTCGACGAGCCCCCGTCGGAGCTCGCGGACGCGGTCGTCGACGTCCTTCCTCTCTCGGGCGCCCTCCCCGACGGCGAGGACGCGGCCGCGGCGGCCGATGCGGGAACCTGCGGACGACCCGGGACGACCGCGGACGGCGGCCGGACCACGGCACCGCTTCCGACCGCAGACGATCCGTTCGACCACAGGCCAGGCGTCCCGGACGAGCCGAGCGACCTCGTCGACGCCGCACCGGTCGCGAACCGACTCGTCGAGCTCGCCCCGGACGCGATGTTCGTCGCCGACATCGAGACCCAGGCCGTCCTGGACGTCAACCAGGCCGCCGCGGACGCGCTCGGGTACGCGCCCGAGACGCTCCGCGGCGTCCACGTCACCGAACTCCATCCCGGGGACGCCGCGGAACTCATGGCGCACGTCGACGGGTTCCTCGACGACAGCGATCGCGCCGTCGACCCGCGGTTCGACGCGCTCGACGGCCTCGAACTCCAGACGCGCCGCGGCGAGACCGTCCCGGTCGCCCTCCGCGCCGACACCGTCACGGTCGACGGCCGCACGCTCGTCGTCGCCGTCTTCCGGGACGTCAGCGACGAACGCGAACGCATCGAAGCGCTCGAACGCACCGAACGCCGCCTCCGGAACGTCACCGACGCGGCGTTCGACATCGTGTTCCGGCTCGACGCGGACGGGCTGTTCGAGCGCGTCTCCGGGACCGTCGAGGCCGTCCTCGGGTACGAACCGGGCGAACTCGCGGGCGAACCGTTCTCGGCGGTCGTCGCCGACAGCGACGGGCAGCGAGCGCTCGACGCGTTCGCTCGCGCTCGCGACGGGAAACGCGTCTCCGAGCTCCAACTGGCGGTCGTCGCCGCCGACCAGCGTCGTCGACGCGTCGAGGTGAACCTCGTCCCGGTCGTCGTCGACGGCGAGGTCCGCGGGCTCGAAGGCGCGGCGCGCGACGTCACCCGCCAGTACCAGCGCGAGCGACTGCTGTCGGTGCTGAACCGCGTGCTCAGGCACAACGTCAGGAACGCCGCGACGGTCCTCACCGGGCACGGCGACGCGCTCGCGAGCGCCGACCTCGACCCGGACGCCCGGTCGCACGTCGACGCCATCCGCGAGACGAGCACGGACCTCGTCGCTCTCGGCGAGAAGTCCGCGCGACTCCGACGCGCCGCACGGAACGACGACGGGACCGCGAGCGTCGACGCCGCGACCGCCGTCCGGAGCGCCGTCTCCCGCCGCGGGCTCGACCCGGAGAAGCTGACCGTCGGCGGGACCGCGGCCGTGACCGTCGGCGGCGAACTCGAGTTCGCCGTCCACGAACTCCTCGCGAACGCCGTCGAGCACGCCGGCGAGGTCACAGCCGTCGCGGTCGAACCGCACGACGCGTTCGTGACCGTCGCGGTCGTCGACGACGGCGACGGCCTCCCCGAACAGGACCGTCGCGTGCTCGAAGGCGCGGAGGAGTCCCCGCTCGAACACGGGAGTGGGCTCGGCGTCTGGCTCGTCAACTGGATCACGAGCACGGGTGGCGGTCACGTCCGCGTCGACACCGACGACGATGGGACGCGCGTCGAACTGCACCTCGCGAAAGCGGACACCTGACCGTTCGCGACCGCTTCGCCGTCACCCGGCGAGCAACCAGACCGCGACGCTCGCGGTCGCGATACCGGCGACCGTCCGGAGCGACGCGGACTCGTTCAGGAAGAGGACCGCGAGCACCGCCGCGACCACGAAGTAGAGCGCCGACACCGTCGTCACGACGCCCGCACTCCCGCGGTCCAGACCGACGTAGAACGCGACCGCGCCGACGCCAGCGAACACGCCGGCAATCGCCGCGATACCGAGTCCACGCACCGAGAACTCGACCGACGCCGGCCGCGTCAGCACGTACCCGAACGCGATAGCCGCCCCCGTCGCGTACGACACCACCATCGCGACCTCCGGCGACACGTGGTCGGTCGCTACCTCCGCGACGACCGACCAGACGCCCCACGCCACCATCGCCAACAGCCCGTACGCGAGCGGGGAACCGAGCATCGCGGACTATCGTGCGTCCTCGACGACACCGACGAGCTCCTCGGCGCGCGCGGTAATCTCGTCCCAATCCTGGCGTTCGAGCGCGTCGTCGGGAACGAGCGCGCCACCGGCGCCGACCATCTCCGCGCCCGCCTCGACGTACGCGCCGGCGTTGTCCGGGCCGACGCCGCCCGTCGGCATCAACGGAATCTGCGGGAGCGGTCCCCTGATGCTCGACAGATGCCCGGGACCGTACGTCGAGGCCGGGAACACCTTGCAGAGGTCCGCGCCCGCCTCGTACGCCGACAGCGCCTCCGTCGGCGTCGCCACGCCGGGCGCGACCGGAATCCCGTACCGGTTACAGGTCTCGACGACGCCCTCGTCGAACGTCGGACTGACGACGAACGACGCACCGGTGAGCTGGACCTGTCGCGCCGTCTCCGCGTCCAGGACCGTCCCCGCACCCACCACGACGGGCTCGCCGCGGTAGTGCTCGACGAGCGCGTCGAGGGCCGCCAGGGAGTCGTCGCTCCCCATCGTCACCTCCATCGCCGTCACGCCACCCTCGCGGAGCGCGTCCCCGACCGCTTCGACGTCCGACGCGTCGACACCTCGAAGCACCGCCACCACGCCGCTCTCGCGCATCCGCGAGATCGTCTCGTTCATGTCGCCCAGTCCACTCGGCGGCGACATAAACCCACGCACCACGGCGACGTTCGCGACCCCAGTGCGGTTCCATCACTCGACGACGAGTGGTGCCGGCCGTTCCGACGGACTGCTATCGTCGGACGCTCGCGGCCGTCGCAAATCCCAAGACGCTGGCGGTCGGTGATGGAACCATGTGGGGGTTTGTGCGGCGATTGTTGACCGTGCGGACGCTGTTCGTGGTTCTCGGACTGTACGTGGTGACGGCGGCGAGCGCTATCGCGTTCCTCGACCTCGGGAGTGCGGGGACGCTCGTGGCGTTCGTGACGCTCGCGTTCTCCGTGGTCGCGATCGGCGTGCTGGGGGCGTACGTCCGATGGATCCGTAAGCAGGTGGCGGACATGAACTCGCCGCCGCCGGGCTGGGAGCGCGACCGCGGCGCCGAGGACGAGTGACCGCCGTCGAAAACTTTACTGGATTGCGAGTAAACTATGTGCTATGGGAGTCGACTACGCCGACCTGCACGACCCGAACGCGGAGTACACCATGCGCGAACTCTCGGGTGAGACGATGGGCGTCACACGAGACCGCGGCGGCGGCCGCGACGTCGAGATAACCGACGTCCAGACGACGATGGTCGACGGGAACTTCCCGTGGACGCTCGTCCGCGTCTACACCGACGCCGGGGTCACCGGCACCGGCGAAGCGTACTGGGGCGCGGGCGTCCCGGAACTCATCGAACGCATGAAGCCGATGCTCGTCGGCGAGAACCCCCTCGACATCGACCGCCTCTTCGAGCACCTCGTCCAGAAGATGAGCGGCGAAGGGAGCGTCGAAGGCGTCACCGTCACCGCCATCTCCGGCATCGAGGTCGCGCTCCACGACCTCGCCGGGAAGATCCTCGACGTTCCGGCGTACCAATTGCTCGGCGGGAAGTACCGCGACGAGGTTCGCGTCTACTGCGACTGCCACACGGAAGCGGAGGCCGACCCCGAGGCGTGCGCGGACGAGGCCGAACGCGTCGTCGAGGAGCTCGGGTACGACGCGCTCAAGTTCGACCTGGACGTCCCGAGCGGGCTCGAGAAGGACCGCGCGAACCGACACCTCCGCCCCGGCGAGATCCGTCACAAGGCCGAGATCGTCGAGAAGGTCACGGAGCGCGTGAAGGACCGCGCGGACGTCGCGTTCGACTGTCACTGGACGTTCTCGGGCGGGTCGGCGAAGCGACTCGCGAGCGCCATCGAGGAGTACGACGTCTGGTGGCTGGAGGACCCCGTGCCGCCGGAGAACCTCGACGTGCAGGAGGAGGTCACGAAGTCGACGACCACGCCGATCACGGTCGGCGAGAACCGGTATCGCGTCACCGAGGAGCGCCGCCTCATCGAGAACCAGGCGGTCGACATCGTCGCGCCCGACATGCCGAAGGTCGGTGGGATGCGGGAGACGCGGAAGGTCGCGGACGTCGCGAACCAGTACTACGTCCCGGTCGCGATGCACAACGTGTCCTCGCCGGTCGCGACGATGGCGAGCGCGCACGTCGCGTCCGCCATCCCGAACGCGCTCGCCGTCGAGTACCACAGCTACGAGCTCGACTGGTGGGAGGACCTCGTCCAGGAGGACGTCATCGTGGACGGCTACATCACCGTCCCCGAGAAGCCCGGGCTCGGCGTGACGCTTGACATGGACGCCGTCGAGGAGCACATGGTCGACGGCGAGACGTTGTTCGACGAGGTCTGAACGGGCTCGTCGAGCAGGAAAATCTCGGATTTTCCGTGTTCGACTGAGCGGAGCGAGTTCGAGCCAGCGAACGATGGATTCGCGTCGTTCGACGAGGTGTGGTGTGCTGTCGCTGGATTTGCGTCGGGGTGAGTGCTAGGGCGTGCAGGCGACGCGTCGCTGGTCGTCCGACGGTGCGTCGCGCTCCTGCCGTGGCCGCCGGACGCGTGTGGTTACGTGATGGGAGTCCTGGCCGCGGCTTCGTACTTGAACCGTGGGGTACGAGTGTCGCGTCCGCGCGTCGCTCACGTGCCAGTCGACGCGGTAGGTCCGCTCACTCCTCGACGTCGGCGTAGAGGCGGACGAGTCCGCACTCGGGGCACATGCCGGCGTCGACGGGGACGGTCTCGTCCACCCCGAGTTTCCCGAGGAGGCCTGCCTTCTTCTCGCCGGTTCGCACGTGTGGTTTCCACGCGTCCTGCATCCCGAAGTCGACGGCTTCGAGCGTGACACCACAGTCGGGGCAACGGTGGTTCATGCGCGACGGTTCTCGTGTCCGTCTCTTGAAAACACGGGTTCGCGTGCCGGGCGACCCCCAGGATGTCGCGGTCGCGGGTCTGACGACGGCGCCCTCAGCACGTGGACTTCGGGTTGACGCCCATCTCCGTGAGGGAGTCCGCGTACTCGTCGTACGCGAGCTGGACGACGTACTCGGCGGTCGCCTGCGCGCGCTCGACGTCGTCGTCGGTCACGCAGCAGTCTCCGAGGACGTCGACCCCGAGGTCGAGTTCCGCCTCTGTGTCCGCCTTGAGGTCCCGGAAGAGGTCCGCGCCCGCCTGGTCCGCCTCGTTCACGTAGAAGCCGACGACCTGCGTGTGCGCACGGAGACTGACGAGCGGCCGACCGACGAGCGCGCCGGCGACGCGGGAGACGGTGTCGTCGCGCCCGCGGAGGTAGCCGTGGACCGCGCCCGCGTGGTCTGGGGTCGGGCGACCGTCGAGGCGCTCGCAGACGCGGTCGTAGTGCTCGGCCTCCTGTGCCGCGACCCGCTCGAACGCCTCGCGAGCGCGGTCGTCGTCCTCCGCCGCGGCGAGCGTCTCGAACGTCTCGCGAGCCAGGTACTCGCTCTCGGCGACGGCCGACAGTATCGTCGACTCCGAGAGGTCCGCGTCGGTGAGTGCGATGAGGTACTTCGAAGACCCGAGGCGGTCCAGCTGGGATTTCTTCTCGCGTTCGACCGTCTCGCGGAGTGCCGGGGCGTCCATGCACGGTGGATTCGAGCGCGGGGGCTTGAACTTTATCTCGGTTCGTCTCGTACGGGCGAGCATGCCCCCTCAGGACGTCTCGGACGCGCCGACGGTGACGCCGCGGGTGCTCGCGGACCGCGTCGCCCGCGGGGACGACGTCACCGTCCTGGACCTCAGGGACCGCGACGAGGTCGAGGCGTGGCGTATCGCCGGGCCGAACGTCGCCGTCGAGCAGGTGCCGTACGCGCGGTTCGTGCAAGCGCAAGTGACGGGTGACGTCGCCGACCTGGTCGCGGACGTCGACGAGCCCGTCGTCGTCGTGTGCGCGGTCGGCGAGGCGAGCGCGGAGGTCGCGAACGCGCTCGCGGACGCCGGCGTGGACGCAACCCACCTGGCGGACGGGATGGAAGGCTGGGCGCGGCTCATCACTGCCGTGGAGGCGACGACGGACGCGGGAACGCTCGTCCAGTACGACCGACCGTCTTCGGGATGCCTGAGTTACCTCCTCGTCGCGGGCGACGAGGCGGTCGTCGTCGACCCGCTCCGGGCGTTCACGGACCGGTACGCGCGCGACGCCAGCGAACGCGGCGCGAGCATCGTGTACGCCATCGACACGCACGTTCACGCGGACCACGTGTCGGGCGTCCGGGCGGTCGCTCGCGGCACCGA
Source organism: Halorubellus amylolyticus (assembly GCF_034808145.1). NCBI lineage: Archaea > Methanobacteriati > Methanobacteriota > Halobacteria > Halobacteriales > Halorubellaceae > Halorubellus > Halorubellus amylolyticus. Next base: position 921,403 of record NZ_JAXHGM010000001.1, read on the forward strand.
CGCCCAGCCGGTGCTCCCGGAAGGCGCCCGCGAACGCGGCCTGACGTACGGCGCTCGTCCGCTCGCAGCCGGTGAGACCCTCCAGTTCGGTGATGCCGAGCTACGGGCGGTCGGCCTCCCAGGGCACACCTCGGAGATGACGGGCGTCGAGTTCGGGGACGTCGTCCTCGTCGGCGACTCCGTGTTCGTCGACGGCGTCGCGCGCCCGGACCTCGAAGCGCAACTCGCCGCGGATACCGACGCAGCCACGGAGGCGCTCGCCGAACGCCTCCATCGGACGGTCACCGACACCCTCGCTTCGCTCGCACCCGGAACGCGGCTGTTCCCAGGCCACCGCGAACCCGGTGTCGCGCGCGCCGACGACGGGACGTTCTCGACGACGGTCGAAGGCGTGCATCGCCTCCTCGACGTCCTCGGACGGGACCGAGACGCGTTCGTCGACGCCGTCACCGCCGGGTCGCCGCCGCCCCAGAACTACGAGCGGATCATCGACGTGAACCTCGGGCGAGAAGCCGTCGACGACGAGACGGCGTTCGAGCTGGAGCTCGGCCCGAACAACTGCGCGGTCGACTGAACCGAGAGGAGACCGGTCGCGACGAACGCGAGGGGAGACGGCGACGGCGGTTCGCGGTATCAGTCGCGGACGAACTCGGTCACGGTCCCGATCAGGATGACGCCCGCGAACAGCGACGCGATGAGCAGCAGGACGTCCAGTTGGACGTAGAACGCGACGAGCACGAACACGAGGCCGTTCACCGCGGCGAGACCCTGGTTGGTGGTGTCCTCGTCGAACGTCGTGAACGGCGTTGCGAACAGTCCACCGGCCACGAACGCGAGGAGCGAGGCGAACAGCGTGGTGACGATACCGGCCATATCCCACGGAAAGACGTCTCGTTATAAAAGCCGTGCGGAGTCGACTCGAACGCGGTCGCGCGGAGTCGGTGGTGTCAGTCGTCGGCGGCGGCGGTTTCCTCGGTCATCGCCTCGACGTCACCCTCGATGCTCGGCGGGTACTTCCCGCGGTCGAGCTTCAGGTCCGAGTTCGGGCGCGCCATGCACGTCAACGCGTACTCCTCCTTCTCCTCGTCCGTGAGGCCGCGCGCTGCGGGCTGGGTGACCTCGCCCTCGACGATCTCCGCCGAGCACGCGAGACACATCCCGACGCGGCACGAGTACTCCTGCGCGATGCCCTCCTCGATGCATCGCTTCAGGATGGTCTGCTTGTCGGAGACGGTGATGGACTCGCCCGTCCCGACGAACTCCACGGTGTATTCGGTCATACTGGCGCCTTCTGCCAGCGCGAAGAAAACTCTTTATGCCTATTCTGGCGCCCGCGAGTCGACGGAATCGCACGTAAAGTTTCTTGATAATGGCGCGATTCTCCCGGCGTATGACCACGCACGAGTACGACGTCGTCGTCGTCGGCGCCGGCACATCGGGCTGTTACGCCGCAGCGACGGTCGCCCGCGCGGGCTACGACGTCGTCGTCGTCGAACGCAAGACCGAGGCGGAAGCCGGACACATCGCGTGCGGCGACGCCCTGAAGGGCGCGGACGCGTTCCCGGAAGCCATCCCGAAGTCGAAGATCGAGGCGGCGTTCACGAACACCGACGTCGACCACGGTCGATTCGAGATACCTCAGGAGGACACGGTTCTCAACATCCCCGTGCCGGGCGAGCTGGCGGTCATCGACCGCTGGGAGTACGGGCGCCTCATCATCGAGGGCGCGAACGAGGCCGGGGCGACGTTCCACTACGATACCGTCGTCCAGGACGTCATGCAGGCCGACGACGGCCGGGTCGCCGGCGTCCGCGGGAACCGAAGCGGTGACGTCGTGACGTACGACGCGGACGTCGTCGTCGACGCCGCGGGGTCGCTGAGCATCCTCCAGGACAAGGCGAACCTGGAGAACGCGACGTTCGACACGAACGTGAACTACTCGCAGTTCTGTTCGGCGTACCGCGAGGTCGTCGAGGTGGACGAGCCCGTGGAGTGGTCGGACGCGCTGGTGTTCAAGCCCACGGATCGAGCGTCCGGCTACCTGTGGTACTTCCCGCGGACGGAGACGGAGATCAACGCCGGCCTCGGGTTCCAGATGACCGAGGAGCCGATGCAGCTCGTCGAGGACCTGAAGCAAGACCTTCGTGCTCGCCCCGAGTTTCAGGGCGCGGAGGTCACGGACAAGCTCGGGGCGGCGCTCCCGACGCGCCGGCCGTACGATTCGGCGGTCGCGCCCGGGTTCGTCGCGGTCGGCGACGCCGCGGGGCACGTGAACCCGACGACCGGCGGCGGTATCGCGGGTGCGGCGTACGCGGGGAAGTACGCCGCCGAGCAAGCCATCGGCGCTATCGAGGACGGTGACGTCGGCGAGGCGGCGCTCTGGGAGTACAACGAGCGCGTCATGGAGCACTTCGGCGGTCGGTACGCGGCGCTCGACGTGTACAACATCCTGTCGACGGCCGTCGACGTCGACGACCTGATGGGGCTGATGGCGGCACTGCCCGGTGAGAACCTCGCGGAGGCGCTCTACGAGGGGTCGACGAGCTTCGGACTCCGCCTGAAGCTCAAGGCCGCCATCAAGAGCTTCGGGTACTGGGGGCAGATCTACAACTTCTACAAGACGAAGAACGTGGCCGACGAACTGCTCGCCCACTACGAGAACTACCCGAGTTCGCCCGAGTCCTTCGAGCTGTGGCAGAGTCGTCGCGACGACATCATGGAGGACGTGTACGCGACGACGGGCGCCGACCCGAAGTACTGAGGGGCCGTCGCGAGCGGGAGGCCGCGCCGGGGCGAGTCGAGTCCGTCACCGGCCGACGTGGGCGTTGACCTCCTCGGGCCGTCTATCGCCTTCCTCGAAGCCCGTGGTGTGGCGAGCGAGCGCGTTCCCGGCGAGCGTCGGGGCAGCAGCGATCCACGCGTCGACGCTCGCGGCGACCGTGACCCCTACCAGTCCCGCGAGGGCGTACGCGAGGACGCCCAGTGGCCGCGCCCACGTGCTCGTCCGCCAGAGTCCGGCGGCGACGACGAGCAGGACGGCCGCTACCAGAGCGCCGAGGCCTGCGACGATGGTGGGGACCTGTCCGGTGGTCGCGTAGTCGGTCAGGACGGTGACGAGTGCGACGAGGAGGGCTGCACCGACCAGCACGACAGGAGCGTCAGGACGAGCGGGCGACGTGGCATACCGTCGTTGAGTCAGTAGAGTAACAAAAAACGATGGCCTGACAGTTCACCGACTACCCGACCGCGACGCACGACTCGAACCGCCACCGACGCACACGTCCCGGGATTCGACGATTCTCGGGAACCCTTCCTGGTCCACACGCTCCCCGATATAGATGCGTCTCGACAGGATTCAACAGCGCGCGACCGGAGGCCAGTGCGGAGTCACAGCGAAAACCGACGCGGGGTGCCAGCGGAAGACCAACGCGGGGTGCCAGCGGAAACTGACGCGGACTCTCAGCGGAAACCCGTCCCGATGTCGGTCGCGTGGTCGTCGCTGGTATCCGTCCGCCCGCTGACCTCGACGTCCTCGGAGGCGAGCAGCGCGACGACGCCGATGGCGTTGATGCCGGCCATGACGCCACCCACGAGCGCGGTGGGAGTGGAACCGACGTTGGTCGCTATCATCATGCCGAACGCGACCGCCGCCCCGATATAGACGGGGATGGCGAGCTTTCGCGCGGCCGGACGCATCACGAACACGCCGGTCGACGTCCCCACGACGAGGAATCCCCCGGCGAAGTACCCGACGAGAGCCAGCATCGATCCGGGCGCGAAGTGCAGGCCGATGAGGAGCTCCAGCAGCCCGACAGAGAGCCCGAACCCGCCGGTGAGGAGTCCGCAGATGGCTGCGACCGCGGTGCCGGTCGCACGCTCTTTTCGCTTTACCATACACACATCGACACGGCGAAACACAATAAAATTTCTGCAGTAGTTTATTGAATTATCTACTTGGGTGGTTGTTCGTTCAGGAGCAGACGCTGGTGCGGTACAACGGCGATTGGGACGTATCGAGGACGATGGTCGGGGAACGGCGTTCGAGGCGCGTCAGGGGCGGCGTTCGGCGACGCGTTCGATGGCACCGACGAGGACGTCGACGCCGACGGGGAGGGAGTCCTCGTCGACGTCGAACGTCGCGGTGTGGTGGCCGCCGGGGTGGTCGGTGCCGACGCCGACGTAGCACGCGAGCCCGCCGCGGTCCTGGACGGACTGCATGAGGAACGTCGCGTCCTCGCTGCCGCCGAGGGCGTCGCGTTCGACGACGGACGTGACGTCGCCGAGGCCGTCCGCGGTGTCCATCACGAAGTCGACGAGCGCCTGGTCGCTCGTCGCGCTCGGTGCCTGCCCGCCGAGCGACACGTCGAACTCGCAGTCGTGCATCCGCGCGGCACCCGCGACGACGTCGCGGACGCGCTCGCTCATGTAGTCCTTCAGTTCGGTGGTCTCACCGCGGACCTCGACCTGCGCGCGAACGGCCTCCGGGATGATGTTCGACGCCGTCCCACCTTCGACCACGCCGGCGTTCACGCGCGTCGCCCCGTCGGAGTGCCGGCTGATGCCGTACATGTTCTGGACCGCCGCGGCCATCGCCTGCATCGCGTTCCGGCCCTCCTCGGGCTTCGCGCCGGCGTGCCCGGGCGCACCGTGGAACTCGACGTCGAGGTGCTCGACCGCGAGGAACCCGTCGATGCCGGCGACGACCTCGCCCGTCGGGTGGTCGAGGCCGAGGTGGACGGCGTACAGGTAGTCGACGTCGTCGACGTGCTCGCTCGCCGCCATCGCCTTCCCTCCGCCGATGACCTCCTCCGCGGGCTGGAAGAACACCTTCAGCGTCCCCGCGAAGTCGCTGTCGCGGATGGCCTCGACGACGCCGAGGCCGATGGTCGCGTGCCCGTCGTGTCCGCAGGCGTGCATCGCACCCGTCTCCGACCGGAACCCCTCGCTCGCCGGGACGTGGTCGTCGTCGGTCGATTCCGCGCGCGGCAATCCGTCGACGTCGACGCGCAGCCCGACCGTCGGCCCCGGCCCGCAGTCGACGACGGCGACGCAGCCCGTGTACCCGCCGTCCATCGTCGCGAGCGTGTCCTCGTCGACGCCTCGCTCGCGGGCGCGCTCCTGCCAGTCCGCGACTTCGGCGTCCTCGGGGACCGCCATCCTGCTGTCGCCGGCGAGCGCGTCCCGCCCCACGTACAGCTCGTCGACGCCGATCGATTCCAGCTCCTCGACGATGCGTGCGGTCGTCCAGAACTCGCGCCACGCGGGCTCGGGGTGCCGGTGGAGTTCGCGTCGCAATGCGACCAGGCGGTCGCGGTCGACTCGAGACATGGTCGCTCCCAGGAGCGCCCCGCACTTAACTGGCGTCGCCTCGGCGGCACCGGCCGCGACCGACCGGAGCAGGCGGCTCGAAGAGAAGTCGACCGGTTACAGCGGTTGCTGGCCCTGGGAGCGGACGTTCTCGACCTCGACCGCGACGTGCACCGACGACGGGAAGTCCCAGTCGGCGATCGAGCGCGCGAGCCCGTCGTGACCGACGACCTCGACGGTTCGCTCGTAGACGGTGTACTCCCAGTTCCCGAAGGCGTCGTCGCCCGCGACGGACTTCTCCAGGGGTACGCGGAGTTCCGTCGGCGGGTTCGAGTGCGGACCCTTCAGTTGCGCGCCCTTCCGGGACGCTGTCTGCTTGATGTCGTCGACCACGCCATCGAGCGCGGCGCGGTCCCCGCTCGAGAGCGTGAGGCGTGTGACGAAGCTCATTCCTGTACGAGCACTCTCGGGCGACGACCTAAAGCACAACGGAACGCTCTCCGATATTCTCTTAAATCGGGGTGAATTACGTACCTGCAATGACAGTCGAAGCTACGAGCGCGGGTGCCATCCTCTTCCGGGACACTCGGGGCCAGCGCGAGTACCTTCTCCTCAAGAGCCGTCCCGGGGACTGGGAGTTCCCGAAGGGCGGCGTTGAGGGTGACGAGGAGCTACAGCAGACCGCCATCCGAGAGGTGAAGGAGGAGGCCGGAATCCACGATTTCCGCCTGCTCGACGGGTTCCGCGAGGACTACGACTACGTCTTCGAGGCCGGTGGCAAGACCATCCACAAGACCGTGCACCTGTTCATCGCGAAGTCCTACGAGGCGAGCGCGGAGCTCTCCACGGAGCACCGCGACCTCCAGTGGCGCGACTACGATCAGGCCGTGAACACCGTCACGCAGGACGGTCCGCGCGAGATACTCGAACAGGCCCACGAGTACCTGGACGAACTGCAGGAGGACGACGAGATATAGCGCGACGGCGGCCGCATCGAGCCGCTCGACGCCGACGGTCCGCGGTGGGTGGATAGCGACGGCTCGGAATCCCCGGAGACCCCCGTGCGCTGACCGGTCGACACTGCTATGGCGTGGTCTCCGTCGCTGCGCTCCTCGTTCTGGCCGTCTCAATCGTTCGAGTCGTTCCCGCCGTCGTCCGCGGCGTTCCCCGTCTCGCCGTCGCCCGCGGCGTTTCCCGTCTCGCCGTCGGTCGCGGCGCTTCCGTCTCCGTCGTCGCCCGGCGTCGCCGTGGCGGACAGCGTCACCAGCAACCAGACGCCGCTGACGAGCACGCCGGCGGCACCCGCGAACGTGAGGAGCGGGCCGAACCCGCCGTACGCGACCTCGGCCGCCAGGTCGCCGACGCCTATCAGGAGGAACGACAGCAGCAGGCAGGCGAACGCGAGCAGTCGACGGACGGACCGGAGGCCTTTCGCGGTGGACACGGGCGCGTCGTCTCGCGGATGCCAGGTCAAGCTACCGAAAGGGATTCGCCCGTCGGGCACGGAGTCGGTCGCGTGAGTCTTCCGGGGTCGGACGCGGAGTTCCCGTTCGAGCTGGCGGTGTGTCGGTGGGCGGAGCGCGAGTGGCCGCCGGGTCGCGAGCGCGAGAGCGCGGTGCTCGTCGCGCGCCAACTCGGCACGCGGTCGCGACGCTGGGATACCGTCGTCCTGGAGTGCGACCTCGCCGCGTTGACGGCGCGGGCCGCGTTCGGCCGGAGTGCGCTGTCGTCGAACCAGCTGCACGTCGTCCGGCACGCGCCCGCCGAGTGGGCGTACTACCGGGACGCGCTCCCGGACCCAGGGTACCCGTGGCGGTACGTCCGCGAGAGCATCCACGCGCTGTCCGCGCGCGGCGCGCTCGAGCACCGCAAGCGCTCCGGGCGCATCGAGATCCGTCGCATCGGTCCGTACCCCGAGGGGTGGGTGCGGCGGATCGTCGCGGTCGAGAACAAGCCCGATCTGGACCGGACCGCGGCGCGCGCGCTCGCGGACCAACTGGAGACGGACGTCGCGCTCTCGCTCGCCGACGAGGCGTGGGTTGCGGTGCGCGCGAGCGACGACGTCGACGAACGCCTCCTGTTGGAGGGGCTTCCCGTCGAGGCGGGCATCCTGGCGGTCGAGGACGCGGTCGGGACGGCCGCCGACGCGACCGCGGCCGAGGTCGTCTGGCATCCGCGGACGCTCGCCGTCGACGACCCCGGGACGCGCATCATTGAGAACCCCGACCCCGCGGACTCCGCGAGCGGGTACGACGCGTCCGCGGCGCGGTTCGAGTACGTCGACGTCGACTGGAAGCGCCGGAAGCGCCTCGCCATCGCCGAGCGCGCGTACGAGCGCGGCTGGCGGTCGTACGTCGACGCGATGCGGCCGGACTGTCGGCACTTCGAACTCCGGTCGGCTGGGGACGGCCTCGTCCCGTGGTGCGCGGCGAAGGAGCGCTGTCAGACGAGCGCGGAGTGCCGCGGCGCGTGCGCGGCGTTCGAACCCGAACCGCCAGCGTGGCGGCAACGCGGGTGGCCGATCGACGGTGGTCCCGGGCGGGGCGCACGACGCGTGCTCGACCGGAGAACGGACCGCCAGCGGCCGACGCCGAACGAGTGACCGAGTGGTCTCGGTCCCGGAATCAGTCCTCGGACACCGCGACGTCGAGCTCGTCGCGGTCGACCGCGAGCCGGAACGTCGGCACCGTCGTGTACACGACCTCGACGACGCCCTTGCGCTTCAGCGCCTGGAGGGCTTCGCGGACGTCGTCCGTGGACGGGTCCACGTCGTACGCGTCCCGGAGCGCGTGCAGCGTCGCGACCACGCTCTTCCCGTCCTCGTCGGCCGCGGGCACGACCTCCACGAGCTGCGCCTGGAGGCGTGGCACGCGGACCGCGGTCGTCGTCCCGTCGTCGTTCGACTCGACGCCCGGGTCCACGTCGACGAGTTCCGCGGCGTCCGCGGTCGCCCGGATGAGGCTGTCGTCGTCGCGATAGTAGTGCTCCTTCAGCTCGTTCTCCAGGTAGCCGTGGACGTCACTGCCGCTGTCCATCCCCCATCGTTCCTGTAGCTCCCCGTTCTTCGTCGGCTGGAGTTCGACGATGTCCGCCAGCCGCTCGCGTGCCTCCTCCGAGAGCGTCATCAGGTACCGGTACAGTCGGCCCGTATTTCCCGCTTCTGGAGTCGGCGCGAGGCGCCGACGGCGCTGCGTGGTGGTGGTGGTCGATACTCTCCGGAATTGGCGGTACCACTAAGACCCCGACGGTTGTCAATCTGTCACATGGGGCGAACGCTGACGTACGAGCACGTCGAGACCGCGCTCGCGGACTTCTCGTATCCGCTCGTGCGGGACGACGCCGCCGCCGAACTCGCGGACGTCACCGTCACCTTCGAGGGGGGTACCGAGGCGAACCTCGGCGCGCTCGTCTCCGAGACCGACAGCGACGCGTTCGACGCCGTCGCCGACCTCCGCGAGGAACTCGACGCCGTCGTCACCGCCGGTATCGAGCAGTGACCCAGCCCGACACGCCCGTCCCGGATGCGTCGACCTCCCAGCCGGGAAGCGGACGACTTAACAGGGCGGACGGTCGTAGCCCGGGCTAACAATGGAGTTCTGTGACGAATGCGGTTCGATGATGAAGACCGAGGGCGACCACTGGGTGTGCGGGAGCTGTGGGCACGAGCAGGGTCGTGACGAGGCGAAGGAGGCCGAGATGGTGACGACCGAAGGCCAGGAGGTCTCGGAGGTCATCGACATCAGCGGCGCCGAGGAACGGGGGCTGCCGCAGATGACCGCGCACTGCCCGAAGTGCGACAACGACCGCGCGTACTACTACACCCAGCAGATCCGTTCAGCCGACGAATCCGAGACGCGGTTCTTCATCTGCACCGAGTGCGAGCACAAGTGGCGCGAGGACGACAACTAGCACGACGACGTCCCGGCTGCCCTCGTTTCGACCGCCGGCCGGAGAGAAACTTCTTTGTCGTCCCTGCAAGACTTGCGAAACGAGATGGATTCCCTCGAAGACGTGTCAGAGGTCGCGTTCGAGCCCGACCGCGAGTTCGTCGAATCGACGAACGTCTACGAGTTCATGCAGGCGTACGGCATGAGCGACTACGACGAACTGATCGAGCGGACGACGACCGAGGTCGACGGGGAGCCCGAGAGCGGCGTCGACTGGTTCTGGGACGAGCTCGTCGACTACCTCGACGTCGAGTTCTACGAGGAGTACGATGCCGTCCGCGACGACTCCGAGGGCCCGCAGTTCACTGACTGGTATCCCGGCGGCGAGTTGAACATCGCGCACAACACGGTCGACCGGTGGGCCGCACCCGACTCCGAGCGCCGGAACAAGGTCGCGTGCATCTGGGAGGGCGAACCCGGGGACGTCCGCGAGGTCACGTACCACGAGCTCCACCGGCAGTCGAACAAGGTCGCGAACTACCTGGAGTCGGTCGGTATCGAGACCGGTGACACCGTCGGGCTGTACATGCCGATGGTTCCGGAGGTCGTGAGCATCCTCTACGGGTGTTTCAAGGTCGGCGCTATCGCGGTCCCGATCTTCAGCGGGTTCGGCGTCGACGCGACCGCGACCCGTATCGCGGACTCGGAGTGCTCGGTGCTGTTCACGGGCGACGGCTTCTATCGTCGCGGCAGCGAGGTGACGCTGAAAGGCGCCGCGGACGACGCCATCGACGAGGCCGGGCACGTCGAGCACACCGTCGTCTTCGAGCGCCTCGGGCGCGTCGAGAGCGACGACGAGGCGGTCCCGTGGACGAGCCGCGACGAGACGTGGAGCGACGCCGTCGAGACCCGGGACGACGCGTACGACACGAAGTCCCTGGATAGCGACCAGGAGTCGATGCTCCTGTACTCCTCGGGGACCACGGGGAAACCGAAGGGCATCGTGCACACGCACGCCGGCGTCCAGCTGCAGTGCGCGAAGGAGCTCTACTTCGGGTTCGACCTCAAGCCCAGCGACCGCTTCTTCTGGGTGAGCGACATCGGGTGGATGATGGGGCCGTGGACGCTCATCGGGAATCACTCGTTCGGGAACACGATGTTCATGTACGAGGGCGCGCCCGACCACCCCGAGCCGGATCGGTTCTGGGAGATGACCGACCGCCACTCGCTCACGCAGTTCGGTATCTCGCCGACGGCGATCCGCGCGCTCCGCAAGCACGGCGACGAGTGGCTCGAGGGGCACGACCTCTCCAGCCTCCGCCTGCTCGGGTCGACGGGCGAGCCGTGGGACCCGGAGAGCTGGCAGTGGTTCCTCGACGAGGTCGGCGGCGGCGACGCACCGATCATCAACATCTCGGGCGGCACCGAGATTTGTGGCTGTTTCCTGATGCCGATGCCGATCAACGACCTGAAGCCGTGTACGCTCGGCGGCCCCGGCCTCGGGATGGACATCGACGTCGTCGACTCGGACGGCGAGTCCATCGCGGACACGAACGAGCGCGGGTTCCTCGTCGCCCGCGACTCCTGTCCGAGCATGACGAAGAGCCTGTGGAGCGGCGACGAACGCTACCTCGATGAGTACTGGAGCAACTGGGATGACCTCTGGGACCACGGCGACTGGGCGCAGAAGGACCCCGACGGCTTCTGGTTCCTGCACGGTCGCGCGGACGACGCGCTCAACGTCGCCGGCCGGAAGGTCGGCCCTGCGGAGGTCGAGGGCGCGCTCATGGAGCACGACGCCGTCAACCAGGCCGCGGCGGTCGGCGCACCCGACGACACCACCGGGACCGCCGTCGTCACGTACGTCGTCCTCGAGGGCGGCGTCGAGGAGTCCGACGACCTCCGCGAGGAACTCCGCGCGGTCGTCGGCGAGGAACTCGGGAAGCCCTTCAGGCCGAGAGAGGTCCTGTTCGTCGACGAGTTCCCGAAGACCCAGAGCGGGAAGATCATCCGTCGCGCCATCGAGGGCGTCTACACGGGCGAGGAACTCGGCGACATGAGCAGCATCGAGAACCCCGAGGCACTCGAGAAGGTCGAGAACGCGAGGTAACCGACTCGACCTGCATACGCCGACCGCCAGGTCGGCGTTTCTGTTGTCGAGCAGCCCCGAGGTCGGCGTTTCTGTTGTCGAGCCGTCGCAGGGTCGGTGAGTCCGCGGTTCTCGTTCAGATGTCGATGTCGCGGACGCCGAGGACGCGGTCCTCGGGGGCGTCGCGGTCCGGAGCGAGGACGGCGACGTCGGCGACGGTGTCGTCGTCGGGGAAGACGGCGGTGGCGCCGGTGTACAGTGCCGCGAGGACGCCGCCGGCGAACGCACGCGGGTCGCTGAGTGGGGCGCGGACGGCGACCTCCGTCTCCTCGGTGACCGAGAGGCGGTCGGCGACGTCCGCGGCAGCGGCGAGGAGTTCGCCGTGCGTGAGCGCCTCGGCGCCGGTGACGAGCGCGACGTTCACGGCCGCGCGAGCGTCGGCCTCGGGTGGCGTCGTCGGGTTCTCGCTCCAGACGTCGCCCTCGAAGTGATAGACCTCGGGGTCGGTCGGTTCCCCGCCGTAGGCGACGCGTTGCGTGCCCGGTTCCAGGTCGTAGTCGTCGACGTCGTCGACGTGGGCGACGACGGCGCGAGCGTCGACGTCCCGTGGCGCGCCGACGTACGCCTTCGCGCCGAGGAGTGCGGTGCCGAGGACCGCGAGCACCGGTTGCGCGCGCGGGTCGTCGCCGACGCCGACGGTCGACCGTGCACGGACGCCGCGGGCGTGCAGGAGGTTTGAGGTCTTCCACGTCGTCGTACAGAGTCGTTGATAGTCGTAGAACTGGCCGTGCGCGGGCGCTCGAAGCGCCGGGCGGTCCGAGCGCCGCGAGCGCGCGACGAGGTCGACGAGCGTCTCCATACGCGGCCGTAACCGACGAGTGGGGAAAGACCCGACGGTCCCCGAGCGACCGCCGCCATCGCGCCACGAAGCCCTCGTTCGCCGAACACGACACGACCGCGGTCCACGCGCCCGGAATCCGGTGACGGGAGCGGTTGACACGGTGCCTGCGAGCGATCCGGGAGCGGAAGTGCCGCAATCGTTATACAGGTGGTATCTAAACGTAGGCGTGTCACTCGATGGGAACTGGATACGTTGCAGGGGTGGTTCGGGGATTGTTCAACGCCGTCTTCCAACCGCGGCGGTTCGTCCAATCGCGGACCGACAACTACGCCGCGGGCTGGACGTGGAGAGCGCTCGAGCTGAATCGACTGGCGGTCGTGTACGTCGTGAACCTCGCGCTGTACGCCGTCCCGCTGACGCTCGCCGGCATCGGCGTGCAGAGCACGGCCGACGCACCAGGGTGGTTCGCGGAACTCGCGGGCGGCCTCGCGAACCCGACGGCGCTCTGGCAGTTCCTCTCCGCACTCACCCAGAACTCGGCGTTCCTCACCGTCGCGGCACTCCTCACGCTCGTGAACTATCACGCCGCCGTCCTCCTGACACTCAACTCGAAGGGCGTCCTCCAGACGGCACACACCATAACGTACTCGACGAGCGCGTACCTCGCCGGCCTGTTCAGTCTCGTCTGGTACCTCTCGCAGTCGACGACGACCGAGGTCGCGGCCGCGTTCGTCATCGCCATCCAGAAGGAGTTCATCTACTTCTTCATCGACACCCTCGGAAGCGAGTTCACGCTCGCGTCCGGCCGCCCCGACCCCGTCAACGTCGCCGCCGTCTCCCAGGAAGGCCAGTTCGTGCTCGCCGCACTCGTCGGCTGCGTGCTCTACTACCTGTACTCGATGTACCTCGGTGCACGCATCAACCACGGCGCCTCGCGCTTCACGGGCTTCCTCGTCCTCCTCGCGGTCGCCGCCGCACCGGCACTGTACATCGTCGGAACCATCCTCGCGTACTCGCTCAACATCGTCGGCTGATCCATGACAGAAGACACAGACGAACGGTTCGTGGCGAATCGAGACGAAGACACCTTCGGCGGCGACGTCGTCACCGTCGCATCACCAGCGACCCTGCTCGTGCTCGGCTACCTCGTCCTGACGATACTCGTCGGCGGGGTCCTCGGCGCGTTCCTCTACCAGAATCCGACGCTGTTCGGTGACGGAGAGAACGCACGCATCGCCGGGCTCGTCGTCCTCGGGCTGACGGGCATCGGCGCGGTCCGGCTCCTGATACGGTACATCGTTCTCTACCGGACGAAGTACGTCGTCACGACCGACAGCGTCCGCCGCCAGTACCACCTGGCGTACCGCGAGGAATCCCGCGAACTCCCACTCCACATGATCCGGGGCGTGGAACTCTCCAAGAGCCGCCTGCAGGCACTCCTCGGGTTCGCGACCATCTCGTTCCTCTCGGTGGGCAACAACCGCGGTATCGGCTACGTCGAGTTCGACAACGCGGCCGAACCCGAACGCCTGCAACAAGCCGTGCTCGAACTCCTCGAGACCCAACGCGAGCAAGCGACCGAAGAGTCGTCCGACGGCGCGACGGACGCCACGCCCTCGCAGCGACGCGGCCGTCACCGAGACGCCCCACGGAACTCGCAGCAGTCGACCGAACCGGCCGCGACCCGTCCGAACGACGCCACTGCACCGCCCGCGAACGCGGACGGACCAGACGACCACGGTCGTCCCGCGGACGGGAACACCGAGTCGCGGCGCCCCGTCTCCGGGAACGAGAACTCGCCCGAGACCGCCGAACCGGACGCTCGCGACTGACACAGAACGGTACTCGCCGACGCATCGGCGAGGAACGACCCCAACAAATCTCGGCGATCAGAACGAGTTCTTGATCTTCTGCCAGAACCCTTCGTCGAGCTCGATCTCCTCACCACCCGCTTCCGCGAACGCCTCCAGGGCCTCGCGCTGCTCCTCGTTCAACTCGCTCGGCTCGGGCGTCACGACCTGTACTTGCACGACGAGACTCCCTCGCCCGCGACGGTTCGTGCGCGGCATCCCGGCACCACGCTCGCGGAACTGCTCGCCGCTCTGGGTCCCCGCGGGAATCTCCACCTCGACCTCCTCCCCGAACACGTCCACGGTGACGTCGTCCCCGAACGTCGCCTGCGGGAACGAGACCGCGAGATTGTAGTAGAGGTCGTCGCCGTCGCGCTCGAACTCGTCGTGCTCGCGGACGCGAACGTCGATGAGGAGGTCGCCGTTGGGCGCACCCGGCTCGCCGGGTGCGCCCTCGCCTTCGCGAGGGATCGTCTGCCCGGTCTTGATGCCCGCGGGGATGTCGACGCGCATCGTCACGTCGTCGCGGACGATTCCGTCCCCACGACACTCGCTACACGTCTCGTCGTACAGCTCGCCAGCGCCGTCACATCGCGGGCACTCGCCGGTCTGCTGCATCCGCCCGAACGGCGTCTGCTGGACGCGTGTCACGCGCCCGTCCCCGTTACACTCCGGGCACCGCTCCGCCTCGGCCTCCGGCGGATGTCCCTCGCCCTCGCAGACGTCGCACCGCGACGGTCGCGTGATGGAGACCTCCTTCGTCACGCCCTCGAACGCCTCCTCGAGGTCGAGCCCGATCTCCATCCGGAGGTCCCGGCCCGGTCGCGGCCCACGCCGTCCGCCACCCGCACCACCGCCACCGAAGAACTGCTCGAAGATATCGTTGATACCACCGCCACCACCGGCACCACCGAACGGCCCACCGGCACCGCCGGCACCACCGAACGGTCCACCGGCACCGCCAGCACCACCAGCGCCACCACGGCCGTCGAACCCACCGCGCTTCTCCGCCTGCTCGAACCGCTCGTGACCCATCCGGTCGTACGCCTGTCGTTTCTCCTCGTCGGTCAACACCTCCTTCGCCTTCTTCACCCGCTTGAACTTCTCCTCAGCGTCCTCCGCATCGGACACGTCCGGGTGATACTCCGCGGCCTTCTTCCGATAGGCCTGCTTGATCTCGTCCTCGGACGCATCCCGACTCACACCGAGCGCGTCGTAGAAGTCCTCCGTCATCTCGTTACACACCCATACACGACTCGCACACTTCAACAGAACGGGTTCGGCTCGCCACCCAGAACCACCCACACACACAGAACCGGCGACTCACCGAAGAACCCACAAACGCACGAAAACAGAAGACCGCGACCGAATCCGGCCCGTCCGCTTACGCCTCTTCGTCCTCTTCGACGTCCCCAGAAACCGTAGATTTCTGGCGGGCAGAAGAGGACGAAGAGGCCGTCAGGCCTCTTCGTCCTCTTCGACGTCCTCGAAGTCGGCGTCGACGTACTCCTCGTCGTCGCCGTCCGCAGCAGCGCCTTCGGGGCCGGCACCACCCATGTCACCCATACCGCCGCCCATGCCGCCCTCGGGACCGCCCTGCGGGCCGCCCTGGGCCGCGGCACCGTCGTACATCTGCTTCCCGATCTCTTGGAGTTCGTCCGAGAGCGCCTTCGACGCGTCCTCGATATCCTCCTTCGACGCGTCCTCGTCGTCGAGCGTCGCCTCGAGCTCGTCCATCTCCGCCTCGATGTCCTCGATGAGCGCGTCGTCGACCTCGTCGGCGTTCTCGTCGAGAAGCTTCTCCGCGCGCTGGAGCGTCGCCTCCGCGTTGTTCCGCGCTTCGATGCGCTCGCGGCGGCGCTTGTCCTCCTCGGCGTGCTCCTTCGCCTCCGACTGCATCTGGTCGATCTCCGCGTCCGACAGGCCAGCACCACCCTCGATGGTGATGTCCTCCTTGTTCCCGCTGCCCTTGTCCTCCGCGGTGACGTTCACGATACCGTTCTCGTCGATACTGAACGCCACCTCGATCTGGGGCGTCCCAGCGGGCGCCGGCGGAATCCCCGTCAGGTGGAACTCGCCGAGCATCTCGTTCTCGTCGGCGATCTCGCGCTCACCCTGGAACACGCGAACCTGCACCGTCGTCTGGTTGTCCGCCGCCGTCGTGAAGATCTTCGACTCCTCGGTCGGGATTGTCGTGTTCTTCTCGATGAGGCGCTCGAACAGCCCGCCCTTCACCTCGATACCGAGACTGAGGGGCGTGACGTCCAGCAGGACGATGTCGTCGACCTCGCCGCCGAGCACGCCCCCCTGAATCGCCGCGCCGAGCGCGACGGCCTCGTCCGGGTTGACGTTCCCCTTCGGCGCGATGTCGAGCATGGCCTCGACCTGCTCCTTCACCTGCGGCATGCGCGTCGACCCACCCACGAGGATGACGTCGTCGATGTCGCCCTTCTCGTAGCCGGCGTCGTCGAGCGCCTGCTCGGTCGGCGGCTGCGTGCGCTCGATGAGGTCCGCGGTCAAGGACTCGAACTTCGCGCGCGTCAGGCTCTTCTCCAGGTGGATCGGGCCGTCGTCCGTCGCCGTGATGAACGGCAGGTTGATCTCCGTCTCCTTCCGGCTGGAGAGCTCGATCTTCGCCTCCTCCGCGGCGTCCTTCAGGCGCTGGAGCGCCTGCCGGTCGTCGCGCAGGTCGATGCCGTGCTCGTCCTCGAACTCCGCGGCGAGCCAGTCGATGATCGCGTGGTCCCAGTCGTCACCACCGAGGTCGTTGTCACCGTTCGTCGCGACGACCTCGTACACGCCGCCACCGAGGTCGAGGATGGAGACGTCGAACGTCCCGCCACCGAGGTCGTACACGAGCACGGTCTGGTCGGAATCGTCGTCCAGACCGTACGCCATCGCCGCGGCCGTCGGCTCGTTGATGATGCGTTCGACGTCGAACCCGGCTATCTCGCCGGCGTCCTTCGTCGCCTGGCGCTGCCGGTCGCTGAAGTACGCGGGAACCGTGATGACGGCCTTCTCGACGTCGTCGCCGAGGTAGTCCTCGGCGTCGCGCTTGATCTTCTGGAGGGTCATCGCCGAGATCTGCTCGGGCGTGTACTCCTCGCCGTCGATGTCGACCGTGTAGTCCTCCTCGCCCATGTGGCGCTTGATGGAGGAGATCGTGCGGTCGGGGTTCTGGATCGCCTGGTTCTTCGCGGGTTTGCCGACGAGGCGCTCACCGTCCTCGGTGAACGCGACGACGCTCGGCGTCGTTCGGTCGCCTTCGTTGTTCACGATGATCTCCGGGTCGCCCCCTTCCATCACCGCGAACGCGCTGTTTGTGGTACCGAGGTCGATACCGAGAATCTTGTTGCTCGCCATGTTACGCTACCATACACGCCTGACCGTTTTAAAAGTTGCTTTACAGAACGTTCACTCGAATAAAATTGCCTAGGGGCGTTCAAACGCCTGAAAAGGGTAAATTACGGAATGGGTGCTGGATACTACTCGTCGTCGAGCGCTGCACTAATGTCGTCGTCGCTCGCCTGGTCGACGTCTTCGCCCGATTCGGCGTTCTCGGCGTCGACCTCGCCACCGAGCGCGACGGCTTCCTCGCCGTCGTCGCCGTTCGCGCCCGAACCGTCGGTCTCGGCGGTCACGTCCTCGGTATCGTCGCCCGCCTCTGGTTCGTGGTCAGCGCCGTTACTCACCGTCACCTGCGCGGCCTGGATGACGCGTCCCGCCATCTCGTAGCCGGGGTTGAACACCTCCGCGATGGTTCCTTCGGGGAGGTCGCTGTCGACGCGCACCATCACCTCGTGACGCTGCGGGTCGACGTCCTCGCCGGCGTCGGGCGCGATCTCCTCGACGTTCTCCTCGTCGAGCACGCGGTCGAACTCCTTCAACGTCATCTCGACGCCCCCGCGGATGCTCTCGTCGTCGTCGACGTCCTGGTCGAGCGCGCGCTTCAGGTTGTCGCGAACGCCGACGAGTCGCTCGACGAGGTCCTCGGTCGCGCGCTCCTTCAGCTGCTCTTGCTTGCGCTTCTGTCGCTCCTTGTAGTTCTTGAAGTCCGCTTGCTTCCGTCTGAGCTTCGACTTGAGGTCCTCGCGCTCCTCGCGGAGCGTCTCGACGTCGTCCTCGAGGTCGGCCACTCGCGCCTCGAGTTCGGGGACGCGCTGCGTTTCGGTCTTCAGTTCGAACGCCCGTTCGACGAGCGCGCGTACCTCGGCAGCGGCGTCGTCGTCGTACTCGGCGACGCGATCGACGATGTCCTCGCTCACCGGGCTGCCGTCGCCGCCCTCGTCGTCCGACGGTTGCGCTCCCGCTGCCTCCGGCTCGGCGGTCACGAACCCGTCGTCGTCCACCGGTTCCGATGCGTCGTCGTCGGTCGCGTTCGGTTCCCCGTCGGTAGCCCCACCGGTCGTCGCGGCCTGTTCGTCCCCCGAACCGGCATCGTCGACGGATGCCGCGTCGTCGGTCTCCTCGGCGTCCGCCGTGGAGTCCACTGACCCCTCGTCTTCGCTCATGGTCGAAACAAAACCTCCCTTCGGATAAAAGGATTCAGGTACGCCTGCCGTGGCCGCGAACGCCCGTCCACCGGCTGCGGCGACTGGACGGACCGCCGCACCGTCGGGCCCCGTTGGCGGCCCGTGGGGTCACCGGAGCGACTCGCTTAACTGACGTGCACTCGGACGTCCTGTCGTGACCGTCGCGCTTCGGTTCGAGAACGGCTCCGTGCGGCTCGACGGCGACGTCCCCGACGCCGTCGTCGACGCCGTCCCCGACCTTGAGGCCGACCCGCGTAGCGGCGGGTACCGTGCACCGGCCGTCGCGTACGCGACCCTCCGAGACGCGCTCGCGGCGGCATCCGTCGACGTGGACGACGACGTGCTCGACCTCGACGCCCTTCCGTCGCTGGAGACGACGTACGAACTCCGGTCGTACCAGCGGGACGCGCTCGACGCGTGGACGGACGCCGGCCGTCGCGGGAACCTCGAACTCCCGACGGGGAGCGGGAAGACCGTCGTCGCCATCGCGGCGATGGCGGCGCTGTCGACGCCGACGCTCGTCGTCGTCCCGACCATCGACCTCCTCGAACAGTGGCGGCGCGAGCTCGACGCCGAGTTCGACGTCCCGATCGGTCAGTTCGGCGGCGGCGAGCAGCGCTTCGAACCAATCACCGTGTCGACGTACGACTCCGCGTACCTGAAAGCGGAGGACGTCGGCGACCGGTTCGGGTTCGTCGTGTTCGACGAGGTCCACCACCTCGGTGGCGAAGGCTACCGCGACGTCGCGCGCCTCCTCGCCGCACCCGCTCGTCTCGGACTCACCGCGACGTTCGAGCGGCCGGACGACGCGCACGAGGTGGTCGCGGACCTCGTCGGCCCGCTCGTCCACCGCCTCTCCGTCGACGACCTCGCGGGCGAGCACCTCGCGCCGTACGACGTCAAGCGCGTCCAGGTCGATCTGACGCCCGACGAACGCGAGCGCTACGAGGCGAACCAGGAGACGTTCACGGACTACCTCGCACGGTCCGGCATCCAGATGCGGTCCGGGAGCGACTATCAGGAACTCGTCAAGCGCTCCGGGAACGACCCCGCGGCGCGCGAGGCGCTCCTAGCGAAGGAGCGCGCGCGCCGCATCATGCTCGGGAGCGACGCGAAGGTCGACGCGCTCGGCGACGTCCTCGACCGGCACCGCGACGACCGCGTCATCGTCTTCACGGCGCACAACGACTTCGCGTACCGGGTCGCCGAACGCTTCCTCGTCCCCGTCATCACGCATCAGACGAGCGCGAGCGAACGCAAGGAGATACTGGAGCGGTTCCGGGACGGTCGATACTCGCGTGTCGTCTCCTCGAACGTCCTCGACGAGGGCGTGGACGTCCCGGCGGCGAACGTCGGCGTCGTCTGCTCGGGGAGCGGGAGCGAACGCGAGTTCACGCAGCGCCTCGGCCGCATCCTCCGCCCACGGGACGGGAAGACCGCGCGTCTCTACGAGATAGTCAGTCGAGACACCGCGGAGGAGCGCGTCGCCAGCCGGCGGCGCTGAGTCCACGCGACCGGTCGAACCCGGCGAGACTCAGGGCTCCCGCCAGTCGAACGAGAGGTCGCCGACCTCGGGGAACGTCATCTCGTAGGTCGTCGACGCGCCGGCGTCGAGCGACACGCGCCGCTCCTCTGTCCGCGAGTCGTCGCTGGCACTCCAGGTCACCACGAGCACCGCCTCTCGTGGTTCGTCGACGGTGTTCCGGACGGTCACCGTGATCGCGAACCCGTCGGTCGCGGTACCGGTCCGATACTCGAAGCCCGCTTGCAGGCCGACCCCGGGACCCGTCGTCGGCGTGGTCGTGGAATCGTCCTGAGTCGGTGTCCCGGGTTCGGTCTCCGGCGCCCCCCACTTCGGCCCGGACTTCGCCGGACCGGTGGTGCAGCCCGCGAGCGCGGTGGCGGTGAACGACAGCGCGGCGAGGACGCGACGACGGCGCATACTCGCCAGTGAGCGCCACGCCGCATGAAACCTTTGTGCTCTGAATCGTCTCCACGCCGCATGCCCGTCGTGTGACCGGCGAGGCGTCACACCCTTGTCGGCGTGGACCGGAGTCCGGCACGTGCTGACGAAGGACCTCCTCCGGGTGTCGCGCCGTGGCGGCGGCTACCGGCCGGTGTTCGCTGACCGGGCGAGTCGACCGTTGGCGGCGCGCGTCGTCGGGACGTTCCAGGGGCACGTCGGCGAACCGCGACTCGACCTCGACGACGCGCTCCGGGCGCTCGAAGGGGACGCCGAGGACTTCAAGCTCGTACGCGGACTCGCGAAGTGCTGCGAGCGCACGGCGTCGTTCGAGACGCGAGCCCCCGTGGTGCCGTCGAGCGCGCGACGGGCGGCGTTCGTCGCGGCGGAGGAACGCGGTGGCGTCGTCACGCCGGCGGAGCGCGAACGCGCACTCGCTCGGGCCGCGGACTCGCTCGCGGTCGACGTCGATGACGTGGACGCGTCGCTGTTCGCGGACCTCGATGAACGCCAGGTGCTCGCCGCCTTCGACGCACCCTGGGACCCCGAGGGATTGCTCGCGCAGTACAACCTCTCGCTCGCACAGACGGCGCTGTTCGACGCCGTCGAGGTGCGCGTGCGGTCGTCGGACCCGAAGGCGCTCGTCTCCGCGGTCAAGCGCCTGCGGCTCATGTACGAGATCCGGCGGACCGACGACGGCCCGGAGGCGGGCGAGGGGACGGCCAGTATCCGGGAGGTCGTGGTCACGGGCCCGGACGCGTTGTTCTCGCGGTCGCGTCGGTACGGGACGCGGTTCGCGCGACTTCTCCGGACGGTCGCGAAGGCCTCCGACTGGCGGGTCGAGGCGACGGTAGACGACCACGGGACCGAACGCGAACTCGTGCTGTCGGCCGACGACCCGGTCCGCGTCCCGGACGCTGACCCCGTTGCGGACGTCGAGTTCGACTCGGGCGTCGAAGCGGACTTCGCCGCACGGTTCCAGGGACTGGACCTGGACTGGGTGCTGTCGCGGGAGCCCGAACCGCTCGCGACCGGGCATCGCGTGATGATCCCGGACTTCGCGTTCGACTACGCGCCCGGCGGCGACCCCGACGTGGGCCCCGATTTCAGGGCGTTCTTCGAGGTGATGGGGTTCTGGACGCCCGAGTACGTCGAGAAGAAGCTCGGTCAGCTCGCGACCGTCGAGGACGTCGAGATGGTGGTCGCGGTGGACGAGTCCCTCGGCGTCGGCGAGGACGTCGCGGCGACGAACGCGGCAGTGGTGCCGTACTCGGGGTCGGTACGCGTGAAGGACGTCGTGGACGTCCTCCGCGGGTACGAGGCGGACCTGGTCGCGGACGCGGCGGCGTCGCTCCCGGCGTCGCTGACGCCCGTGGACGACGTGGTGACGCTCGCGTCGCTCGCCGAGCGCGAAGGCGTCAGCGAGGACGCGCTCGCCGACGTCGCGTTCCCCGACCACGAGCTGGTGGGGCGGACGCTCGTCCGTCCCTCGGTCCTCGACGACGTCGACGGCGAGCTCGCGGACGGGATGGCGTACGCGGACGCGGAGGCGGTGCTCGACGAGTACGGGGTCGACGACGCGAGCGCGGCGCTGTCGACGCTCGGGTACCGCGTCGAGTGGACCGGACTCTCGGGTGGGACGGTCCGCGAGAAGTGACGGCGTTCGTCGAAGTACGGCCCTCGTGTCGGGACGGGAGCGACTGTCTCGGGGCTGACTGACGATGCCGCGTCGACCCATCCGGGTGCCGTTCGCGACTGGGATGGCGGAGTGAGGTCGAGGCGCGCTGGCATCGTGCGACGGGTGGGCGCGCCCCGGCGACTGTCAGGTCACGTCGACCGTGGCCGCGCTATCACGGATGAACCCCTGGGTCGGTCAGTACGGTGGTGATTCGGCGCGGATGACCTCCGAGAGCCCGTGCATCTCGTCGGCGACGAGCACGAACACGTCGTCGAGCGTAGCGATGCCGGCGAGCATCCCGTCGTCGTCGACGACGGGCATCCGGCGGATGCTGTTGTCGCGCATCGTCTCCGTGAGCTCGTAGACGCCGTCGTCGACGTGGACGGTCACGGGCTCGCGCGTCATGACGTCCGCGACGGTCGTCCCCGCGGGGTCCTTCTCGGCGGCGACGACGCCGAGGGCGACGTCGCGGTCGGTGATGATCCCGATGGGCTCGTCGTCGCGTTCGACGACGAGCGATCCGACCTCGTGTTCGGCCATCAGTTTCGCGGCGTCCTCGATGGAGTGGTCTGGCGTTGCTGTCACGAGCGTTCCTTTGTCGCGTGCGATCTGGTCGAGAGTCATTGGTGGACGCGGGTCGTTGGACCCACGAGTGCTAGTACCGCGGAACCGCTCAAGAAGGGTTGTAACCAGTTGCTACGCCCTGGAATCGTCCACGATGACGTGACGGCTAGACGTCGCGCTGGCGGCCCGGGGCGGTCAGACGTCGCGCTGGCGGCCTTTCGGGACCATCGACTTCAGTTCGTCGTACACGTAGAGGCCGACGCCGAGCGGTTCCGCACGGTCGGCGACGTCGTGCACGGGGATGACGTACCCCCAGTCGCCGTCCCAGTCGAGGTCCTGGTCGTCGCCGGCGACGAACCGCTTCGCCTCGGCGTCGTCGAGTTCGATGGTGTTCCGCGTCGCGTGCCGCCCGAAGCGCTGCGCGGCGTCCGTGGTCGGCTTCCAGTGCTCCTGGCGCGTCCGCAGGAACGTCATCCCGGCCGCTTCGACGTCCCGCGTCGGGTCCGGGAGGTCGCCCGCGAACGCCCAGACCTTCCCGGCGCCTTTCTCCCAGAACGAGTGGTTCTCGAAGACCGCCGGGTCGACACCGAAACGGTCCTCCCACCACTCCAGGACCGCTTCGCGCGTGGCGCGCCCTTCGACCTCGCGGTCCGCAGCGGTTTCGGGGAGGCGGTCGAACTGCTGGCCGTCGTTGGACGCCATCGTCGCGTCGTCGTTCGGTCCGTCGTCGTCGTTCGGACCGGCGTCGTCGTTCGAGCCGGTGTCGCCGTTCGGTCCAGTGTCGTCGGTCATTCGGCGGTCACCTCGAGTTTCGCGGTGAAGAACCCGCCAGTGTCGTTGTGATGTGGGTACACGCGCTTGGCGTTCCCGACCTGTGGGTCGTACGTCTCGCCGTCGAACTCGGTGAGGCCGTCGACGTGCTCCAGGGGGAGGTCGTAGTCGACGACCTCGATGGGTTCCCTGGCGAGGACGTGGTCGAGGACGGCCTCGTTCTCCTCCGGGGCGAACGTGCACGTGGAGTACACGATGGTCCCGCCGGGCTTCGTGACCTGCGCGGCACGGCGGAGGATGCCCTTCTGGACGCTCGCGACCTGCTCGACGTGACCGAGGTTCCAGTCGTCGAGCGCGTCGGGGTTCTTCCGGATGGTGCCCTCGCACGAGCAGGGTGCGTCGACGAGGACGCGGTCGAACGCGACCGCCTCGTCGTCCTCGTCCTCGCGCTGGAACGGCTTCAGGGAGAAGTTCCGCGCGTCGCGGTTCGTCACCACGGTGTTCGTGACGCCGAGGCGCTCGGTGTTGAACCGGAGCGCGGAGAGCCGCCCGAGGTTGTTGTCGTTCGCGACCACGGTCCCCTCGTCGTCCATCATCGCGGAGAGCTGCGTGGTCTTGCTGCCGGGGGCGGCGCAGGCGTCCCAGACGCGCTCGCCTGGCTGTGGGTCGAGGACGGTCGCCGGGATCGCCGACACCTCCTCCTGGCCGTGCGCCCAGCCGTGGTACGCCGGCCACGTCGTGCCGGGTTTGTCGGTGTCGGGGACGAGGACGTGCGGGTGCCAGTCGACGCGTTCGACGTCGACGCCCTCGGCCTCGAACGCCGCGACGACCTCGTCGGGCGTGGCGCGGAGCGTGTTCACGCGC
This sequence comes from Halorubellus amylolyticus, assembly GCF_034808145.1. NCBI lineage: Archaea > Methanobacteriati > Methanobacteriota > Halobacteria > Halobacteriales > Halorubellaceae > Halorubellus > Halorubellus amylolyticus. The sequence goes on from NZ_JAXHGM010000001.1 coordinate 945,749, forward strand.
ACCGCCATCGGGAGGCCGCGCTGGCACGCAGCGAGGAACGCGTCGTAGTCGTCGACCACGTCCCGGTACCGCTCGAAGGGTTCCATGCCCCGCCGTAGCGCGGGCGGTCGCTTGTCGGTTTCGGGTCGTCGCCGCGAACCGGGCGCGACGGGGGCGACAGGTCGATGGCGTTCGCGGTGTGACCGACTGCGTCATTCGATGATAGCAAGTACGTCGGGGGGTGACGTTCGGGGCGTGACGAACGATTCGACCGGGCGGACGCGGCGCCGGCTCCTTCGGGCCGGTGGCGTGCTCGCACCGCTACTGACTGGGGGGTGTCTTCGACTAACCGGTGGAGAGGACGGGACGACGACGGGCGCGGCGACGACTGGACGAACGACGAGGACGACGACCGCGACCGAGACGGATACGGCGACCGAGACGGACACCGCGGCCGAGACCGAGACGGAGACCACGACCGAGACGGACACCGAGACGGAGACGGACTCGGGGGCTGGGGTCGCGGGCCTCGAGGGTGTGCTCCGGCACGCGTTGGATGGTTCGTTCGCGGATTCGGTGAACGACGTCGACGGGCGACCGGTCGGGAGTGGGCTGGCGTTCGTCGACGACGAGCGGGGGACGGTACTGGACTTCCGCGGGCGCGGGTCGGGCTCTCAGGGCGGCTTCTACGACCTCCCTTACGACGCACTCGACCGCCACTTCGACGTGGGGGACCCCGTCACGGTCGCGTTCTGGATGCGACCGGCGGCACTCGACGACTGGTACGTGCTCCTCTCCGGGGTCGGCGTCACGGTCAGTCTCCGCGGCGGAAACGTCCGCGTCTCGCGGTTCAACACGGAGACTCGCCGGAACGACTACCAGGCGGCGGTCGCCGCGAGCCGCGCGTTCGACCCTGGCGTGTGGCATCACGTCGTCGCGACAGTCGAACCCGGCGCGGAGGCACGGCTGTTCGTCGACGGCGCCGGGGTGACGGCGACCGGCGTCGACGCGGACCAGGGCTACCAGCCCAAGCAGGCGTCGGGCATCGACGCTGCACGCGTCGGCTTCGTCCCGTCGGGTGACGACGGCGCGTACGACGCGCACCTCGACGGCGCGGTCGACGACCTCCGGCTCTACCGCGGGAGCGTCGACGCCGCCGGCGCCGAGGCACTCTACGACGCGATGCAGGAGTGAGGTGTCGAGCGCGCGTTCGCTGACGGGACGGATGCGCCTGGCCCCGGGAGACGCTGCGGACGCGACCGGACCCGGGAGGCGTCGAACCGCCCTCGGTTTTATCGGGCCGCCCGGCGTGGGTTCGCGCATGGCACACGTCAAGGAACGACTGGACGTCAGCCTCGACGACCCCGTGCTCGTGGAGGGTCTCCCGGGTGTGGGACTCGTCGGGAAGATCGCAGCGGATCACCTCGTCGAGACGCTCGAGATGGACCTGTACGCGACCGTGCACTGCGAGTCGCTCGCGCCGGTCGCGGTCTATCACGACGGCGAGCGCGACGTCCGACCACCGGTCCGCATCTACGCGGCGGCGGACGCGGACCTCCTCGTCCTCCAGAGCGACATCCCGGTGAACAAGGAGGCGGTCCGCGAGTTCGCGGACTGCTTCACGTCCTGGCTCGTCGACGCGAACGTGACGCCGGTCTACCTGAGCGGGATGGGAGCGGAGAAGGACGACGCGCCGCCCGCGATGCACGGCGTCGGGACCGCCGGCGGCGGTGCGCTCCTCGACGAACTCGGCGTGGACCGGCCGAGCGAGAGCGGCGTCATCTCGGGGCCGACCGGCGCGCTCGTGAACCGCGCGGCCGAACAGGACCTGGAGAGCGTGGCGCTGGTCGTCGAGAGCGACCCGCAGTTCCCGGACCCGGAGGCGAGTCGCGTCCTCATCGAACACGGTATCGCGCCGCTCGCGAACGTCGACGTGGACGTCTCCGACCTCGTCGAGCACGCGGAGGACATCCGCGAGAAGAAGGAGCAACTCGCCGCGAAGATGCAGCAAGTGCAGAAGGAGGAGAGCTCGCAGGCTCAACCCCTCCGGATGTACCAGTAGCGGTCGTCACCCCCGCGGTCGGGGGCAGCGTACGGTCCGCTCGCGCCGCCGCGTTCGGTACTCGTTCTCACGGTAGGATTACGGTGGCGGCGCTCGCGGGTTCTGGTATGACGGAGTTCGCAGAACGAGCGACGAAGGTCTCGATAAGCGGCATCCGGGAGGTTTTCGAGGCGGCGAGCGAGGACGCGATCAACCTCGGTCTCGGCCAGCCCGACTTCCCGACGCCAGAGCACGCGCGCCAGGCTGCCGTGGACGCCATCCAGTCCGGCCAGGCGGACGCGTACACGTCGAACAAGGGGACGCTGGCGCTCCGCGAAGCCATCGCGGGCCGGTACAGCGACGACCAGAACCTGGACGTCGACCCCGAGGACGTCATCGCGACCGCGGGCGGGTCGGAGGCACTGCATCTCGCGATGCAGGCGCACGTCGACCCCGGCGACGAGGTCATCTACCCCGACCCGGGGTTCGTCGCGTACGAGAACCTCACGCACGTCGCGGGCGGCGAGCCGGCCCCGGTCCCGCTCCGCGACGACCTGACGATGGACCCCGGAGCGGTCGAGGACGCCATCACCGAGGACACCGCCGCGTTCATCGTGAACTCGCCCGCGAACCCCACGGGCGCAGTGCAGTCGAAGGCGGACGTGATGGAGTTCGCGCGCATCGCGGACGAGCACGACGTCCTCTGCATCAGCGACGAGGTCTACGAGCACATCCTGTTCGACGGCGAGCACCACACGCCGCTCGCGTTCGCCGAGTCCGACAACGTCGCGGTCGTGAGCGCGTGCTCGAAGACGTACTCGATGACGGGCTGGCGCCTGGGCTGGGTGACGTCGTCGACGCCGCGCATCGAGCGCATGCTGCGAGTCCACCAGTACATCCAGGCGTGTGCGAGCGCCCCGGCGCAGTACGCCGCGGAGGCCGCACTCAGCGGCCCGCAGAACGTCGTCGACGACATGGTCGCGCAGTTCGAGGAGCGCCGCGACGTCGTCCTCGACGGCCTGGAGGACATGGGGCTCGACGTCCCGACGCCGTCGGGGGCGTTCTACGCGATGCCGAAGGTCCCCGACGGCTGGGTGGACGCGGTCCTGGAGCGCGACGTCGTGGTCGTCCCCGGGGAGGCGTTCGGCTCGCACGGCGAAGGGTACGCGCGCATCTCGTACGCGACGGACGTGGAGACGCTGAAGGAGGCCCTCGCGGCGATGCGCGAGGCGACCGAGGCCGTCCAATAACCGACGCACGCGACGACTCGAACCGCTCTCGATACCATGGAGAAGACGCCGAAGGGCACGGGCGTCGGCGTGGACGACCCCTACGAGCACGTCGACGTCTGCGACCACCTGACGAGCGAGGGGACGTGCCGGTACGCGTTCGAACACCCCCAGCACGACCCGGCGTTCGCGCGCGCTCGTCGCCGCGACGACCTCGCGTGCCCGGTCGTCGCGGACGTCGGCCCGGACTGGGACTGGCGCGACTGCCCGCACTTCCGCTCGACGACGAGCGGCCGCGAGTGCGCGCGCTGCGGGCTCGAGGAACGCCGGATGGCGCACGACGACGAGCGCCCGCTCGTCGAGGAACACCACCTGTCGTACGCCGACGACGCCGCCAGACGCGCCGCGGACGCGACGGGCGCGCCACTGGAGACCGATGACGAGGCGTCCGAGGGCGGCGACGTGGCCGAAGAAAGCGACGGACCGAGTCACGAGATAACGGTCGCGCTCTGCCGGTGGTGTCACTCGAAGGTCCACGACTCGTGGGCGCGCATCACGGACGACGCGAACCCGAGCGCGGCGGCGCTCGCGGTCGCCGAGGACCGCCGAAGTCGCGAACTCGACGAGACCGGGTTCGCCGCTGCGAGCGAACGCTACGACCGCGACGACGAAGGGGACGACTCCTAGCGACGCGGTCGCGGACGCCGTCGCCGTGGCCGCGGTCGCTAAACGGCCGCGTCGCGTAGCCGATCCATGAGCGACACTCCATCGGCCGTCGGCGACGGCCCGCACCTGGTGGGTCACGTCCACCTGAAGGTCCGCGACGTCGACCGCGCCGTCGCGTTCTACACGACCGTCCTCGCGCTCGACGTGACCGAACGCCACGGGTCGTTCGCGTTCCTGAGCTTCGGCGACCGCCACCACGACGTCGCGCTCCAAGGCGTCGGCGCGGACGCCGACCCGCCCGGGGCCGGCGTCGGCCTCTACCACACCGCGTTCGAGGTGGAGACGGGCGACGCGCTCGCCGTGGTCTACGACCGCCTCCAGGAACGCGGCGTCTCCACGGCACCGGTCGACCACGGCATCAGCAAGGCGCTGTACTTCGACGACCCCGACGGGAACGGCGTGGAGGTGTACCTCGACACCCGCGCGGACCGCGACCAGTACGAGTGGGAGGGCGTCAACGAGCGGTTCGACCCGCGGTCGCTCCGCGGCGAGTGACCCGCGGCGTCAGTCGCGGACGATGTCGCGGACGAGTCGCGGTTCGCCCGTCAGGTTCGGCTGTTCGGCGACGAGCTTCATGACCTCGTGGTCGGTGACGTCGTAGTAGTCCTTCTCGGTCGCTTCCTCGATGAGGTCGCGTTCCATCCGGAACTCCGTTCCCTCGTACACCACGTCGACCCCGTCTTCGTCGAAGGAGAGCGTCGTCATACCTGGGAACTGGCCGCGAACGCAGTTATGTGTCTCGTTTGTCGACACGGCCCAGGCGGCCGTCGAACGCCGCGGCGCGAACCGCCAGACGCCGTCCGTCTGACTTGCGTCTGACGCTCGCGCGAGGTTTAAGACCCCCGAGGGTCGTACGTACACGCGTGTCACTGCACACGGATCCACTCGACGAACTCCAGATTCCGAGCGGGACGACCGTGGAGGAACACGACCTCGTCGCGGACGGCGACGTCGTCGTCGGCGGTCGTTCCACAGTGGAGTTCGGGCTCCGTGGGCACAACGTTCTCTGTGGTGAGGGCGTGACGATCGGCGGGAACGTCGAGGCCGAGGGCGACCTCCGCCTCGACATGTGGAGCGACGTCTCCGGGAACGTGCTCGTCGGCCGGGACGCGTACGTCGGCGAGCGCGTGCACGTCGCCGGCCAGCTCCGGGTCGCGGGCGACCTGGACGTCGGCGACGACGTCGACATCGAGGAGGGGTTCGAGGCGAACGGCTGGATCGTCATCCGGAACCCGATGCCGACCGTCGTCTTCCTGTTCATGTACCTCAAGCAGCTGATGTTGATGGGCGAGGACGAGGCCGCGGAGGCGTTCGCGGACGAGGCGTTCGACACCGAGGCGGTCGAGGAGGAGCCGCTCGTCATCCCGCGGTCTGCGACGGTGAACGACGACGCGTGGCGGGTGTCGACGCCGGCGACCATCGGCGACGACTGCCGTATCCACGGGAACGTTCGCGCGGAGTCCATCGACGTCGGCGAGCGAAACAACGTCTTCGGGAGCCTCCGTGCGAAGGGCGACATCGTCGTCGGCGAAGGGACGCGCATCCACGGCGACGTCACCACGCGGAACGGGAAGGTGAAGATCGCGCCGGGCGCGAAGGTACTGGGCGACATCGGCTGCAAGGACCTCGAGCTGTCGAAGAACGCCGAGGTCGACGGCCGGATGCGCGCCCGCGGCGAGGTCCAGATGCTCGGCCTCAGCGGTCGCAGCGTCGAGTGAAACGACTCCTCGGCCTCAGCGGTCGCGGCGTCGAGTAATCGCGAGCCGGTGGTCGGTCTCCTGTGGGGTGTTCGTCAGTGGACGAGCGGAGCGGTCTCGTGTTCGCTCTCGCAGTCCGCGCAGCGACTGACCGGATGGCGGTCGGCGTCGAGACCCATCGCGAGGTCGGGGCTCCCGCAGTCCGGACAGGGTCCGGGGTCGAACGACGACTCGCACTCCGAGCAGTCGAGCGTGAACGCGTCGCCGCCGGTGCCGAGCCGGAGCGCTGGTGCGCCGCAGCCCGGACAGCGCGCCGGGATGCGGACGTCGTCGGTCTCCTTCGGCGCGCCGAGGGCGAGCGCGACGAGGTCGCGGTCGGCGCTCGCGGGGTTCCGCCCGGTCTGGAACTCGCCGGGCGCGAACCGCACCGCTTCACTTGCAGCGACGGTGACCTCGCGGCCCCTCGGGCGTGCGCCGCTCGGCGATTCCGCGTCTCCCGGCGATTCCGCACTGCTCTCTGGCCAATCGGCCGCGGGCGGAAGGACCTCGAAGACCGCCTCGCCGGCGAGGACGACGAACACCTCCTCCTGGTCGAGGTGGGCGTGCAGGCCGCTCGGGAACCCCTCGCCGGGCGCGAGCCGATAGCGGACGACGGCGAGGTCGGTGGTCCCGAGCGCGTCGCCGACGCCCGTGCCGCCCGTCGCGCCCTCAGCGTCGACCCCGGTTCGTTCCATGCTCGCGTGCCCTCGCGGGTCGGACAAAACGGTTCTGGACGGCGACGACCGAAAGCGCCTTTCGCCGCCCGCGGCTACCGTGGGGTATGCTGTCTATCGCGCTCGCCGGGAAGCCGAACGCGGGCAAGTCTACGTTCTACAAGGCGGCGACGATGGCGGACGTCGACGTGGGGAACTACCCGTTCACGACCATCGACCCGAACCGCGGCGTCACGCACGCTCGCACCGACTGTCCGTGCCTGGACCGCGAGGAGCGCTGCGGGAACGAGAACTGTCACGACGGGAAGCGGTACGTCCCCGTGGAGCTGCTGGACGTCGCCGGCCTCGTCCCCGGTGCGCACGAGGGGAAGGGCCTGGGGAACCAGTTCCTCGACGAGTTGACGAACGCGGACGTCATCGTGAACGTCGTCGACGCCTCCGGTGGCACGAACGCCGAGGGCGAACCCGTCGACATCGGGACGCACGACCCGATCGAGGACGTGGACTTCATCGAGGAGGAGATGGACCTCTGGCTCGCGGGGATCGTCTCTCGGAACTGGGAGGGCATCGAACGCAAGTCCCGCTCGCCGGACTTCGACATGGACGACGCCCTCAGCGACATGCTCACCGGGTTCGGCGCGGGCCCGGCGGACGTCCAGGCGGTCCTCCGCGAGATGACGTACCCGGACGACCCGAAGAACTGGACCGACGACGACCGGGAGACCCTCGCCAGGCTCGTCCGCGAACGCACGAAACCGATTGTCGTCGTCGCGAACAAGATGGACGTCGCCCCCGCGGAGAACGTCCAGGCGCTCATGGACCTGGACAAGCCCGTCGTCCCGGCGACCGCGGAGGGCGAGCTCGCGCTGCGGAAGGGCGCGGAGGCCGGGGTCGTCGACTACGACCCTGGCGACGCGGACTTCGACATACTCGGGGACGTCACGGACGCGCAACGCGAGCGCCTCCAGGGGCTCCGGGACGCGATGACCGAGTACGATGGCACGGGCGTCCAGTCGGCCATCGACTACGCGGTCTACGACCTGCTCGACCGCATCACGCTCTTCCCCGTCCAGGACCAGAGCAAGTGGACGGACGCGAAGGGGAACGTCCTCCCGGACGCCTTCCTGCTCGGACGCGACGCGACGCCCGTCGACCTCGCGTACGCGGTGCACTCGGACATCGGCGACGGCTACCTGCACGCGGTCGACGCGCGGAGCGGCCGCGACATCGGCGAGGACCACGAACTCGAGGAGGGCGACGTCGTGAAGATAGTGAGCACGGCGTCCTAGGTCGCCTCGTTCAGGTCAACTGGAGCGGGTCGACCTTGCAGTACTCGCGGAGGACGGTGGTGGCGTAGCTCCCGGAGGGGAGTGCGAACGCGACGTCGAGTGCGTCCTCGCCGTCGACGGCGTCGACGTCGACGGGCGTGGTGATCCGGATGGCGCGCCTGGTGCCGGTGCTCTCGAACTCGCCGGGGAGGTCGAAGTCGCCGGGTTCGAGCCCGCAGTCGTCGAGGACGCTTCGTTCTATCTCGCCGGGTTCGCCGTCGGCGAGGTCGGTGTCAGTGCCGACGAGCGGTGCGGTGACGAACGCGCGACCGCGCTCGCAGTGCCGGGCGATGGTGTCGACGCGGCGCTCGCTCACGCGCTGCGCGCGGTCGGGGTCGGGGACGGGGAGGTCGTCGGGCGCGTCGCCGTCGGCGAAGCAGACGACGTCGCCCGCGACGGGTCGATGGAACGGGATACCGCGGCGGAGGCGCTCGCTGAGGACGCGATTGAAGACGTACGACTGCGCGGCGTGCACGAACAGCGCCTGGAGGTTCGAGGGAAGCGCTTCGAGCGCCGCGCGGTAGTCCGCTGGGTCGCTCGCGTCGCGCTCGACGAGCGTGTGCAGCATCGTGCGCTCGTACCGGAGCCGTCGCGGGTACGCGTCGAGCGCCGCCTGCCAGTCCCCGCTCGCGGCGACCTCGCGGGCCTCGCGGGTCCCCTCGCGCTCGGCGTCGTTCGGGTTCGCGACGTACGCGAGCACCGCGCCCTTCCAGTCGCCGCGCGCGATGGCGAGGCCGACCTCGTGCGTGACCGGCCGCTGGCTCCCGAAGCGCTGCTGGCCGAAGAAGTTCGGAACGGCGACGGTCGACTCCCCCGCCTCCTCGACGTCACCCCACTCGCGGAGCGCGTCGGTCACGGCGCTCGCGTTCTCCGGGGCGTCGACGTCGCTGATGCGGATCTGGAACTCGTTCCCGGCGAGGTCACCGAAGTAGATGTCCCGGCCGGCGCGCCCGACGACCTCGAGGTCCGCGCCGTCGACGTCGGGGAGGTCGTCGGGGTCGACGCCCTGGACGCTGAACAGCTGGGTGGTGACGGCGTGCTTGTCCTTCGTGCCCGCCCAGGAGACGCGTTCGCGACTGATGCCCATCGCGTCGCTGAGCCGGCGCGCGTAGTCGTTCGTGTCCCAGCCGTGGAGCGTGACGCGGCAGACGAGGTAGGGGTAGTCGCCGGTGGGCGCGTCGACGGGCTCGGTCGCGAACGCCTCGCGTTCGACGACCCGGAAGCCCTCGTCGCGGTCGCGGAGGCGGCCGCCGACGCCGTCGACGTCGCTCGCGTAGACCTCCATGCCGACCGCTCGCTCGCGGGGGTGGGCGTCGCGAGTCATGCCGCACCTCCGTCGTTGCCACCGCGCTCGTCGTCGCCCCTGGGTGCGTCGTGGGCGCCGAATCCGATGGCGTGGACGTCGTCGGCGACGAGCGCGTCGACGGCGTCCCGGCCGGGGAGGGCGGGCATCGCGCCGCGGGCGGTGGTGGCGAGCGCGCCCGCGGCGGTGGCGACGTCGAGGACGCTGTAGGGGTCGGTCGCGCCGTCGGCGAGTTCGGCGACGACCGCCGCGAGGAACGCGTCGCCGGCGCCGGTCGGGTCGACCGCGTCGACGTCGTACCCGTGGTGGGTCGCGCCGCCGCGGCCGAACGGCGACCGGTGCGTGCTCGCGGCGGCCGCGCCGTCGCTCCCGAGCGTGAGGAACGTCGTGTGCGGGCCGCGCTCGCAGACCGCCTCCGCGAGCGCCGGCGCGTCGCTGGGACTGGGCGCTCCGCGCTCGCTGCCGGGCGTGATGCTCGCGACGTCAAAGCCGACGGCGGCGAGGTCCGCGGGCGTCGCCTTCACGACGTCCGCGAGCGCGAGCACCTGCTCGGTGACCGTCCGGAACTCGTCGTCGGGCCACGCGGCCGGGCGGGCGTTCGGGTCGAACACGAGCGTGCAGTCGGCGTCCGCGGCCGCTCGCGCGAGGTCGAGGACCGCCGAGCGCGCCGGGTCGGCGGCGAGGGAGATGCCGCCGACGACGACGACGTCCACGTCGGCGAACGCGTCCGTCGGTGATGCGGCGACGGGGCCCTGCCCGAGGTGGCGGTCGGCGCCCCGGTGGAACGTGAACGCGAGGTCCGGTGCGTCGCCGCGCTCGCGTGCGGCGAACGCGACGGTCGTCGCGCGCTCGGCGTCGACCTCGACGAACCGGTCGGGGACGCCGTGCGCGTCGAGCGCGCGTCGACAGCGCTCCCCGAACCCGTCGTCGCCGAGACGCGTCCACAGCCACGCCGGTTCGTCGAGCGCTGCGAGGCCGGCGGCGACGTTCGCGGGCGCCCCGCCGACGCGCGCGTCGAACGCGTCCGCGGTCGCCATCGGCGCGTCCGGCGCGACGAGGTCGACGAGCGTCTCCCCGGCGACGAGGACGCGCGGCGAATCGGTCGCCGTCATCAGTATAGCGAGAGGTGTCCGGTCGCGTTGTCGACGACGTCGTCACGGCCGGGGCCGACCGCGCACGTCGTCGGCGTCCCCGGGTCCAGTTGCGTGTGCCCGGCGTCCCGGATGACGGCGTGCGGGAGGCCCTCTCGCTCCGCGCGGCTCGCGACGTCGAACAGTTCGTCCTCGCCGCTGACCTTCACGACGATCTTCTTCTGTCCCTCGCCCTTCCATGCCTTGCGCGTCCGCGAGTCGGCGTCCTCGTACGCCGACAGCGACGCGTGCGCGACCTGCGCCGCGAGCTTCCCGCGGCCCATGTCGAGGTCCGTGCGTGCGGCGATGACCTGTTTCATGCTCGCCGCGACGCGCCCGGCGGACAAAAGGCTCCCCTTCGACGGCCGGAGAGCCGTGGCCACTCCCCCCGGCGGACGTGCGTGACACGGGTACTCATGACCGGCTGGCACGACCGGGTGGTTTTAGGAGCGCGCCGTCGTCGTCTCACGCATGATACTGTCGGACGCGGACCTCACGGCGCGCCTCGACCGGGGCGACCTCGTCGTCGAACCGCTCGACGACCCCGAGCTCCAGGTACAGCCCGCGAGCGTCGACCTCCGCCTGGGCGCGCAGTTCCTCGAGTTCCAGCACGCGAACATCCCCTGCATCCACCCGAACGCCGAACAGGAGGTCGACGACTACGTCAGCGAGACGGTCGTCGACCCCGACGAGGAGTTCATCCTCCACCCCGGCGACTTCGTGCTCGGGACGACCTACGAGCGCGTGGAGGTCCCCGACGACCTCATCGCGCACGTCCAGGGCCGCTCCTCGCTGGGGCGGCTCGCGGTCGTCGTGCACGCCACCGCGGGCGTCGTCGACCCCGGCTACCGCGGGCAGATAACGCTCGAACTGTCGAACCTCGGCACCGCACCCGTCGCGCTCACACCGGGGATGCGCATCAGTCAGCTCATCTTCACGGAGCTGAAGACGCCCGCCGAGCGCCCGTACGGGAGCGAACGCGGCTCGAAGTACCAGGACCAAGACGGCCCGCAGGCGTCGCGTATCGGGTCCGACAGCGAGTTCGGCGGCGACCAGCTCGCCGACGACGAACCCGGAGGTGACGCGCGATGAAGTTCCTCGAGGAGGTCGTCGTCGACGAGTTCCTCCCGACGTACCGGTCGATGCTCGCCGCGGCCCTCCGCGACCGCGGGTTCACGCAGAGCGAGGTCGCGAAGGCTCTGGGCATCTCGCAGTCGGCGGTGTCGAAGTACGCCCACGGCGACGTCGCCCGGAACGACGCCATCCTCGACGACGACCGCGTCCGCGAACTGGTCGAGACCGTCGGCGAGGGGCTGGCGTCGGGCGACATGAGTCCGGTGCAGGCGCTCGTCGAGGCGGAGGTCCTCATCCGGCGGCTGGAGCGCGGCGACCTCCTGGCGAGCATCCACCGGGACGTCGTCCCGGAGCTCTCGGAGTACGGGAGCGACTTCGCCATCCACGACCCGGAGAGCGACCTGCGGACCGCCGAGCGCGTGCTCTCCTCGCTCCGTCGCGGGCTGCGCGTCCTGGAGAACGCGAGCGGGTTCGCGCGCCTCATCCCGAACGTCGGGACGAACCTGGTCGCGTGCACGCCGGACGCGGACTCCATCGACGACGTCGCCGGCGTCCCCGGCCGTATCGTGGACGTGAAGGGGCGGGCGACGGTGCCCGCGGAACCCGAGTTCGGCGTGAGCGAGTACGTGGCGAGCGTCCTGCTCGCGGCGCGCGCAGCGGGTGCTGACGTGACGGCGGCGATCAACGTCCGGTACGACGCGGACGTGCTCGCGGCGCTCGAAGCGCAGGGCCGCGAGGCGGTCGAGTTCGAGGACGAGGACAACATCGAGACGGCGGTCGCGGACGCGCTCGCGGACAGTCCCGACGCGACGGTGCTCTACCAGACGGGGAGCTACGGCGTGGAACCCATCGTGTACGTGCTCGCCGAGGACTCGGTGAGCGCGGCGGAGGCGGTCCGGGACGTCGTGCGATGACGGCCCGCGGCGGCGACGGCGGCGCGCGGGCCGACGGTCGCGGCGACGTGCGCGCCGAGCGCGCGGCGTCGGTCCAGTCGTTCTACGGGCGCTGGGCGACGCTGTACGACGCCCTGGCGCGATTCACGCCCGGTATCGGCCGGCTCCGGCGGGAGGCGGTCGCGGCGCTCGAGTGCTCCCGTGGCGACACCGTCGTCGACCTCGGGTGTGGGACGGGCGCGAACCTCCCGTACCTCCGCGACGCCGTCGGGCCGACCGGGACCGTGGTCGGCGTCGACCTCACTCGCGGGATGCTCGCGCGAGCGCAGCGACTCGTGGACGCGAACGACTGGCGGAACGTCCACGTCGTCCAGGGCGACGCGACGCGACCACCCGTCGAGGGACCGGTCGACGGCGTGCTCGCGTCGTTCGTCGTCGGGATGCTCGACGACCCCGCGAGCTCGGTCGCGGACTGGTGCGACCTCGTCGCTCCCGACGACGGCGCTGCAGGGACAGCGGTCGACGCCGGGCACGTCGTGCTCGTCGACGGCGCGCTCTCGGACCGCGCGATAGCCCGCCCCGTGAACGCGGCGTTCCGCGCGCTCACGGTCGTCTCCACGCCACCGACGTTCAAGTTCCGGTACGACCCGTCGCCCCACGACGTCCTCCGCGACCGCGTCGCGGCGGCCCGCGACGCCCTCCGGGAGCGAGCGAGCGCGACCCACCACCGCGAGCACCTGCTCGGCGTCGTCCGCGTCACCGGCGGGCGCGTCCCCGCCACGACCGAAGCGGGGTGAGGACGGACGACCCCGCGGGATTTTTGTGCGCGGGATAGCGAACCGTAATCATGCGAGCTCTCCCCGCGCTCGCGGTCGCCCTCCTCCTCGTCGTCGCCGGCTGTGCCGCGCCGACGACGCCGACGGAGTCGCCGACCGCGACCGACGACGCAACCACACCGAGTACCGACCAGCCGACCACCGAGCGCGCCACGACCGACGACCCGACGTCGACCGCCCCCGCGACGACCGCCGACGAGGGAACCGATGACGACGGCGTCCCGGAGCCCGAGTCCCTGCCCGTGAACGACACGGCGACGTTCCGGAACCTCACCGAGATGCTCGGTGTGGACGCCGACAGGCCGACGCTCGGGACGCGGAACCTCAGCCAGTACTTCCGGTCGCGCGAGACCACGCGGAAGGTCCTGCTCGGGCTCGAGGAGTACGTGCAGCATCCCGAGGACGACCCGCACGGGCTGGCGACGGGGAACGGCCGCATCTACGTCCAACCCGCGGGCGCGTCCCCGACGGTGGTCGAGAAGGTGGTCGTCCACGAGCAGTTCCACAGCGTCCAGTTCCAGCGGGGGTGGACCGCGCCGCGGCAGCCGACGACGACCGACGGCCGGCTCGCCGTCGGCGGGGCGGTCGAGGGCGCGTCGGTGTGGGTCGCCGGCGAGTACACCGAACGCTACCAGCGCGAGGACGTCCCGCGGCAGGTGCGGATGGTGCGGGACGCCGTCGTGAACGGGCCGGACGGCTGGCGGGTGTTCCGCGCGCCGTACTACTTCGGCGCGCGCTGGACCGAACACCACCTCGACGACCCGGCGAACGTCTCGTGGGTGTACGCGAACCCGCCGGAGACAACCGAACAGCTCATGCACAACCTGACCGCGAGCGAGGCGCCCGTGCGGCCGATATCGGTCGCGGTCGACGCGGACAGCTGGGTCGAGAGCGCGGGCGACCGCATGGGCGAGGCGTACGTGTGGGCGACGCTCCGCGGGGAACTCACCGCGAACCGGTCCGAGCCCGCCGCTGCGGGCTGGGGCGGTGACGAACTCCGGATGGTCGCCGGCCCGGGCGGGGAGACCCGGAACCTGACGTGGGCGATGCGCTGGGACACCGCCGGCGACGCGGACGAGTTCGCGGCCGCGTTCGACGACTGGCGGAGCGCACGAGACGCGAACGCCTCGTTCAGTCTCGTTCGCGTGAACGAGAGCGTGACGCTCCTGCTCGCCGGCGACGGCGCGTTCGTCGACGCGGCGACCGTCTCGATGCGCGACGGGACCGTCGTCGTCGAACGGTCGAACGCGACCGCCACGGGTGCCCGGTCGACGACGGCGGCCGCTCACCCACCGAGTTCCGCGATGGCGGCGTCGAGGTCGCGATAGCACGTGTCGCCGTCCCGCGATTCGAGTTCCACCTCGCCGGTCTCGGCGTAGTGGTTGCCCAGCACGACCTTCGTGGGTATCCCGAGGAGGTCGCTCTCCGCGAACCGCTCGCCGATGGTCTGGTCGCGGTCGTCGAACAGCAGGCAGTCGACGTCCGCCGCCGCGAGCTCGTCGTGGATGCGGTCCGCGGCGTCCTTCACGTCGTCCTCGTACGCGAGGGGGACGACCGCGACCGCGTAGGGCGCGACCGTCCCGCGGTCGGTGACGGGCCACCGGCAGCCGTCCGCGTCCGCGTGCTGGAGGAGCAGCGTCTGCACGACGCGCGTGACGCCGATCCCGTAGCTCCCCATCTGGACGGGGCGCGACCCGCCGTCGGCGGTGTCGACGCTGAGGTCCATCGCCTCGGAGTACCGTCGGCCGAGCTGGAAGACGTGCCCGACCTCCACGCCCTCGCTCGCACGGAGCCGGCCACCGCAGTCGGGGCACTCGTCGACGCCGTTCCCATCCTCGCGCCGGTACGCGCCGAACTCGGGGTGCTCGTCGGTGACGCCAAACCGACAGTCGGCGCGCTCGCAGGCGACGACGTCGAGCGTCCCCCCGCGTCCACGGGCGCGACGAACTCCTCGCTCGCGGCCCCGCCCATCACCGAGTTGTCCGCCGCGCAGACCGCGACGTCGAGGCCGAGCGCGTCGAAGATCCGGCAGTACGCCGCGCGGACCTCGCGGTACGTCTCCCGGAGGTCGCGCTCGGTCGCGTGCAGGCTGTACGCGTCCTTCATCGTGAACTCCTTCGTCCGCAGCAGGCCGTTGCGCGCGTGGTCGTCGCGGTGCTTGGACTCGACCTGGTAGAGGAGGAGGGGGAGGTCGTCGTACGACCGCACGTGCCCGTCGACGAGGGCCACGACGCCCTCCTCGTGACTGGGCGCGAGACACATGTCGGCGCCGTCGCGGTTCTCCAGCGTGAACATCTCGCCCTCGAAGCTCCCCCAGCGTCCGCTCGCCTCCCAGACGTCGCGATAGCTGAGCTGGGGGAGACTGACGCGCTGCCCGCCGATGGCGTCCATCTCGCCGGCGACGACCTCGATGACGTTCCGCCGGACGCGCTCGCCCGTGGGCGCGAACCCGTAGAGGCCGCTCCCGAACTGACGGACGAGCCCCGCGCGGACCGCGAGCCGGACGTCGTCGCGCGCCTCGCCGCGGTCCTCGCGACTCGTCGCGAGGAACGCGTCGCTACGACGCACCCCGACCACCTCCGAGAACCGTCCACGTTCGACCGCGACCCGACCACGCCCGACCGCGACTTGAGCACGTCTGAGCGGGACCCGACCGTGCTCGATGACTCGTGCGACCGCGATAGCGGCCGCTGGATAGCGATTCCACCGTCCAGAACAGCAGGTTCTCAGTGCGTTCGCGGAACCCAGCCGCGAGCCACGCCGGACCCGCGGTTGCCACCGCAAACGCTCAGCGTTCGACACATAGCACTCGAACCGAGCACGCCGCCCGACAAATAGATGACGGTGGCGTGTCACGTCGTCACGAGGTGGGCATCGAACCGGCGCGTGGAGGCGTCAGCGGGGACGACGGCGCTACCGACACCGTCGCCGATGCGGTGCAGTCGCGTCGGCGTGGTGGACGGTGCGGTCGCAGTGGCGGTGCGGTCGCGGTGTGGTCGCGGGTGCTGTGCGGCCGCGGTGGTTCCCAGGACACCTGTACCGAGCGCGACCATGGTGGGACCAAAGGTCCCGCTGGCAGCCGCCGCGTAGCGCCGGCGACGAAGGGAGCGCTCGGGAGGTCTTTCGCCCACGTTTTTCCAGGGGGCGCGCCTGTGGCGCACCCGCCGCAGGAAAAAGGTGGTTAGTCGTCGTCGGTGGCGGGTGCGACGGCGGTGTCGCTGCCGTCGAGTTCGACGTCGGGAGCGTCGACGTCGAGTTCGTCGAGTGCGACCTCGGCGGCCTTCTTGCCGGAGACCAGCATGGCGCCGAACGTCGGGCCCATGCGGGGGAGGCCGTAGGCGGTGGCGACGGCCATCCCGGAGGCGACGAGGCCGTCGTGGACGAGGCCGGTGTGTTCGACGACCTCGTCCTCGCTGCGGCCGACCCACATCGAGTCGTGGCCGGGCGAGTCGTGGCCGGGGGCGCCGTAGGAGTCGTCACCGGAGGAGTCCATGACGTCGCCGCGTTCGTTCGCGGCTTCGATGCCGGGCGCGTCGAGGACGCCGCGTTCGTCGAGCTTGTTGATCGCCATGGCGTCGTGGCCCGTGGAGTCGATGACGAGGTCCGCTTCGACGGCGACGGGGTCGACGCACGTGATCTCGCGGGGGAGAGCGTGGACGGGCGTGTAGTTCATGACGATGCCGGCGACGCGGTGGTCCTCGCGGACGACGATGTCCGTGAACTCCGTCATGTTCTGGATCTTCGCGCCGGCGTCACACGTCGCCTTGATGAGCGAGGACGCGGCGTGCGGGCCGTTCGCGACGAAGAGGTCGTCCGTGTCTCGTGCGGCGTCGTAGGGCACGTCGAGTTCGTCGAAGACCTTCTGGGCGGGGTCGCGGACGGTGACCTTGTTCATGAGGAAGCCGCCGAGCCAGAACCCGCCGCCGAGGTAGTTGTTCTTCTCGACGACCATCACGTCCACGTCGCGCTCCGCGAGCTCCTTCGCGGCCATGAGACCGGAGGGCCCGCCGCCGACGACGATGACGTCGGTGTCGGAGTAGTCGAGGAACTCGTCGCTCCACTCCTGGCCGATGGCCTGGGTTACCTGTGCTTCGCCGACGTCGCTGAACGAGTCGAAGTCCTTCATACCACCTAGTGATACATCCAAGTGGTAGAAATGGGTTTCGGTACGCGCGGCTCTCGAATCGAGGCGACGGACCCACCGGAACCGGCCCTCACTCGACCGTCCGGATGGCTTCCAGGAGCTCGCGTCGGTACCGACCGGGTTCGACGTCGACGCCACCGACCGAGTCCGTGACGTACGCGCCCCCCGCGAGCGAGACGTCGCCCGCGTCGTGCCAGACGCCGAGCCAGCCCTCGCAGTCCACGCGCGCACCGTCCACCGGAACCGTCGCATCGTACTGTCGGAGCGCCACCCGCACGCCCTCGTCGGTCCGCGTTCGGTCCCGACGTCCGCGAGACACCGTCTCGAACCCGCGCTCGCGGAGGTCGGACGCGAACTCGCGCTCCGCGGACTCCCGTACCGTCGGGAACACCGACGCGACGCCCGCGCCCGGCGGCAGCGGCGGTTCGAACGCCAGGTTCGTCGCGAACGTGAACCGCACCGGCTGGTCGACCGCTCCCTCGGTCGCCGCACGCACCGACTCCCGCAGCTCGACGTCCTCGTACACGACCGTATGCCCGCGGACGCGCATCGTCGGCA
Organism: Halorubellus amylolyticus; assembly: GCF_034808145.1. Taxonomy (NCBI): domain Archaea; kingdom Methanobacteriati; phylum Methanobacteriota; class Halobacteria; order Halobacteriales; family Halorubellaceae; genus Halorubellus; species Halorubellus amylolyticus. The sequence goes on from NZ_JAXHGM010000001.1 coordinate 963,400, forward strand.
GCGAGAACACCACCGACTCCTCGTCGTTCACCGCCCGCCAGTTCCCCGACAGCGACAGCGTCGGCCGCTCGGGTACACCGCCACGGTTCTCGGACATACCACCACGTACGAGCGCCTGCATCAAAACGATACGCCGACAGCGACGCAGCACGCGGACGGACAGCCGACCGCCACCGACGGAGCGGCAGTACAGCCCAAGCGATGAGCGGTACGGTCGACTAGGCGATGTACCGTAGCGTCGACCCGTGCTCGCTCTCGCTGTACCGCTCGCGGTCCGGCCAGTTCGCGAGCGTCGACGGCGTCGCCTCCAAGGCCGCCCGGAGTCTGGGTGCCGTGACGCGAGCGTCCTCGCGGAGCGCGGCGCGCGAGGCGTTCCCCGCCGCGAGCTTCAGGTCCGCGATGGCGTACCCGGTCGCGTCGGCCGCGACCCGCTCGAAGTCGAGGGTCGGCGCGGCGAGCGCGTCGTCGACCGCCGCCTCGAGTGCCGCCGCACGCGTCTCCACGTCCGGCGGCGGCACCTCGACGCGCTCGTCGAACGCCGCGGCGTGCAGGACTGCGTCGTCCACGTCGCTCAGCAGGTGCGTTGCACCGAGGACGAGCACGTCGTGGTCGACTATCGTCCGGAGCTCCATCGTCAACTGGTCGTGGAGCCGACGCTCCGCCGCGCTCCCGCGACCGCGGTCCGCGGCCGCGAGCGTGTCGAGGTCGTCGAGGAAGAGCACGCTCGGCGCGTTCGCCTTCGCGAGCGCGAACGCGTCAGCGACGTCCTCCGCCGGCGACCCCGGCCAGTCCGTCACGAGCGCAGCGGGCGTCACCGAGAGGAACGGCACGTCGAGCTCCCCCGCGACCGCTCGCGCGAGATACGTCTTCCCGCACCCCGGCGGGCCGAACAGGAGCGCGCCGTCCAGTCCCGGGATGCCGTGGCGGTCGTAGACGTCCGCGCTCGCGACCGGATGGACGACGCGGTCGTCGAGCTCGCGCGTCGTCGCCGTCATCCCGGAGACCGTCGCGAAGTCCCGCGCGACGTCGGTCTCGACGACCTCGGTCGCGTCGAGCGCCACGCTCCCGGGCACCGAGAGGTCGCCCGCGCGCGACGGCGGCGTCCCGACGTCGTACTCGCCGAGCCAGCCGCCGATGCTCGAGTCGAGGTCGTCGACGGCCGCGAGCAGGTGGGCGGTCCCGATCGGGGCGTCGTCGTCGAGCGCGGCGCGTGCCGCCTCCTCGACGGCGAGTTCGAGGTCGCTCGCCGCGAACCCCGCCGACCGTCTGACGACCGACCCGAGGTCGAGGTCGTCCACGGTCGGTCGCCCGCGGAGGTGGACGTCGAGTATCTCGCGGCGCGCGTCCGCGTCCGGCGGCCCGACCTCGACGTGCTTGTCGAACCGCCCGGACCGGAGGATGGCGTCGTCGACGTCCTGCACGTGGTTCGTCGCCGCGACCACGACGACGTCCTGGTCCGCCGCCGCCTCCAGTTCGACGAGTAGCTGGTTGACCATCTGCTGTTCGGTGTTCGTCATCTGGCGGTCCCGGTCGCCCGCGACCGCGTCCAGTTCGTCGACGAAGAGGACGCAGGGGTCGTTCGCCTTCGCGACCGCGAACACGTCCGCGACGTTGTCCGCGGCCTCCCCGACCCACTTGCTGGAGAGGTCCGCGGGCGTCACCGCACCGAACGCTCGCCCGAGCTCGCCGGCGAGCGCTCTCGCGAGATACGTCTTCCCGCAGCCCGGTGGGCCGTGCAGGAGCACGCCATTCACCGCCCCGAGCCCGTACTGCTCGTAGCGTTCCGGGGTCGTGAGCGGCGCGAGCACGCCCTCCTCGAGTTCGGCTTTCAGGTCGTGCATCCCGCCGACGTCGTCGAAGCCGCGGTCCGGTGCCGCCTCGAACGCCGCCGCCGCCGCGTCGCTCACGCCATCGGGCGTCCGCACGCCGTCGCCGGACGACCCACTGCCGTCGTCTCCGCGAGCGCCTGCACCGCTGGAGGCCGCGCCCTCGCCGGCCGCGTCACCGTCGCCGGCCCCCTCGACGACGTCCGCGAGCGAGTCGTCGCCTCCGGTATCGCCGCTCTCGCCGTGGCCGAGCGGGTCGACGCGCCGGTACGCGTCGCCGTGCTCGTCGACGACGCGGTGCGCGACCCACGGGTGACGCGTGACCCTGCGGTCGTCGACGCGCACGCCGAGCAGCCACGTCTCGTCCTCGCCCTTCGCCGTGTACTCGACGCACCAGAACGGAAGGTAGACCCGGGAGACGTCCACGACACCCTCGAACCCGTCCGGGGCGAGGTCGTCCGGGAACCCGAGTCGCTCCGCGATGGCGTCGGCGACGCGCTCGCTCGTCTCGTCGTCCGCACTCGCGCGTCGGGTCCACTCGTCGGCGCGCTCGCGGAACGCCCGTTCGGCGTCCTCGTCGCTCACCTCGTAGTCGAGCGGCATCGCCGTGCCGGCACGACCGCTCGTCCCGAGGTCGAGTCGCGACGCGTCGAGGGGCTCCGTGTCGCGGACGGTCTCGCGGTACCGCGCCAGTTCGCGCTCGCTATCTCCCTCGCGGCCGTCGAGGACCGCGACCGCCGTCCGCTGCCCGTCGCCGTCCGCGCGCTCCGACCCACCTCCGTCGGCGCGCCCGTATCCGTACTCGACGCGGTACGCGGGATAGAGGACGCGCCGCAGTCGCCGCACGCGCTTGTCCTCGAACCACGAATCCAGCCCCGTGAGCGCGTCGTACGCCCGCCCGGGGTCGTCGAGCCGTCGGTCCACGGCGTCCGCCGCCAGGTCCGTCACCGCGACCGCACCTCCCGTTCGCTCGATTCGAGATGCATCTCTATCCACCGAACTACTGTCTCGAAACTAACGTCTTTCGGGTCCGGTCACGCCACCGAACGCGCGCACCCACCACCACCTGCTCCACGCAGCGGCCGACGCCGCCGTCATCGCCCGGAGCTCGGTCAGTCGATGCTGCCGTCGCCGCCGTCGCGGATGCGCGCTTCGGCGGCCGCCAGGGCGGCCTCGGGGTCGAACTCGTCGACGATGGCGCGCAGCTCGTCGTCGGTCTCGTCCACCAGCTCGCGCGCGTGTCGGGTCACGTTCGGTATCGCGCGGACGACGTTGTCGACGATCGGGACGCTCGCGGTCTGTGGCGACCGCGACATCGGATTCAGGTCCACGACGACGTTCGTCTTCCCCATCTCCGACAGCGCCGCCGCCCGGTCGCCGTCCTCCAACGGCACGAGCACCACGTCCGCGTCGTAGATGCCGTCCGCGTCCACCTTCGCGCGCTCGTGGGACAACCCCGGGATGCGTTCGTCCGCCGCCAGCCCCTTCACGCCCTCGGCGCCGTGCGCTTCCAGATGCTCAACGATGGCACGCATCCGCTCCTCGGTGCGATTGAACAGGTTCACCTCCAGGTCCGCGTCCACGACCTCGGCGAGCTCGACGAGTTCACCCGGGCACAGCGCCGCGACGTTCCCGTTCACCGACAGCACCGCGTGGTCGGCGAGCAGGAGGTGCGCGGCCGCGACGCGCTCGGCCTCGTCCGCACTCGGCGTCGTCTCCTCCCCGAGCAGGTAGTCGAACGCCTCGCCGCGCCCCTGCGCGATGAGACCCTGCTGGCTCGTGATGCCCTTCTCCACCCCGTCCTCAATCCGGTGCCGGGTCAACAACGACTCGTACCGCGGATGATCCTCCGGCACGTCCACCTCGCTCATACCACCTCCTCGTCGGTCAGCGCGTGAAAAAATACCGGAACGCACGTCACCGTCGACCTCAGCGCACCGTCGCGCCCGCAGGATGCGTGCGCGTCACCACGGGGTCGTAGCCAGCGTCCGACAACCCCGTCCCGAGGGCGAACACAGTGTCGCCGAGCATCGCCATCGACGCCTCCCCGTCGAAGTCGTTCACGTCCAGTATCGCCTCCCGAACCCGGTCGGTGAGCAGGTCGGCTTCGCGAGCGAACGCTCGCGACGCGTACACGAACGACCGCAGCGTCGGCTCGCCGACGACGCGCGACAACGCCGTCTTCCCCGCCTGACTCAACTGGTCGGTGTTCCCCGCCAGCACCTCCTCCGTCGACACCTCACCGAAGGACACGTACTCGACGCGCGCTCGCGCCGGAATCGCATCGAGGAGGTTGTGCTGAGGGCCACCCGGCTCCAGGCGGATGGGCACGCCGCCCTTCGCCTGCGCGACCACGTCCCCGAGTCCCGTCCCGGACTGCACCTCCGCACCGTGGGCAATCGTCACCAGTTCGTTCTCCGAGAGCCGCCGGTCGAACGCGCGGTTCGCGGCGAGCGCCGCCCCGAGCGCCATCGCGCCCGACACGCCGAACCCCGCGCCGAGCGGGAGGTCGGTCTCCGCCGACACCGACGCCTCCACCTGGAGCGCTTCGAGCACGCGCCCGACCGGCTCGACGTCTATCGAACTGTCGTTCAGGTACACGGACGTCTCCGACGCCGGCCGCACCGACACCTCAACGCCCTCCGCGAGCGTCACCCCGGCGCCGCGAGACCCGGCCTTCGTCGGGTCCTCGTCCGGATGCGAACTGAAGAACCCCGTGACGTGCCCCGGGACGAACGACGTCGCTTCCTCGCCCATACCACCGACACCTCGCCCGCGGTTCAAGGACCTATCGTCTCGCGGCCGTCCCCGGACTCCCGACCGCCAGATACGCCACCAGTCCCGCCGGCCCCGTACACAGCACCGTCATCCCCCACTTCGCGGCCGACCCCGCTCCGGCCGCCGCCGCGTCCCGAACAACCCACGCCGCGATTCCCGTCCATGCGACGACGACGACCACCGCCAGCACGAACAACACAGTAACGAGTCCCATACCACCACGGACACGCTAGTTCCACAAAAACACCGGTAAAATAAACTTACTTGCGCGTAACTCAGAGTTCACAACGAACGGAAGCGAACCATCAAGCAGCACAACCGTCCGGAACCCCGCCTACGCTTGTCAGCGTCGTCGCCTAGGGCGACAGACGCTGCCGGTCTCGCGGGAACAACACCGCTTCGCGGATGTTCCCGAGGCCGAGCATCGTCATGACGAGACGCTCGGCGCCGAGCCCCCAGCCGGCGTGCGGCGGCATGCCGTACTTGAACATCTTCGTGTAGTACTCGAACTCCTCGGGGTCGAGACCCTGCTGCTCGAACCCTTCGACGAGCGCGTCGTAGCGGTGCTCGCGCTGCCCGCCCGAGACGAGCTCCATCGACGGATGCATGAGGTCGAACCCCGTCGACGTCTCCGCGTCCCCGTCGTAGTCCTTGATGTAGAACGGCTTGATTTCGCTCGGCCAGTCCATGATGAAGTAGTGACTGCCGATCTCGTCGCCGAGCGCGCGCTCCGCTTCGGTCGACAGGTCGTCACCGTAGACCAGGCGCTCGTCGAGCTCGCCCGTCGCGTTGATGCGGTCCAGCGCCTCCTCGTACGTGAGCCGCGGGAACCCGTCATCGGGCACCTCGAAGGTGTCCTGCATGTCGAGCGCCTCGAGCTGTTCCGCGCAGTTCTCGCTGACGGCCTCGTACGCGGCGACGACGATGCCCTCGACGACGTCCATCGCGTCCTCGTGGTCGCAGAACGCACCCTCGAAGTCGATACTCATCGCCTCGTTCAGGTGCCGCGGCGTGTTGTGCTCCTCGGCGCGGAAGATCGGACCGATCTCGAACACGCGCTCCAGGCCACTGCCCGCCATCAGCTGCTTGAACAGCTGCGGGCTCTGGTTCATGAACGCCTCCTCGCCGAAGTACGAGACCGGGAACAGCTCCGTCCCGCCCTCGGTCCCCGTCGCGACGATCTTCGGCGTGTTGATCTCCGTGCAGCCGACCGAGCGGAAGTACTCGCGCGCCGCACGCAGGATCTCGGCGCGGATCTCGAAGATGGCCTTCACTTCCGGCTTGCGGAGGTCGAGCGTCCGGTTGTCGAGTCGCGTCGGCAGCTCCGCGTCGACCTTCCCGCTCGGGTCCAGCGGCAGTTCGGTGTCCGCGGGCGCGACGAGCTCGAACTCCTCGGGCACGAGCTCCACGTCCGTCGGCGCGCGCGGCTCCTCCTTCACGTCACCCGAGAACGACACCACGCTCTCGCGCGCGACGTCCAGCGAGCTCTCGACGAGGTCCTCGTCCATCTCGTCCTTCTCGATCTTCACCTGGAGCTTCCCCGTCTTGTCGCGAACGATGAGGAACGCGATACCACCGAGGTCGCGGACCTCGTGCACCCAGCCCGCAATCGTCGCCGATTCGCCGGGTGTGACGTCCGCGGTGTACGTCCGGTTCTCGAAACTCATACCTACCCGTTCCCGAGGAACCTTGATAAAAACAGTCTTTTGCCGGCGTGCAACTGCTTCGCACGGTGGTTTCACGCTCACACCCCACCCGCCTACGAGCACGCGAGTTTACACGAGACATAAACCAAGTTCGGCCCGACCCACCGACCGGGCCGCGAGCGGCGCGCGCCACCAGCGGGCAAGCGCGCCGCGAGCAGGGGAGGGCCAGGGCGCGGTGTGGTCGTGGTCGCCGTGCGGTCGCGGTCCGGTGTCGTCCACTACACTCACCGCGAGCGCTCGTTGAGCGCGAGCGGCTTTTTCCAGCAACGTTTTTTCAAGTCGAGCGGGACCTCCGGTCCCGCTGACCGTGCGAACGGGCGCTTCGCGCCCGCGAGCAGAGAGCGGTGACCCGGAGGGTCACCCGACGAAGAAAAAAGGTTGTCAGTCCTTCGCGCCGTTGACCGTCTCGGTCACCGCGTCGACGCCGTGGTCGTGGACGAGGTCGCCGACGACGACGACGTCCGCGTGCTCGCCCATGATGTTCGCGCTCTCGTAGTCGTGGATTCCGCCGCCGTAGAAGAGCGTGGCGTCGTCGAGCGCCTCCCCCGCCGCACGCACCTTCTCGGGGTCACCGAGCATCCCCGAGTACTCGACGTACACGACGTCCTGCCCGAACATCTGCTCCGCGACCTCCGCGTACGCCGCCACGTCGTCCGCGGCGAGGTCGCAGTCCGCGTCCGTGTACTCCGCGACCGACGCCTCCGGATTCATCACGATGTACGCCTCCGTCGTCGTCCGCTCCCAATCCAGTCCGTTGTCGATACGCACCCACTCCTTGTGCGCGCCCGTCACCCAGAACACGTCCCCCGCGTTGAACACCACAGGCACCAGATAGCCGTCGAGCGCCGGCGTATCCACCACGACGCTCGGGTTCGACGGCTCCTGATAGATCGGGATGTCGTGCTCCGCGGCCGCCTCGATGTACGACACCATCTTCTCCTCGGTCATCCCGAGCGTCCCACCGATCTCCAACGCGTCGGTCCCACACGCCGCCACGTCAGCGAACGTATCGTCCTCGTACAACTCCTTGTCCGGATCCAACTTCAAGACGTGATCCCAGTCCGCCCACGGCTCGCTCATACCCCCAGAACCCCCGCGCGAGGGTAAAGCACCTTCGGAACGACGAACCGAACGCCGCCGCGACCGATTCAGGCCTTCGCTTGCCAGGTGCGGACCTGGTCGGGGCTGACGCCGTCGACGCTCCCCGCGATCTGGTCGGGGTCGGCGTCGGCGAGCGCGTCGAGGCTCTCGATGCCGGCGGCGGCGAGCTTCTCCGCGGTCTTCGCGCCGATACCGTCGACGGCTTCCAGGCCGGTGCCGGTCTCGCTCTCGCGTTCCTGGTACTCGCGGTAGTTACAGATCGGGCAGCCGAGCTCCCAGGGGTCGTCGTCGTCCTCGTCGTCGTGGATCTCGACATGCGGGAGGTCGTGCTCGTCGCAGGTCTCGTCGGTGATCTGGATGTCGCCGCGGCGCGGGAGCGGGAGCGAGTACTCGCAGTCCGGGTAGCGCGTGCAGCCGACGAGGCGCGACCCGGCTTCGAGCGTCTTCACGGCCAGCTCTCCACCGTGTTCCTCGCCACAGTCCGGACAGGGGCCGATGATGGGGCCTTCGCCGGCGGCTTCGCTCGCGCAGAGCGGGCAGCCGTGGACGAACGTCTGGCGTCCCGCGAGCATCTTCACCTCGCGGAGCCCGTGCTCGTCGCACTCGCGGTCCATCAGGAGCGGTTTGCCCGTACTGGGGAGCGGGAGCGTGTACTCGCACTCCGGGTAGCCGTCGCAGCCGACGAAGTAGCTGCCGCGACGCGACCGCCGGAGGAGGAGCGCGTGCCCGCTCTCCGGGCACTCGCCGAGGGTCTTGTCCGCCTTCAGGGACTCCTGGAGGTGCGTGCCGATCTCCTCCTGTCTGTCCCGGAGGTTCTCGAACACCGAGTCGAGCATCTCGCGGGACTCGTCGGTGACGTCCGCGAGCGTCGCCTCGCCCGCGGCGATGGCGTCCATGTCCTGTTCGAGCTGCGCGGTCATCTCCTCGCTGACGACGCGGTCCGCGTACTCCTCAGCCGCTTCCACGACCGCCTTCGCGAGCGCGGTCGGGACCGGCGGGTCGTTCTCGACGTACCCGCGGTCGTAGAGCTTCTCGATGGTCTCGTGGCGCGTCGCCTTCGTCCCGATACCCATGTCCTCCATCGTCTCGATGAGGCGAGACTGACCATAGCGCCGCGGCGGCTGCGTCTGCTTGGCCTCCAACCGCGGGTCGGTGAGCGCGAGCTCGTCGTCGACGCTCACGTCCGGGACGTAGTTCTCGCTCGTCGAGTAGTACGGATAGACGTCGTGATAGCCGGGTTCGGCGAGGCGCTTCCCGTTCGCCTTCAGGCGGCGGTCTGCGGCCTCGGCGACGACCTTCAGGTGCTCCCACTCCGCGGGTTCGGCGACGGTCGCGTAGAACCGACGGACGACGAGCTCGTAGACCTCCCACTCGTCGTCGTCCACGTCGCTCCCGCGAACCGGAATCTCACCCGTCGGATGGATGGGCGGGTGGTCGGTCGTCTCCTCGTCGCCCTCCGTCGGCGTCAACGCCTCCGCTTCGAGGAGGCTCTCGGCGCTCTCACCGAGTTCGCCGTGGTCGACGAACTCGCCGAGGAGCTCCTCGGGGTCGAGGTCCTCCGGATACACGGTGTTGTCCGTTCGCGGATACGTGATGTAGCCGGCGGTGTAGAGGTCCTCGGCGACACTCATCGCGCGCTTCGCGGAGTACCCGAGGCTGCCGGCGGCACGGATGAACTGCGTGGTGTTGAACGGCGCGGGCGGGTCGTCGACGCGCGTCCGTCGGTCGACGTCCGTGACGGTCGCCGACGCCGCGGACTGGAGCGCCTCCAGGACGGCGTCCGCTTCGTCCTCGTCGAGGACGCGCTCGGCCTCGTTCCCGTCCTCGTTCAGGTAGTAGTACTGGGCTTCGAACGACTCGTCGTCGGTCGCGAGGTCCGCGAACAGCTCCCAGTAGTCCTCCGGGTCGAACGCCTCGATCTCGCGCTCGCGGTCGACGATGAGGCGCAGCGTCGGACTCTGGACGCGGCCGACGCTGATGAAGTCCTCGCCGAGCTGGCGCGCGGACAGGGACAGGAAGCGCGTGAGCGCCGCCCCCCACACGAGGTCGATTATCTGGCGGGCCTCGCCGGCGGCGGCGAGGTCGAAGTCGATGTCGTCGGGCTCGGCGAACGCGTCGGTGACCTCGCGCTCGGTGATCGAGGAGAACCGCACGCGTTTGATGGGGACGTCGTCGTTGACGTCCCGGACGATCTCGTAGGCCTCCTTCCCGATGAGTTCGCCCTCGCGGTCGTAGTCGGTCGCGATGGTGACGACGTCCGCGCGCCGCGCGAGCAACCGCAGGGTCGCGACGATGTTCTGCTTCGTCGGCGTCTTCTCGACGCTCGCGTCGATGAGCTCGTGCGGTTCGACGTCCCGCCAGTCGCTGTACTCGGGCGGGAAGTCCACGCCGACGACGTGCCCGCTTAGGCCCACGCATCGCTTGCCGCCCCACTCGTAGACGTTCACGTCGTTCTCTCGCGTCGCGGTGGCGCTCTCGCCGCTGAGTATGTCCGCGATGCGTCTCGCGGCGTTGTCCTTCTCGGTGACGATCAGCTCCATACCTCACCCCCAGAGATCCGGGTCGCTGTCATTGAGCGTGGATACGGTGGAGGCCCGTTTCAACGTTTCGGGGCGGCGAAATCGCAAGCAAGCACCGCCCCAACGCGGGGGCGTGCCCTCGCAACTGTGCGGCGCGCCCGACCGCGGGCCACCGCACGCGCGGGAACGACCACATGACTCCCGACCCGCGCCACGGCGAGCGACGCACGCCACGAGGAGCGACGACGGTCCCGACGAGTGCTACATGACGAGGTCGACACCGGTGAACGCGAACCGGGCACCGCCGCCGTCGCTCTCGGTCACCGCTATCGACCAGTCGTGTGCGTCCGCGACCGCCTTCACGATGGCGAGCCCGAACCCGGTGCCGCCGTCGCCCGAGTAGCCCTGCTCGAACACCTTCTCGCGCTCGCTCACGGGAATCCCGGCGCCGTCGTCCGCGACGAAGAACCCCCTGTCGTCGGCCGTGAGGCACCCGACGCGCACGTGCAACCCGTCATCGTCGACGCCGCCGTCCGAGTCCCCGACCGGCTCGGCGGCGTCCGCCACTCCCTCGCCGTCACCGTGTTCGACGCTGTTCTCGGACTCCGTCCGGGAGCCAGTCGAACCGTGTTCGACGCTGTTCGCGAACAGGTTCACGAACAACTGCCTGAGTCGGCTCTCGTCCGCACGCACCGCCGCGCCGTCGGTCGTCACGGTCAGCGTCGCACTCCCGGTGTCGACGCTCGCCCACGCTTCGCGCGCCATCACCTCGAGGTCGAGGAGTGTCCGGTCCTGCGCGGCCGCTCCCTGCTGGGCGAGCGCGAGCAGGTCCTGGATGAGGTCGTCCATCCGCTCCAGCGCGTTCTCGACCGCCTCCAGATCCTCGTCGTCGTAGCGCTCGGACAGCAACTCCGTGTACGTCATCGCGACCGAGAGCGGATGCCGGAGGTCGTGACTGACCACGCCCGTGAACGCCTCCAACCGCTCGTTCTGCGCCTCCAGGCGGTCGGTCGCCTCCCGCAAGCGCGCCTCGCGCTCGCGCTGGAGCGTGATGTCCGTGTAGATCGCGTACCCCCGCATCCGGTCGTCCTCGACCAGCGGCACGTCCCGCAGCAGGAACTCGCGGTCGCCCTCGGCCGTCGACCGACGAACCTCCGTGTCGAGGTGCTCGCCGTCCGCGATCCGGTCGTTCAACGTCGTCGCCTCGTCCCGGAGGTCGTCCGGGACGATGTACTCGTCCACGAGGTCCCCGCGGACCGTCCGCGCGTCGTACCCGAACACGTCCTCGAACGCCGGGTTGACGTCCAACGCGACCGGCTCGTCGTCCTCGAGCTCGTAGAACACCGTCGGCTCGGGGATGTTCTCGAACAGCGCCGCGAACCGGTCGCGTTCCGCGCGCAGCGCCGCCGCCTGCTCGTTCGCTCGCGTCCGCGTCCACGCCGCCTCGACCGCCCGCAGGACGCGGTCACCGAGCACGTCAACCGCGTCCGCGTCACCTGCCGGAACCACGTCCGTGTACCCGGTGGCGAGCGCATCCAGGACCGTGCACGTCTCCTCGACCGGGCCGTACGCGAGACACGGCAGTAACTCGTCGCGGGCCCGCACGGCCTCCAGGAACTCGTCGGCGTCCGCGCCGTTCACCGTCCCGGACCGGACCACGCAATCGACGTCGCCGAGCGCGTCCAACGCCGCCGCTCGGCCCTCCACCACTCGAACCGTCGTCCTCGTCGTCGACGACAGCCGCGACTCCAGCCGTCCCGCCAACCCGTCGTCCTCACCGACGACCAGGACTGCGAGAGGCGCGTCGACCGACTCGTCTGCCACCTCGAACGCGAACCCCCCGGTCATTACGTCATCTCACGAGAGCGAACGAGAAAGCGTTGTTGGCAGCGACCCGATACCGGCTTCGGAGACTGCCCCCCTCGCCGGCGCGTCGTCCTACTCGTCCAGGGCCACCCGCAGCTTCTGGTTCACCGTCCCCGGGTCCGCGCTCCCCCCGGTCTTCCCCATCACCTGGCCGACCAGGAAGTTGATCGCCCCGTCGTCGCCGTCCTCGTAGTCCGCGACCGCGTCGGGGTTCTCCTCGATGGCTTCCGCGACCGCCGTCGCGACCGCGTCGTCGTCCGTCTTTCCGAGGTCCTCGCGCTCCACGATCGCGTCCGGGTCGTCGCCGTCGTCGAGCATCCCGCGGAGCACGACCTCCTTCGCGTTCTTCGCCGTAATCTCGTCCGCCGCCACCAGCTCGACGAGTCGCTTCACCTCGCCGAGGCGGTCCTCGACGTCCGTCACCGCCATGTCCCGATAGTTGAGCTCGCCGAGGAGTTCGTCGGCGACCCACGTCGCCGCCAGGTCCGCGTCGAACGCCGCGGCGACGTCCTCGTAGAAGTCCGCGACCTGCTTCGTCGACGTCAGCTTCGACGCCGCCTCGTCGCTCAACCCGTACTCGTCCTGGAAGCGTTCCCGTCGCGCGTCCGGCAGCTCCGGGATAGCGATCTCGTCCTTCCAGTGAGAGACCTGGAGCGGCGGCAGGTCCGCCTCCTCGAAGTACCGGTAGTCCTTCTCCTCCTCCTTCGACCGCATCGACACCGTCGACCCGTGGGTCTCGTTGAAGTGCCGGGTCTCCTGCTCGACGGCCTTCCCGCGACGCATCAGGTCCTTCTGGCGCCCCTCCTCGTACTGCAGCGCGGTCTCGGCGCCCTTGTGACTGGAGATGTTCTTCACCTCCGTGCGGTTCACCTCGTCGAGCGCGTCCTCGTCGATGGTGCCGTCCTCGGCGACGGCGTCGCTGGGGACGAGCGAGAGGTTCGCGTCGATGCGCAGGCTTCCGTCGCGGCTCGCGTCGAACACGCCGAGGTACTCGAGGACCTCCTCGAGCTTCTCGAGGAATGCGCGCGTCTCCTCGGGCTCGCGGAAGTCCGGTTTCGTCACGATCTCCATGAGCGGCGTCCCCGCACGGTTGTAGTTCACGAGCGTGTAGTCGGCGTTGTCGATGTTCCCCCCGACGTGCTGGAGGCTCCCCGGGTCCTCCTCCAGGTGCGCGCGCCGGATGCCGACGGCGCGGCGCTCGCCACCGACGCTTATCTCGAGTTCACCGTCCGCACACACCGGTTCGTCGTACTGCGTGATCTGGAAGTTCTTCGGGAGGTCGGGATAGAAGTAGTTCTTCCGGTGGAACCGCGTCTCCTCGGGGATGTCCGCGTCGATCGCCTTCCCCACCTTCACCGCCGCCTCCACCGCCGCCTCGTTCAGCACCGGGAGCGCACCCGGCAATCCGAGACACACCGGGCACGTGTGCGTGTTCGGTTCCTCGGTCGGCTCCGTCGGACACCCACAGAATATCTTCGTGTCCGTCTCCAACTGGACGTGGACCTCCAGCCCGATGACCGTCGTCAGGTCCGCGCTCTCCGCACTCTGCGCACTCATTACGCTCGGATTCGGTTCGCGGTGGTTAAAGACTAACGAACAACCCCCGAGTCCGGTCGGACCGAACGCCGGCCCCGTCGCGGCCGCGGTCGCTGTGCGGTTGCGGAGCGGTCGCGGTACGGCCGCGGTGCGGTTGCGGTGCGGCCGCGGTGCGGTCGAGTCCAGCGCACTCACCGCGAGCGCCGACGGCGCTCGCGGCCTTTTTTCATCAACGTTTTTTCGAGGAGAGGTGCGCCGCAGGCGCACCCGACGCAGAAAAAAGGTTGTTAGTAGAACTCGCGGACGAGGTCCATGCCGTCTTCGGGTGCGCCGTCGGGGATCTCGCTCATGTCGGTGTCGACGCCGTGGGTGTCCTCGTAGGACGTTGCGTCTTCGTCCTGCCAGATGACGCCCATGTACTCCTTGTCCGCTTCGAGGATCTTCTCCTTGGCGGCTTCGCGGTCGGTGGGGTCGTGGCCCTCCTCCTGGAGGTCGACGAGCGAGTCGCGGAAGTAGTCGTAGGTGTCGACGTCGTTGAACGTCACGCAGGGGCTGAAGACGTTCACGAACCCGAACCCGTCGTGCTCGATGGCCTTCTGGACGATCTCCTGGTGGCGGAGTGCGTCGCTACTGAACGACTGCGCGATGAAGGATGCGCCGGAGGCGAACGCGAGCGCGAGCGGGTTGACCGGGGGCTGCTGGGGGCCTTCCGGGGTCGTGCTCGTCTCGAAGTCCTCGCGGCTGGTGGGCGACGCCTGCCCCTTCGTGAGGCCGTAGATGCGGTTGTCCATGACGACGTACGTCATGTCGACGTTCCGGCGGACGGCGTGCACGAAGTGGCCCGCGCCGATCGAGTAGCCGTCGCCGTCGCCGCCGGCGACCATCACTTCGAGGTTCGGGTTCGCGAGCTTCGCGCCGGTGCCGACCGGGAGCGCACGTCCGTGCACGCCGTGCAGCGCGTAGGCGTGCATGTACGTCCCGATCTTCCCCGAGCACCCGATGCCGGCGACGAGGAACGTGTCGTCAGGCGAGTTCCCGGTCTCCGCGAGCGCTTTCATCATGCCGTTCATCGTCCCGAAGTCACCGCAGCCGGGACACCACGTCGGTTGCTTGTCGGACTTGAAGTCCGTGAATCTGACGTCGCTACTCATGCTTGTGCCTCCAGTCGCTCCGTGATATCCGCAGCCAGCTCGTCCGCCTTGTACCGCACGCCGTCGTACTTGTTCACGCGCTGGACGCGTTCGAGGACGTCGTGCTCGATGAGGTCCGCGAACTGTCCGGTGGCGTTACACTCCACGACGATGGTCTCCTCCGCGGCCTGCACGTCCTCGGTGAGGTCCGGGCGCGGGAAGATGTACGGCACCGAGAGCACGCGCACGTCCACGTCGTCGCCCATGAGGTCGAGGGCTTCGACGAGCGCACCTTCGTTCGAACCCCACGAGATGACGAGGTTGTCCGCGTCCGGGTCGCCGTACTCGCGGACGTCCCAGTCCTCGCGTTCCTTCGCGGTCTCGACCTTCCGCTGGCGTTTCTCGACCTGCTCCAGGCGGACGTCCGTGTCCTCGGTGCGGCGGCCGAGCGCGTTGTGCTCCAGGCCCGTGCTCATGTGCGCGCCCTGCTCGGTGCCGGGGAACGCGCGCGGACTGATGCCGTCCTCGGTGGCGGCGTGGGGCTGGAAGCGGCCTTCGGCGTCGAGCCACTGCTCGATCTCGGCCTCGTCGACGACCTTCCCGCGGTCGACCTCGACCGCGTCCATGTCGAACGCCTCCGGGGAGAACGTCTGCTCGGTGACCGCGAGCGCGAGGTCCGCGAGCAGGTAGACGGGCACCTGGTACTTCTCCGCGAGGTTGAACGCCTCGACGGTCTTCCAGAAGCACTCGTCGATCGTCGTCGGCGCGACGACGAACCGCGGAATCTCGCCGTGCCCGCCGTACAGCGCCATGTTGAGGTCGCCCTGTTCCTGCTTCGTCGGCATCCCCGTCGACGGGCCGCTCCGCATGACGTCCGCGATGACCAGCGGCGTCTCCGAGGTGGCGACCAGCCCGAACGTCTCCGTCATCAGGTCGATACCGGGACCGGACGTCGCGGTCATCGACCGCGCGCCGGCGCGCGCCGCACCAAGTGCCATGTTGATCGCGGAGAGCTCGTCCTCGGCCTGCACGACCTGCCCGCCGAAGTGCTCGATGCGGCCCTTGAGGTACTCCATCACGTCCGTCGCGGGCGTGATCGGGTATCCGGCGTAGAACCGGCAGCCGGCCGCGATGGCGCCCATCCCGATGGCTTCGTCGCCGTTCAGGAGGACGTAGTCCGCGTCCGTGGTCTCGAGCTCGTAGTCGAAGTCGTCGGTGGAGACGTTCCCGTAGTTCTCCTCGACGTACTCCTTCCCGAGGCGCGCCGCTTCCTTGTTGTTCTCGACGATCTTCTCGCCCTTCCCACCGAAGCGCTTCTCGAGCGCCTCGTCGAGGTTCTCGATCGGGAAGTCCGCGAGCTCGCACGCCGCGCCGAGCGCGACGATGTTCCGCATGATGGCGCCGCCGGCGTCCTCGGCGAGGCTCTTCAGGGGAACGTCGATGGCGAACATCTCGTCGGGAATCTCGGCCTCCCAGGAGCGTTCACCGTCGTAGATGATCGCGGAGTCGTCGTGCAGTTCGTCGAGGTTCTCGTCGATCGTTCGCTGCGTGAGCGCGACGAGGAGGTCGAGTCGGTCGACGACGCTCTGGACGTCGTCGACGCTCGTTCGAACCTTGTACGCCGTGTACCCACCGCGGATGCGCGACGCGAAGTCCTTCGAGGTGAATACGTGGCGCCCTGCTCTCGAGAGCGCCTGGGCGAATATCTTGCCTGTGGAGTTGATGCCGTCGCCGGCTTCGCCTCCGATAGCCCAGTTGAAGTCCTCAGCCATGTTGTGGTAGGGCTACCGTGGGAGTTGGCAAAAGGCTTCTGAAACACCGGGCAACCCGCTGGATAATCCGGGGCCGGACGGTGATGGTCGGTGGACCTGCGTCGGGGTGATTGCGCCGATTCGGGGAGTTTGGGTGCGAGTGAGAAGGCCTTTGGTCCGACCATGGAACGTTCGGGTATGGACGAGTACGAGGTCGTCGTCGCGGGCGTCCGCGACGTCGGCGAGGAGACGATCGCGATAGATGTGGAGACGCCAGCGGGATTCTCGGCGCTCCCGGGACAGTTCGTCGTCGTACAGGCGCCGGTGGACGGCGAGCTCGTGGACCGCTATTACACGATATCGTCGCCGGACACCGAGGGGACGTTCGAGATGACGGTCGAGATAGACCCCGAGGGCGACGTGACGCCGTGGCTCGCGGACCTGGCTGCGGGCGATGCGCTCGCGTTGAAGGGGCCGCTCGGTGAGACGTGCTACGACGACGAGGGGGACGTGCTCGCGGTCGCTGGCGGACCGGGTATCGGGCCGGCGCTCGCGATCGCGGAGCGGGCGGTCGACCACGGCCACGAGGCCGCGCTCGTCTACGAGGACGACGGGTTCGCGCACCGGGAGCGTCTCGACGCGCTCGCGGACGCCGGCGTGGCTGTCGAGTTGCTCGACGAGACCGCCGCCGACCGCGAGCGCGCGCTCTCGGACGCCGCTGCCGCACGCACTGACCTCGGGAATGCGTTCGTCTTCGGGTTCAGCGAGTTCTGCAGGACCGTCAGGGACGCCCTGCGCGACGCGGGCCTCGACGACGACGCCATCCACGTCGAGAGCTTCGGGTAACTTCGACGCCGGCCGGGTCGAGCGGGTCGAGCAGGTCGAGCGGGGTGAACGGGGCGGGAAGTGCGAGCGGGTCAAGCCGGGTCGTGGACGCGCGGAGGGGATATCGAAGCGGCTTAGTCCCGCGCTCGTGTCGATTCGGAGTCCATGGCCCCCGAGTACGTGAACCGCGAGGCGGTCCGCGAGCGCGTGGCGAGGTTGCTCGACGAGTACGGCCGCGAGGGCGTCGCGGTGACGACGGCGCGCGAACCGCCCGAGGAGGACTTCGAGACGCTGCGTGGGTACGCGGAGGACGGCTACCTCGGCGGCGGCTACTGCGTCGTCGTCCGCGAGGAGGCCGACCATCCGGGGTTCTCGGAGACGATGCCGGAGGACGCGAACACCGAGGGACCGCGGGCGCTGCTCGCGCTCGGCCGCTACGGGGAATCGTGGGGGCCGGCTGGGGGTGGACGCGAGGCCGGGGAGACGTTCGAGGCGGCGGCGGAGCGGGAGGTCCGCGAGGAGGTCGGCGTCGACTGTTCGGTCACGGACGTCCTCCTCGTCCGCCGCGTCACCGTCGTCGACCCCGACTCCGGCGACGAGATACACCTGGCGTACGTCGTGTTCGAGGCCGCGTACGACCACGGCAGCATCGACGTTCAGGAGACCGAGGTCGCCGGTGCGGCGTGGTTCGACGACCTGCCGGCGAACCGGCATCCGTACGTCCGTCCGTTCGCGTGGCGGTGGTCGGCGTGACGGGCGTCGGCGGCGACGAACTCCTCGGCGGCGTCGTCTCCGCGGCGGACGTCGCGACGCGACTCGCCGCACTCCGCGAGCGCTTCGGCGAGTTCCCGCTCCGCGAAGCCGAACGCGAGAACGCCCCCGGCCACTTCGACGCGGGCGTCGACCGCGCGCTCTCGGGGTGGCGCGGCGACGCCGGCGTCCTCGTCCGCGACGTCGACGGGCGCGTGCTCCTCGTCCGGCACGCCGACGCCCCCGAGCGGTGGGGGACGCCCGGCGGCGGGCACGAGACCGGCGAGGACTTCGCGGAGACCGCGCGGCGCGAGGTCCGCGAGGAGACCGGCGTCGACCCGGCGCTCACGGACGTCCACGAGGCGGTGCGGACCGAGGTCCGCCACGAGGACGACGTCGAACGGACGTTCACGATGCTCACCGTGCACTTCGAGGGCGAGGTCGACGCCGCCGAACCCGGTCTCGACGTCGGCGACGACGAGATACTCGAAGCCAGGTGGTTCGAGACCGCCCCCGATCCGGAGGCGCTCCACGACCACTGCCGCGAGTGGGTGCGGGAGACGCTCGCGGGTCTCGACGCGACCGGTGGCGGGTCGACCGGCGAGCGCGACGATGACTGACGGGGTTCCGACGCCGCCGCGGGAGACCGCGTACGACGTGGACGTGCTCCGGGAGGCGTACGGCCCGTTCCCGGCGTACGACAGGACGTACGAGAAGGGGGACGCGAGCGCGCTCGTCGAGGCGAAGGGACGGGACGCACTCGGTGGTGCGGCCGTCGTCGTCCGCCGCGAGCGCGACGGCGCGGTCCTGTACGCGGACGTCCGCGAGGACGACGCCGACTGGGCGGTCGCGGCTTGGGACGTCCCCGGCGGCGGGCGCGAACCCGGGGAGCGGCCGGAGACCACGGCGGTCCGCGAGGTCCACGAGGAGGTCGGCCTCGCCGTCGACCCCGTCGACGTGCTGGCGGCCTACCGGTTGACGTTCGACGACGGCGACCGGGCCGTCACGGGCGTCTGGGTGCGATTCCTCGCGACCGTCGCCGACCCGCGCGCGCTCGACGTCCAGCACGAGGAACTCGCCCGGGTCGCGTGGCGGACCGACCGACCCGCCGACGTCGACGACCTCCTCGCGCTCGCACTCGACGAACTCGACGACCACTGACCCCGGCGATCGCGGTGAGCGTCGCCGGGGAACGATTCAAGTTCCGTGCCGCTGTAATCTACCGTATGCCAGATGCAGCAGACGACGAGCGGGACGTCGACTTCGTGCTCGTCGAACCGGACGACGCCGACGACGGGACCGAGGCGGACGCGGAGACGGGGTTCGTCATCGTCCGCGACACCGACCTCGTCCCCGTCGGGGACCCGACCGCGAACTATCCGGCGGTCATCGAGGACGTCGAGACGGACTTCGTGCTCGTCGAGACCGAGGACGCGGAGCCGACCGACTTCGTGCTCGTCGACCCCGATGACGCCGACGTCCGTCGGGACACCGGGCTCGTGCCCGTCGACCCGGACGACTACGCGCTCGACACGCGCCCGGCGGACCCGAAGCGGAACGGCCAGCGGTAGGTCGCCGACGGCCGTCGTTCGAGGCTTCGACTCTGGTCGGTCAGTGCTCGACGAACTCGACGAGCACGCCGCCCGTCGATTTTGGGTGACAGAACGCGACGTCGTGCCCCCACGCGCCCGGGCGGGGGTCCTCGTCGATGAGGTCGACGCCGAGGTCGCGAGCGTTCGCGAGCGCGCCCTCGATGTCGTCGGTGGCGTACGCGACGTGATGGATACCGCCCTCGCGGTCCTCGAGGTATCGAGCGATGGCGCCGTCCTCCGCGAGCGGTTCGAGGAGTTCGAGGTAGCCGTCGCCGGTCTCGAGGAAGACGACGAGCATCCCGTCGAACTCCTCGCGGTGGACGCGCTCGGCGTCGAGGAGGTCGACGTAGAGGCTGGCGAGGTCGTCCGCGTCGGTCGTGGCGATGCCGGCGTGATCGAAGTGCATACGCGACGGTGCGGTCGGTGGCGGGTTAAGTCCCGGCGGTCGCGCCCGCCCCAGAAGGGCCGTGTCGTCGGCCGAACCCGCGGATGGAGAACCGACCCACAGGGATTTGTACGATGCGTACAACGCTGCGGGCATGGACCCCGCCGACATCCGCGCGGACACGCCCGCACTCCGGGAGACGACGTACCTGAACACCGGCGCGAGCGGCCCGAGCCCGCGACGCGTCGTCGACGCCGTCGAGGGCTGGTACGAGCACCACGAGTACGAGACGCCCGCGACCACCGGGATGTACGAGCCCGCGTTCGAGCTGTTCGAGGACGTCCGCGAGACCGTCGCGGCCCACGTCGGCGCCGACCCGATCGAGGTCGCACTCACCGGGAGCACGACCGACGGCATCAGTCGACTCCCGCTCGCGATGGACTGGGACAGCGACGACGTGGTCGTCCGCACCGACGCCGAGCACGCCGCCGGCATCCTGCCGTGGCGACGCCTCCGCGACGAGTACGGCGTCGAGGTCCGCGTCGTCGAGACCGACCGCGGCCGCATCGACCCCGACGAGTGGGCCGACGCCGTCCGGGACGCGACGCTCGCGACGTTCTCCTCCATCTGCTGGACGACCGGCGTCCTCGCGCCCGTCCGGGAACTCACCGAGATAGCGCACGACGCCGGCGCGAGGGTGCTCGTCGACGCCGTGCAGTCCACCGGCCAGCACGCGTTCGACGTCTCGGAGTGGGGCGCCGACGTCGTCGCCGGGAGCGCGCACAAGTGGCTGCTCGGCCCGTGGGGCGCCGGCTACATGTACGTCGACGAGGCGTTCGCCGAGACGCTCGAACCCGCCCAGCTCGGGTACCGGAACCTCGCCGACCCCTACAGCGACCCCTACGAGTACGAGGCGGGCGCGAAGCGCTTCGAGTTCGGGACCGTCGCCCCCGCGCCCTACGCGGGCCTCCGAGAGGCCGTCGAGACGATGGAGGAACTCGGGATGGACGCCGTCGAAGCGCACAACGCCGACCTCACGGACTACCTCAAGGAGCACATCGACGACGACCGCCTCGTCTCGCCGCGCGAGCACCACTCGGGACTCGTCTCCTTCTCGGACCCCGACCCCGAGGCGACCGTCGAACGCGCCGCCGACGCCGACGTCCAGATCCGCTCCATCCCGACCGCCGGCGTCGTCCGCGCGAGCGTCCACGTCTACAACACCCGCGAGGACGTCGACGAGCTCCTCGCCGTCCTGTAGCCCCCGCGTCAGCTCCCCGGTCGCCCGAAACCCGCTGAAACTGGCGTTTCAGCTACCCGAAGAAAGTCACCCGTGGCCGTCGACGCTCACGTATGAAGCGACGCGCGCTCCTCGCCTCGCTCGGTGCGGCGGGCGGTACCCTCGGCACGGCCGGCTGCCTCCAGGGCACCGGCAGTCCGACCACGACGACCGACGCACCCGGCGACACGACGACCGAACCGTCCGCGACGCGGAGCGACACGACGACGCGCGAGAGCTCGACCACCGAGAACTCGACCACGGACCGCGAGCGCACCGACGACGGCACGGAACAGCCACCGGACGGCGAGTTCGACCCCGCGGGCGACCCGGTGGCGACGCTGTCGGTGAACGACCGCTCGGAGCTCTCGTTCCCGGACGCCAACCGCCCGCACTCGCTGGCGCTCTGGAACGCAGTGGACCGCGAGCGCGACGTCCGCGTCGAGTGGGTGGACGGCCGCACCGACGAGCTGGAGCGTTCGGACGCCGTGACCGTGCCCGCGGACGGCCTCCTCCAGGTCGACCTCCAGGTGCCGACGCGGTACGTCGTCACCGTCCGCGCCGACGACGCGGCGCTCGGCGAGGTCCGCGTCGATCGCGGCCAGTTCGACTGCAACGCGTCCGCGGGCCGGTACGCGCTCCGCGAGTCCGACCTCGAGGACTACGGCGTCGTGAGCACGGCCGCGGGCTGTCCGGCGCCGACGGTCGCCGAGGCGTCGCTGACCGCCGGCGACGGCGACTGCGGGAGTCGCGACGGCGAGACCGCGGTCGCGGGCTACGGCGACCGCGCCGTCACCGTCGAGGGGACCGTTCCCGCACCCGACCCGTGCCACGACCTCGCCATCGCGGACGTCAGCTACGACGGGAAGACGCGGACCGCCCGGGTCGTCGTCGAAGCCACGACGAACGACGAGGGCTGCGTGCAGTGCGTCGGCGCCATCGACTACACGGCCACGATACGGTACGACCACGACTTCCCCGACCGCGTCGAGGTCTACCACCGGAGTTGGGACGAGGACCGCCGCGTCGCCACCACCACCTGGAACGATGACATCTGAGGACCGACGCCCATGAAGCGACGCACGCTCCTCGCATCGCTCGCCGGAACGACCGCCGCGATTGGAACCGCGGGCTGCCTCCAGAGCTTCGGCTCAGACCCCGGAACGAAGCCGGGGAGGGGACCGACAAAGCGCCCGCCGTCTGAGCGTCCCAGCGAGTCCACGACGACGGGGTCGGACGACGCGCGGGACACGAACGCGCTCGACCCGGAGTGGGACCCCGCGGGCGGCCCCGTCGAATCGTTCGCGGTCGGCGACCGCGACGCGGTCGCGTTCCCGAACGCGAACCGGCCGCACGGCCTCACGTTCTGGAATCGCGTCGACCGCGAGCGCGAGGTCAGCGTCGAGGTCGCCTCAGGCGCGACCGACGTCACCGAGACGCTCGGGCCCGTCGCCGTTCCCGCCGGCTACACGTTCGAGGTCTCCCTCCGGGTACCGACGCGGTACGCGCTCGGTATCTCCGTCGACGCCGACGCGTTCGGCACCGTCATCGTCGGCCGCGAGCACTTCGACTGCAACCACTCGGGCACGAGCTACGCGCTCGGCGACACCGACGTCGTGGACTACGGCACCGAGAGCACGCTCGTCTACTGCACGCGCCCCGCGGTCGCCGCCACGAGCGTCGACGTCGACGACCGCGGGTGCGCGAACGACGCCGGCGGCGATGCGACAGTCCGGTACGACGGCGAGCGCGTCACCGTCGACGGCACCTTCGTCGCCTCGAACCCGTGCCACGACCTCGCAGTTGGGGAATCGTCGTACGACGACGAGACGAACACCGCTCACGTCGTCCTCGACGCCACCCACCCCGAGGACCAGGCGTGCCAGGACTGCGTCGGCGCGCTCTATTACCGCGCGACCGTCGACTTCGACCACGACCTCCCAGACCGCGTCGCCGTCCATCACCGCGACGCCGACGGCGACGCAGTGCGCGTCGCGACCGCCACGCGGAACGCAGGTCGCTGAGACAACGACGACCGAACACCGGAACGGCGACGATGAAGTCGCAGTCCCCTCCTACAACCGGTGGTTGAAACGGCGACCCGGCGGTCGCCGTATGCTAGAAAAGTCAGTCAGAGCGCGCTCCCGGGCTGATATTCCCCGAAGACGTCACGCATCACGTCGCAGATCTCGCCGACGGTCGCGTACGCCTTCACGGCGTCGACGATGTACGGCATCACGTTCTCGTCGCCAGCGGCCGCATCGGAAAGCGCCGCGAGCGCCGCGTCGACCGCCTCGTCGTCGCGGTCGGCCTTCACGGCTTCGAGGTTCCGAACCTGCTTCTCCTCCTCCTCCGCAGCGACCTCCTCGATGTCCATCTCGGGTTCCTCGTCCACCTGGAACTCGTTCACGCCGACGATGACGCGCTCGCCGTCCTCGATCTCCTGCTGGCGGTCGAACGCGACGTCCTGGATCTGGCGCTGCACCCACTGGGACTCGATGGCCTCGCGCATCCCGCCGCGCTCGTCGACCTCGTCCAGTATCGCGAACGCGTCCTCCTCGACCTCGTCCGTGAGACTCTCCACGTAGTAGCTGCCCGCGAGCGGGTCGATGGTGTCCGCCGCCCCCGACTCGTGCGCGAGAATCTGCTGCGTGCGGAGCGCGGTCCGCACCGACTTCTCCGTCGGGAGCGACAGCGCCTCGTCCTTCCCGTTCGTGTGCAGCGACTGGGTTCCACCGAGCACCGCCGCGAGCGCCTGGTACGCGACGCGAACGACGTTGTTCTCCACCTGCTGTGCGGTCAGCATCGACCCCGCGGTCTGCGTGTGGAACTTCAACTGCTTCGACTTCTCGCTCTCCGCGTCGAACCGCTCCTCCATGATTTTCGCCCACATCCGGCGGGCCGCCCGGAACTTCGCGACCTCCTCGAAGATGTTGTTGTGACCGTTGAAGAAGAACGACAACTGGGGCGCGAACTCGTCCACGTCCAACCCGGCGTCCAGCGCCGCCTCCACGTACTCGATGCCGTCGCCGAGCGTGAACGCGAGCTCCTGCGCCGCCGTCGACCCCGCCTCCCGGATGTGATAGCCCGAGATGGATATCGTGTTGAACTTCGGCGTCTCGTCCGCGCAGAACTCGAAGATGTCCGTGATGATGCGCATCGACGGCGCCGGCGGATAGATGTACGTGTTCCGCGCGATGTACTCCTTCAGGACGTCGTTCTGGATGGTGCCCCGCAGCTCCTCGCGGTCGACGCCCTGCTGGTCGCCGACCGCGATGTACATCGCCAGCAGCACGCTCGCGGGCGCGTTTATCGTCATCGATGTCGACACCTCGTCGAGCGGGATGCCCTCGAACACCGTCTCCATGTCCGCGAGCGTGTCGATTGCGACGCCGGACTTCCCGACCTCGCCCGCGGACATCGCGTGGTCGCTGTCCCGCCCCATCTGCGTCGGCAGGTCGAACGCCATCGACAACCCCGTCTGCCCCTCGTCCATCAGGTAGTTGAAGCGCTCGTTCGTCTCCGCGGGCGTCCCCATCCCCGCGTACTGGCGCATCGTCCACAACCGACCGCGGTACCCCGTCGAGTACACGCCGCGCGTGTACGGGTCCTCGCCGGGGAACCCGAGGTCGTCGTCGTGGTCGAGGTCAGCGACGTCGTCCGGCGTGTAGAGCCGCTGTACCTCGTGCCCCCCGGTGTCGGTCGTGAACTCGTCCTTGCGCTCGCCGAAACGCTCCAGGACCGGCTCGACCTCCTCGGCCTCCCAGTCCTCGCGTCCCTCCCGGATCGCTTCGAGGTCGTCCTGGTCGAACATACCAGAACCGTCGGTCACCCACGCCATAAATCACCGCGATTACGCGACGCCGGCCAGTTCCCGAACGTTCACGGTGCCACCCCCGTAATCGTCGTCGCGTTCGACGCGCCGACCAGCGTGCTTTTGAAACTCCCTCCCTGAGGGTCCCGTATGGACGCGCTCCCGACGAACGACGACGACGCCGGCAGCAGTCGCGCGCGAGCCGCGCTCTACATCTCGCCGTTCGTCGCCATCGGGCTCTTCGACGTCGTCCTCCTGCTCGGCTGGGGACTGGACCCGCTCTGGGGGTTCATGATACTCCCACCCATCCTCGCGATATCCATCCTCGGCTACATCGGGTTCCGGCACGGGTTCATCCGCGACGTCGGCGAGGACCGGTACGGCGACGAGGACGACGAACCACACCGAGACACCCAGTTCTGAACGGATGCCGACGCTCGTCCGGCATCGCGCCGACGTGTCCCCGACAATCCGGCGGTCGCGGCCGCCGGCAGCGACGTCGTTCCCGCGTTCGTCCTCGACCCGGCGTTCCCTGACGCCGGGCAGGCGAGCCTCGGCGACCTCCGAGCGACCCGTCGCGTCGGGTCCGCGACGACCGCCTCGTGACCGCAGACGGCACGCCGACGTCGCTACCGGCCCGTGTCGTACTTGTACGTCGCCGAGTCCTCGTCGATACCGAAGTCCTCCGCGGAGTCCTCCGCGTCCGGCGGCTCCTCGCTCTCCGCCGCCGTCTTGAAGCGTTCGCGGAACCGCGGCGGCACCGAGAACGACTCGACCGCGAGCCGCATCGGCGTCGCGTCCGGCGCCACGCCCTCGCGTTTCTCCTCCAGGCGTTCCGCGAGCGCGTCCGGGAGCTCCTCGGCCGACGTCGTCTCGAACCCGAACTGTGCGAGGTAGGTCGCCTCGTCGGTCAGCGCATAGACGACGTCGAACCCCTCGTCGCTCGCGTACTCCACGAGGCGCTCCACGACGTGCGCCCCCACGCCCTGCTCGCGCCAGCCATCTAGGACACCGATGCTCGTCATCTCGCAGACGTCCTCGGGCACCCGGTCGGTGCGGCCGCTCTGCGTGCGCTCGCGCTCCGCGGCCTTGTGCACGCGGATGCGACCGAACCCCGCCCTCGCGCTCGACGCCTCGTCGACCGCGATGACGTAGTCGCGCGACCGGAACGCCGTGCCGTCAAGCCCCATCTCGTCGATGCGGTCGAGCAACCAGACCTCGTCCCTGTTCTTCGCGTCCCGGACGTACATACGGACCCCTACGCTGTCGGCGACAATAGAAGTTATCCCACACGTGGCACGTCACCACGGCACTCACCGGTCGTCGTGTCGCCCACGCGGTCACCCTCCGCCAGCAGTCCCGGTTGTCTCGGGTTCCGCGCTCCGCGAAGGGAAAAGTAAAGGAACGCCCCTCCTACCGTTCGCGTATGGACTTCAGTCTCTCTGCCGAACAGAAACAGATCCGGGACATGGTCTCGGAGTTCGTCGACGAGGAGGTCGTGCCCCAGGCCGCCGAGATCGACGAGCACGACGAGTTCCCGCGCGACCTCGTCGACGAGATGGCCGACCTCGGCCTGATGGGGATGCCGTTCCCCGAGGAGTACGGCGGCGCCGGCCTCGACTACCACAGCTACGCCATCGGTATCGAGGAGATCTCGCGAGGGAGCGGCGGCCTGGGCACGGTCGTCGCCGCGCACATCAGCCTCGCCGGGAACATGATCTACGAGTTCGGCGACGAGGCCCAGAAGGAGGAGTACCTGACGCCGCTCGCGGAAGGCGAGGACGTCGGCGCGTTCGCACTCAGCGAACCGCAGGCAGGCAGCGACGTTCCCGCGATGGACACCACCGCCGAGAAGGACGGTGACGGCTACGTCATCGACGGCGGGAAACTCTGGATCTCGAACGGCTCGGTCGCAGACACCATCACGGTGTTCGCGAAGACCGACCCCGACGCCGGTAACAAGGGCATCTCGAGCTTCGTCGTCCGCCCCGAAGAGGACGACGGGTTCATCGTCGAAGGCACCGAGGACAAACTCGGCGACAAGGGCTGTCCGACCGCCGAACTCCGATTCGACGACTGCTACGTCCCCGAGGACCGACTGCTCGGCGACGAAGGCCGCGGGTTCGTGCAGGCACTGAAGACCCTGAACGGCGGCCGCATCACCATCGCCGCACGCTCGGTCGGTATCGCTCGCGCCGCACTCGACCAGGCGCTCGACTACGCGCAGCAGCGCGAGCAGTTCGAGCAACCCATCGGCGAGTTCCAGAGCATCAAGCACAAGCTCGCGGACATGGACACGAAGGTCCAGGCCGCGGAGATGCTCATGCACAAGGCCGCCGACAAGAAGATCCGCGGCGAGGACTACATCAAGGACGCCGCACAGGCGAAGCTCTACGGGAGCGAGATCAGTCGCGAGGTCGCGAACGAAGGCATCCAGATCCACGGCGGCTACGGGTACACGAAGGACTTCCCCGCCGAGCGCTTCTACCGGGACGCGAAACTCAACGAGATCTACGAGGGGACGAGCGAGATCCTCCGGAACACCATCGGCGACCACCTCCAGCAGTAACGACGGAAGGTAACCCTCTTAACCGTCGACGCGGAACGTCCGACTGCAGTCCCGTGGTGTAGTGGCCAATCATAATGGCCTTTGGAGCCATTGACGGCGGTTCGAATCCGCCCGGGACTACTCGCGAGGAACGAAGGTGACCAGCGGGTCGCCCATCGCGTGATTCGAACCCTGCCAGTCGCGCGACCATGTCCGGCGGTGGTTCGATATCCACCCGGGACGAGCTCGTCTTGAGGGTGGGTAATCGACCGGTCGGAGAGGTAACGCTCAAACGATTGGCACTTTCAATCGGCAATAGGTTTTTTGTTGTCTTTGCTGATGTGGTCCAGTATGGGTATTTGGGACCATACGGTGGTGGCCGGCCCCGCTGTGGACGGGTGCCGGACCGAGCTGCAATCGAACGGGTGGTTCGACGATGCGTAACCCGTCGAGACGCCTGTTACTGAAACTGAGCGCGGGCCTTGGTGTGGCCGGGTTCGCCTCGCAGGGCGTCGTCGCGGACGAAGGCGACGACGAGTCCGGCGTGGGGCATTCGTCGCCGGACCTCGAGAAGTACGTGCAGGCGCTCCCGCGTCCCGGTGAGCGGTCGCCGGACGGGACTTACCGGGGCGCCGACTATCACGAGGTCGCCGTGGAGGAGGCCACGCACTCGTTCCACCCGGACCTCGGGGAGACGACCATCTGGGGGTTCGACGGGCAGTTCCCCGGGCCGATCATCGCGGGGCGACGCGGGCAGCGTCTCGCACTGCGGTTCGACAACGGCGACCTCCCGGACGAGCACCTGTTCGAGGTCGACGAGCGCATCCCCGGGACGACGACCGAGAACTACGTCGGGTACGACGGCCCGGTGCCGGAGGTGCGGACGGTGACGCACGTCCACGGGTTGAACGTCGACCCGGCGAACGACGGCCAGGCGGAGATGTGGACGTCCCCGGACGGCGTGACCGGCCCCCGGTTCGTCGACGACGTCCAAGAGCTCCCGAACCGCCAGTCTCGGCTGACGTCGTCGTATCACGACCACACGCGCGGCGTCAGTCGCCTGAACAACTACGCCGGCCTGGTCGGCGCGTACTACATCCGGAGTCCGCAGGAGGAGCAACTCGCGCTCCCGGACGGCGAGTACGACGTGCCGCTGGTGTTGGCCGACCGCGCGTTCGAGGACGACGGGTCGCTGCACTACCCCGAGGAGTTCGTGCCGAACTTCGCGGGCGACGTGCCGACGGTCAACGGCGCCGCGTGGCCGTACGTCGAGGTCGAACCGCGACGGTACCGGTTCCGGTTCCTCAACGTCTCCAACGGCCGGACGTACGACATCGGGCTCGAGACCGAGGGCGGTAGTCACGACGACGCCCACGACGTCCCGACCCTGCACCAGATTTCGCCCGGGCACGGGTTCCTGGACGAGGTCGTGTCCATCGGTCACGGTGGCGACATGGAGTCGCTCGTCGTCGCGCCGTTCGAGCGCGCGGACGTGATCGTGGACTTCTCCGAGCACGCTGGCGAGACGTTCACGGTGACGAACGACGCCGCGTTCCCGTACGGCGGCGGGACGAGCCACGACGACGGCATGAGTGGCATGGGCGAGGACGACGGTGGACACGGCGACGACGGCGGTCACCCGCAGATCGGCGAGCTCATGCAGTTCAGGGTCGCCGACGAGGTGAGCGAGCCCGACGACACCGCGGACCCGACCGAGTTGCGACTTCCGACCCGGAATCGCGTGAATCCCGAGGCGGCCCGGACGACCCGGAAGGTGACCATGGGGATGAGCATGGACGAGCACGGCCTCATGGTCCACAACCTGAACGGGAAGGAGTGGGGCGACGGCATCGACGTCAAACCACAGCGCGGCTCGACGGAGATCTGGGAGCTGGAGAACAACACCATGCACACGCACCCGATCCACCTCCACATGGTCGAGTTCGAGGTGCTCGAGCGCGACCGCGGCGACGAGCACCACGGCCCACGCGGGCCGCTGCCGAACGAACGAGGCGGCAAGGACGTCGTTCGCGTCGACCCCGGAGAGACGGTTCGGATCGCCATGCAGTTCGGGGACTTCACCGGGCGATTCCCGTTCCACTGCCACATCCTCGAGCACGAGGAGTACGACATGATGCGGTCGTTCAAGGTCGTGACGGGGAGCGGCGATGGCGGGAACGGGAACGACGCTGGCGGGGACGGCAACGGCGATGGCGGGAACGGCAACGGCAGCACTGGGAAAGGAACGCCCGGTGGTAAGTAGGGGCGCTACCCGGGCGTCTCGATTCGCAGGGTAGAGAGCCGTTACGTTCGTTGAGGCGGTCGGTTTCGGGCACCGAACACTTGGAAATCGTGCCGCCTCGTTCTTCGTCCTTATCTGAACACTGCCTGCTCACCGTGTGAGCCGGGTGGGCCATCACGGGTCGGTGGATTACCTCGGTCGCTCTGGCGGTCTGTCCCCTTGCGGGAAGCGTCCCAGCGACCGCCACGGCGGTCAACCCAGCAGACGCAGGGGTGCCGACTGCGGGATTCGACTCCATCCGCCGACCGAGAGCGGATTCGAGCGCCGTCGGCAGTCGGCGCTCGGACGCGGCGGAACGCTCCGCTCGAGAGCGGACCGACCGAGAGGGTAGCTATCGACCCGGCAGCGATTATCTGGCGTTTGCGGTGACAGCGGGCCGAACCCGACGACAGGCCGCCCTCGTAAGCGGCGGCGTCCCCTGCCGTTTGGGGTGGCTTCTCGTCGGCGTGGAACTGCTCGGAGTCCTGTGGCGTGAGTCCGTACTCGTTGTGACGTGGGGGCCGTACTCGTTGTGGCGTGGGGGACCGTACTCGTTCTGGGGTGCGTTGGTGCTGTGGGGCGGTTCTGCCGTGGCCGGAAGGCCTATACGAGGGTGTGTCATGCGTTGTGGTGTACCGTGTTCCAATCGTGCCAGAACTGTCAGGCGACCATCGACGAGTACCTGTTGGACAAACAACTCGAAGGGCTGCGTGACCTCACGGTCGACGACTTCAACGTCTGTGCGGACTGCGTGACAGTGGTAGCCGATGCGTGCGGCGAGTGCGGCGGCGCGGTGTACGTCCCGCGAACGGCGAGCGAGGAACCGGAGATCTGTCCGGCGTGCCGGTCCGCGCTCCTCCAGGAGACGGGACGTGACCCTGGCTGGCAGTACGATACGATGTCGACCTGAACGGGTCGACGCGCGGTTCTCCGTTCTCTCCCTGGCACCAGCGGAGCGTTTAGGCTGGCTGCGACGCACTGGGGCGGTATGGCTTCCATCGCTACGTTCACGCTCGCGCCCGAGACGCTCGTCTCGGTCGACGGAGTCGGTGACGTCGTGGTCGTTGCGGGCGAGTGAGAGCGTCGCGGTCGGTCAGCGCTCGGCGCGCGTACTGAGGTGGTCGTACGCGACGCTGCCGGCGATGAGGAGCACCTCGACCGCGAAGAGCGCGAGCGTGAGCCGCAGCAGGCCGCTCCCGAAGCTCGCGGCGTTCCCGCCACCGGCGACCGTGAAGAACGCGGCGACGGCGCTCGCGCCGAGCGTGTACGTCGCGAGCGTCCAGAGCGTCTGCCGGACCCCGTACAGCGGTCCCTGGGGGTCGAACCAACTGTCTGGGAGGGCGCTCGTGCTGTCGTTGACGTCGTCGCCGCGGACGGTCTCCAGCTGCATGTTCCCGCAGCGGTCACACGGTGGCGTGTGCTTCGGGACGGTCTTCCCGCAGCTCGTGCAGCGGAACGCGACCGCGTCGATGCTGTAGTCCTCGGCGTCGTCGTCGTCGACGTGCCGGACGTCGTCGCTCGCGCACTGCAGGCACGGCGTCGTCTCCTCGCGGTAGGTTGCGCCGCACGTCCGGCAGACCCACTCGTCCATGCGTCAGCTAGGCGATGGTGGTGAATACCTCCTGCGTTCCCGGGGAGTCGCGTGACTGCGATGGCGTCGACCGCCCGGCGAGGCTGGGTAGCGACCGGACGATGACTGGCCGGCGAGACTGGGTGGGGCGTGAGCGCGTGTCGTGGCGGCGCGGAGACCGGGTCGCTTTTCCGCACCGTTCCCCCACGTTGCGGGTATGGGTTTTGGTAGCTACGACGAGTCCGAACAGAAGGACGACGACACAGACTTCGACGACGACGATGCGGTGAACGTGCACGAGTCCGAGCACGACGGCGACGTCTCCTTCGAGTCCGAGATGTCCAACGAGGAGCTCGTGGATCAGCTGTCCCACATGAAGGACGGCGACGACGACTGACTCGGCGATCGTCCGCGGTCATCGCGCCGCCGCGCTGGATTTCCCGCATCTGCTTTCTCCTCTCTGTCCGTCGCGGTCGACGGCCCGGTGGTGCGTCGGTTACGGCGCCCAGAAGGCGTCGGGGCCGTGGTCGTCCTGCCACGCGAACGCGAACAGGCGGCGGGCCGGGAGGCGTTCGAGCCGACGGCCGTCGTCGCTCTCCCCGGTCGTGCCGCTCCAGCGGGCGCCGTCGGCGACGTACGTGCCGGGTTCGACGGTGCGCTCGAACGCGAACCCGGGGTTCTCGTAGGCGTGCACGCCGTCGGGCGTGGCGAACGCGACCACGTCGCGGTCGCCGACGGTCGCGTGCGCGACGCTCCCGTTCGCCTCCAGCCGGTCGAGCGGGAACCCGAGCGCCTCGCCGTCGCGTTCGACGCCGAGGACCACGGTCTTCGGTGCGAGGTCGTCGCGATTCCAGTCGCGACCGTCGCCCGTGCCGCGGTGCGCGTCGAGCCCGAAGCCCGCCGTCTCGAAGTACGCCTCGTACGGCACGTCGTCGTACTCGATGGGCGCGGGCTCGTCCGTGTCGCTCGCCGCCTCGCTCTCGCCACCGGGAGCGACGAGCACCTCGCCGTCGGGGGTCGAGTCACGGAACGCGCCGACGGTCGTCATCGCCGCCGGAACCACATCGAGGTCGGTGCCTTCGAGCGACCCGGCGATGGCGGTCCCGAGCGACTGCTTCCACTCGCTCTCGGTCTCGCGGTCGTACATCACGAGGTCGTCGTCCGCGAGCTTCCCGCTCACGCCGAACTCGAGGACGCGCTCGCCGTCCGGCGTCCGGACCGTCCGCTCGTAGACGACGGCGCTCCCGCAGAGCGGACACCACGTCACCGCCACCGGCGCCTCGTCGACGACCGCGTTACAGACCTCGTGATAGT
This sequence comes from Halorubellus amylolyticus, assembly GCF_034808145.1. Classification (NCBI taxonomy): domain Archaea; kingdom Methanobacteriati; phylum Methanobacteriota; class Halobacteria; order Halobacteriales; family Halorubellaceae; genus Halorubellus; species Halorubellus amylolyticus. The sequence continues at coordinate 995,971 of NZ_JAXHGM010000001.1, forward strand.
GCAGGTACCGGATGGGGAACGCGCGCGCCGGGTCACCGTCGACGGAACCGCCGCTCGCGGTTCCGTCTGCTCGTCGCGTCGGCGACGCGACGCTGTCGACGACGACGACCTCGTCGCCCGGGTCGCCCGCGTACTCGCTCACCGGTTCGTACGACGGGTCGTCCACGCTCGGGATGGCGTCCCGCGGGAGGACCGATTTGACGTCCATACCCGGCCGTGCTCGGGGCGCCCGTGAAAACGTTCGGATGTGCGAGCGCGCCGCACGTGAGCGATTACGACCGAAAGTCGAAAACGGAACCGCGTGTCAGTTCGACGGCACTGCTACTCGCATCTGCGTCGCGGGCTACGAAGATCTGAAAAGTCCACTCAACGCGGACGAGATTCGAGCGAGGGAGTCGCGCGTTCGATTCAGGATACTCGATAGAAAGGAGTCCTTCTGCCTGGCGTTGGACGCGTCTCCGGCGTCTCGGGTCCCTTTCGTGGTTTTGACCGGTGGGCCGCTGGATTCGTTCTGTTCTGCACGCCGACAGTCGAGACAGTACGTCGAACCGTGGCCAGCGACGTTGTTGCATCCCGGAGATCGACAATCCGTCTTTCCGAACTGTCGTCGCTGGGTTCCTCCACTCCGATCGCGTTCGTTCAAGCAGTTCGGACAGTACGCCTCGTCGTAATCCGACCGATTCGTACAGCTTTCGGCAGCACAGCTCTCCTCGTCCCCGTCACTGGAGGGCGATGTCGACGATTCTTCGGTGTTCAGGTCGACATTCCGTTCGTGTACGATTCCTCCAGTCGCACGTTCGCGGAGGCCGCAACGATGTTTCTCGGGGAGTCGATGGTCAGAACAGAGCGTCTTTCCGCATTCGTTGCAGGTGTAGAGGAGCCCGTCTGATTCCTCGCCACAGGCGTCACACAGGGCCATTCGAGAATACGTCAGAACTCCTGTATGATAAGTACGATGGTTGGTTGTTCAGTCGAGCTCGAACCGGACGCGTTCCTCGCCCTTCCCCGCAGTCTCGCGTCCAGTCACGGTCACCTCGCCGACCTCGCCGGTGCCGGTGACGTGCGTCCCGGCGCACGCCGTCCGGTCGATGGGGTCGCTGGCCGCGTCCGTCCGCTCGCAGTGGCCGCGCGGCCCCGAACCACCGATCTCGACGGTGCGGAGTTCGGTGATGCTGTCGGGGAGCAGGTCGATGCGCGTCCGGTCGGTGTCGAGCTCGCGTTCGGCGCTGTCGCGATCCATCGTGTACCAGCGGACGGGCTCGTCCGCGTCGACGAGGTGGCGGAGCCGGGACTCGATGCCGTCGAGGTCGTCGTCGTCGAAGCGGTCGTACTCGCAGTCCAGGCGCGCGCGGTCCTCGTAGAGCTGGTTCCCGGTCGTCCGCGCACCGTACTCGTCGAGGAGGACGGCCGAGAGGAGGTGCTGGGCGGTGTGGTACCGCGAGTGCGCGGTCCGGCGAGCGTCGTCGACCACGCCGACGACGTCGTCGCCGACGTCGAGGTTCAGCGCCTCGTCGGCGTCCACGGCGCCGTCCCCGTCCAGATCCAGGTCGAGGTGGTGTTCGAGTTCGTCCGTCAGCTGGACGTCGACGACGTCGAACTCGTCGTCGTCCGTCCGGAGGACGCCCGTGTCGTGGGGTTGCCCGCCGCCGGTCGGATAGAACCGCGTCGCGTCCAGCACCACGCGGTCGCCGCGGACGTCGGTGACGGTCGCGGTGAACTCGCGGACGCTCGAATCGTCGAGGTATCGTCGCTCGGTCACGGTCGCTCGGAGGATGCGGTGAAAGGTAAGTGTAGGGTGTCGAAACGCCTAAGAGTTGAACGGGCGTTTTTAGAGACAACAATGACCAAGCACAGTTCGATTGCGGTTCTTCTTCGAGGTGGGAAGGCGTGGGCGTCGAGATAAAGGAAGGGCGCGTGACCGACGAGGCGTTCGCGGACATGAAGCAGTTCGTGTACGACTACCTCGCGGCGAGCGTCGAGAACGAGGAGGAGGGCGGCCGGATGCGGTGGTACCCGTGGCATTCCGCCGAGTACCGCTACAACCACATCCTGAACGTCGTCGAGCTCGCCGGGAAGATCGCGGAACGCGAGGGCGCGGACGTGGACGTGACGAAGGTCGCGGCGCTGTTCCACGACATCGCGAAGCTCGACGCGGACCAGGACGTGCACGCCGAGGAAGGTGCGCGCGTCGCTCGCGAGTACCTGGAGACGCGCGGGTCGTTCCCGGCGTCGTTCGTCGACGAGGTCTGTCGGAGCATCGAACTCCACTCCTACCAAGACGACCTCTCGGACCTCCCGATGGAGACCCAGAGTCTCGTCGAGGCGGACATCCTCGACAAGGTCGGCGCGAACGGGACGGCGCTGATGCTCCTCCGGATGGGGTACGAGGCGCGGACGCACATGGATAGCGCGGAGATGGTCGAGCGCGTGCTCGACCGCGGCGAGGACGCCGTGGAACGCATCGAGTCCGATACCGCGGAGTCCATCGCGCACCAGCGGTTGAAGCGCGTGAAGTGGTTCCGCGAGTGGCTCCAGGGCGAGGTCGCGGAGATGGACGTCGAGGACACCGACATCGACCTGCGCTGACGAGCGACCCCTGCCACGAGAACGCCCGATCCGGTCGTCGAGCGCAGCGACCGGTGCGTGCGCCGAGCGCAGCGGCGCGGACGCTCGCCGAGCGTACCGTCGCGTGCGTTCGTCGAGAAGCGACTCCCGAAGGTCCGGTTCGTGCGTCGGTCAGAGGAGGCTGCCGGCGGCGTCGTAGAGGAACACGACGCCGAATCCCGCGAGAACCAAGGCGCTGACGGCGGCGACGGCGGGCGCGAAGTCGTCGACGCGTCTGCCGGCGGCGACGAGCGTCGCGGGGAAGCCCGCGACCCAGCAGAGGATGCCGAGGAAGAACCCGACGAGGAGCGCGGGACTGCCGGTGGTGACGACGAGCACGCCGCCGAGCGACTCGCCGACGTAGGGTGCGTGCGAGAGGACGTCGACGGTGCCCGGGCGGAGCATCCTGACGCCGACGGTCAGCCAGAACACGATCTGGTAGGGGTTCGTGATCGCGAGCGCGAACGCCTTCGTGAACCCGCGCTTGTCCGCGTCGGTGCGCGAGGCCGACGGCTCGGTTTCGCCGGCGAGGTCGGTCGTCGACCCCCCGGTCGCGTCACCGCCGGCCGTCGCGGGTTCGACGCCGAACGCGGCGCCGTTCCGGACGTCCTCGACGGCGCCGTACGCGAAGTACAGCATGAGGACGCCGCCGCCGGCGACCATCGCGGCCTTCAGCGTCGGCGCGGTCTCGACGAACTCGACGACGCCGACCGCGGCGAGCACGAAGAACGCGGCGTCGGCGGTGAACGCGCCGAGGCCGGCGCTCGCACCGGCTCGCCAGCCGCGGACGACGCTCTCCTGGGCGATGACGGCGTTCATCGGTCCCGGCGGGGCGGCGAGTGCGAGCCCGAACACGGCACCGAGGGCGAGCGTCGCGGCGAGTGAGACCATTCTCGATAGCCTACGACCGAGTACCCGAAAAGTCCGTCGTCATCGGCGACCTGTTCGCGAATCGTCGTCGACGCGGACGCGAGCCGTCGCCGACCCGACGCGAGTCGCCGTCGATGCGTCGAGGTCAGAGGACGACCACGAGCGCGGTCGGGACGACGTTCGCGACGGCGTCGAGGACCGGCGCGAGCGCACCCGTCAGGGCGGTGACGAAGCGCTCCCAGAGGGAGACGCCGACGACCAGCGAGAGCGCGGTGTCGAACGCGAAGAACGCGAACACGCCCGCGCCGACGTAGTGCGCCTTCCGGACGTCGAAGCGGTGACTGAACGTGTAGAAGAAGTACGCGTTCGCGAGGCTCACCGGGACGATGGCGAGCATCTCGCCGACCCAGATGCCGGCGCGCGCGCCGTAGTCGGCGGCGAGCGTGATGGTGATGATCTGGGTCTTGTCGCCGAACTCGCCGGTGAACATCATCGCGAAGATGGGGACGAACCCGCCGAGGACGTTCGGGACCTGTCGCCCGAAGACGGTGACGTCGTCCACGTCGCCCGAGAGCATCCCGCCCGCGTCGGCGGCGGTGAGCCCGCCGTCGGTCTCCGCGCCGGACGCGCTCTCCGCGCCGGACTCGCCTCTCTCGGGCGCGGACCGCACGAGCAGGACCGCGAACACGAGGAACATCGCTCCCGTGAACACGTCCAGCCAGAACCCCGGCAGGACCTGCTGGATGACGCTCCCGGCCTGTATCTCGGCGACCGTCCAGAGCGCGAACGCGCTCCCCGCGGCCGCAACCACCACGAGCGGGTTGTACCGCGTGGACAGGCCCGCGATGATGAACTGGACCTTCTCGCCGGGGAGGACGGTCAACTGCGCGAGCGCCGCGATGACGACGAGCTCCCAGAACGGGACGTCGGTCACGCTTCCGACACCTCCTCGACGTCGTCATCGTCGTCCGGCGCGTCCGCCTCGCGTCCCTCGTCGTCACCGCTGCCCTCGGGCGCGTCGCCGTCGAGGTCGCGGACCTCGATCGACGCAGCGATCGCCTCCGGGAGGCTCTGCTCGGCGTCACCGACCGCGACCGTCACCATCCCGAACGGTGCGACCGACACCACCTCCAGGACCGTGCCCGGCGTGATACCGGCGTCCTTGAGGTACCGGAGCTCCTCGTCGTTCCGGTCGCTCACGCGCGCGACCTCCACGACGTCCCCCGGTTCGCGCTCCGCGAGCCGCGTGTGACCGGTCGCCTCCGGTTCGCTCAGGTCCGCGCCCGGGATGGGGTCGCCGTGCGGGTCCACCGTCGGTTCGCCGAGCGCGGCCGCGAGCCGGCGCTCGAACTCCTCGCTGATGTGGTGCTCGAGGACGTCCGCCTCGTCGTGGACCTCCGTCCAGTCGTACTCGAGGTGCTCGGTGAGGTACGTCTCCAGCAACCGATGATGGCGGAGGACCTCGAGCGCGACCGTCCGCCCCTCCTCGGTCAGCTCCACGCCCTTGTACTTCTCGCGGTCGACGAGCCCGCGCTCGGCGAGCTTCTCGACCATGCTCGTCACCGTCGGCGAGGTGACGTCGAGGTGCTCGGCGATCGCGGAGGTCGCGACCGGCGGCTCCTGCTCGTCCTGCAGCTCGTAGATTGCCTTCAGGTAGTCCTCCATCACGTCACTCAACATTCGCTCGAACGGATTTAGACGCGTCTAACGCAAAAAAGAGTCGGTCGCGAAACGAGCGGTGGGACGGTCAGATGTCCTCGTCGAGTATCTCGCCGACCGCGAAGTTCGACTTGACCTCCGTGATCTCGACCTTGACGCGCTCGCCGACGTCGGCCCCCGGGACGATGATGACGTACCCGCGTTCGACGCGAGCGATTCCGTCACCTTGCTTCCCGATGTCCTCGATCTCGACGTACCGGGTCTCGCCGCGCTCGACCGGCGGCTGGGGTTCGGACGGCGACGGCTCGGAGCCGTCGTCGCTCGACGTCGACCGTTCGCGCTCGATGAGCGCGACGCGATACGTCCCGCCGGGGTCGACGGTCCCGCGTTCGACCTCTCGCTTCGGAATCTCGACCGTATAGGAGTCGCCGTCGTCGGTCACTTCGGCGCTGAACAGACACAAGAGCTTTTCAGATATTTCCACAGTTAACCCTCACCCCTACGTGTCGGCGGCGCACCTTAGAACTACCGCCAACGCCAGCGTAACTTTCCCCGAGACCAGCCACGCACGTGCCCACGCATGGACGCGGTCACCGGGCGGTCGCGTCGACCTGCGTCCGCGTCAGGGGGAGGGCTGGCCCTGCGGCCGCCGGTCGTCGACCGTCGCGAACCCCTCCAGGCCGACGTCGGCGTCCACGGGGAGGTCCGCGGTCGACTCGTAGGGGCGGTTCACGACGACGTCGCCCGCGGTTCCGGACCCGATGCCCGGAATCGCGGTCAGCTCGTCCATGCTCGCGGCGTTCACGTCGAGCGGGTACGGGACGCCCGTGACCGACCGATAGCCGTGGTCGACGATCGCGACGTCGCGGACCGCGCCGAGCTCGCGCTCGCCGGGGATGCCGACGAGGAGCGGGTACGTGCCGAGCTGTCGGCCGAACGTCCGCCCGTCCTGATGGTACTCGTAGTGGACGTCCGGCAGCACCGTGCCGACGGGCGCGACCCGCTGGAGCATCGGGTTGTCGACGGTCTCGCGGACCTCGCGCTTGTACGCCTTGAACTGGCGCTTGTGGTCGAGCGCGATGCTCGCACCCGTCTTCGCCATGTCCGTGCCCTCGAACGCCATCACCTGCCGGATGTTCACGCGCCGGAGCATCAGGCCCGCGTCGAGCACGCGCTCCAGGAACTGCTTGTTCAACTCGTAGGTCTCCTCGGTCTCGCCGTCGAGCCCGTGCAGGAGGTTGATACCCGGGAGGAGCTTCGGGAGACGCGGACTCGAGGGCGCACTTCCGTCGCCGTACGCGGTCGCGTCCGCGCCAGTCGCCACGTCCGTCGACGGCCCCGTCCCGGGCTCCTCGCCGGGCCGCCACCCGGCCTCCTCGTTCACGATGCGGACCGCCTCGAAGCACTCGTCGGCGGTGACGTTCAACTCGTTCTGCTCCTGGACGACGGGGTCCGCGGACTCGAGCCCGAACGCGGCCGTGTCCCCGGGCGTGTTGTGTCTCGCGATGACGCGGATGCCCTCGCGTGACAGCTCCGGCCACTTCACGACCGTTATCGGGTTCATGTTGTCCAGGTGCAGCGTCTCCAGGTCGGGCGCGACCTCGCGGATGCCGCCGTAGAGCTGCCGCAACGCATCGGGATTGGGCTTCTCGCCGTCGCCGCCGTACGCGAGGATGTCCGCCTGCCGGCCGATACGGAAGTGCTTCACGCCGCGGTCACTGAGCGCGTCGACCTCGCCGACGACCGAGGGGGGCGTCCGGAAGTCCGGGTCGCCGTACATCGGCTCCGTGCAGAACGAACACCGGTACGCGCACCCGCGGGACGTCTCCAGTTCCGCGATGAGGTAGTGCGGGTGGTTCGGGTGCTGTTCGACGACGAACGCGCCCGCGCTCGCCCAGCGGTCGACCTCCGCGACGTCTCGGTACCGGTCGTTGAACCCCTCCATCCCGCTCTCGACGAGGTCGTACGCGGCCGCCTCGACGTCCGCCATCGCGAGGAAGTCGAAGTCGAGGTTCTTCCGTTCGGTCTCGGTCGCTCCCGCGTTCTCCTCGCCGACGCCGAACCGAACCGGGCCACCCATGACGCTCGTCCCGTTCGCCGTCCACGCGAGCTCGCGGACCTCGTCGGGCTCCGCGGGCGTCCCGCCGACGTACTTCCCGGGCACCGTCATCCCGCCGATGTATATCATGAGGTCCGCCCGCTCGACGTCCAGCCACTTCGAGCGGTCCTCGCGGAGTTCGTCGATGGTGTGGTACGTGACGTTCTCCTCGGGGACCCCGGCGTCGACGAGCGCGCCAGCCGTGTACCGCGGGTACGTCGACACGTACGGCGGCACCCCGAAGTGCGCCGGTTCGTCGACGTAGCCGTCGACGAGGGTCACGTCGACGTCAGCAGGGTCGGTCATAGGACGTGGTTGACGCCCGAACGGTAAAACGCGTGCGGAACGACCCGCGAGGGGCGCTGGCTCGACCGGCGACGGTGCTGGCGCGGCGCGCTTCCCCCTCCAAAAGGGTCTTTCCCGTCGCCTGCGAAGGGTCGCGTATGCCCGCCACGAAGGAGGTCCGCTGCACGAGCGATGGTTGCGAACTCGACATGTTCGAGAACCACTACACGTACGACGTCGCCGACGACCACGCCGTCGCGGACCTGGCGTGCCCGCTCTGCGGTGGCACGGCGTGCCTGGAGGAGATCGAGGTATGAACCTCGGCGAGGTCTCCCGTTCCGTCGGCAACCGCGTCCTCGAGACGGTCGGGCGCGCCGCCAGCCGCGTCCAGGAACGACGACCGCTGCCCGCGGACGTCCTCGAGAGCGACGACGCCTACCTCGTCGTGTTCGACGCCCCCGGCGTCGCCCAGACCGACGTCCAGGTCCGGTACGTCGACGGCGCGGTCGAGGTCCAGATAGACCGGTTCCGCGAGTTCTACGACGACCACGAGATGCGCGTCCCCGGGCGCGGCATGAGTCTCGACGGTCGCGCCGACCTCCCCGCGGACGCCCTCGTGGACGCCGACGCGTCGAGCGCCACGCTCCGCGCGAACGGCACGCTCGAGGTCCGCGTCCCGAAACGCGAACCCGAGAGCGGCGAGCGCGACGCGAGCGCCGGCACCGTCGAGATAGCGACGCCCGACGACGACGAGAACGGTGCGGACGAAGCGAACGATGCGGAAGCCGACGACGACGCAGCCGCTGGGACGGACGCGGAAGCCGACGAGGAGTGACGCGCCGCTGGTCCTAGCGGTCGTCGACGAGCATCCCCTCGACGACGTCGAACGTCTCGTCGCCCGAGAAGCGCGTCGGGTCGAACGCGTCGACGCCGTCGTCCTCGCCGAGGACCTGTTCTGCGAGCGATTCCCCGATGGCCGGTGCGCGCATGAAGCCGTGGCCCTGGAAGCCGGTCCCCACGTAGAGGCCGTCGTCGAGCGCGCCCACGAGTGGGTCGCGGTCCGGCGTCGCCGTACAGAGCCCGGCCCACGCGTCCGTGACGCGAGCGTCCGCGACGGCCGGAGCACGGTCGCTCGCGCGTGCCTGGAGCGACTCGGCGAACCCGTCGTTCGCGTCGCGGTCGTACTCGTCCGGGTCGGCCTCGCGCTCCTCGGTCCCGTTCCCGACGAGCACGCCGTCGGCGTGCGGCCGCAGGTAGAACCCGTCGGTGGCGTCGTAGACCATCGGGCCGTCGTACTCGGTCGCGTACGTCGCCGCCTGCACGCGGTACGGTTTCATCGCGACCGCGTAGCCCGCGTCGGCGAGCACCCGCTTCGTGTGCGCGCCGGTGGCGACGACGACGTCGTCGAACGTCTCGCCGTTCACCCGCAGCGGGTCGACGTCCACGCTCGCGGGCTCGTGCTGGCGCAACTCGGCGCCCTGGCGTTTCGCGAGCACCGCGAGCGTCCGCGCGTACGACGCCGGCGTGGTGTAGCCCGCGGCGCCGGCCACCGCGGCGACCGCGACGTCGTCGCTCGCGAGGCTCGGGAACCGCTCGGCGACCTCGTCGCGCTCCATCCGCACCGCCGCGACGCCGTGTTGCTGCATCCGCGGGAGCTGCTCGCGGATGGCGTGCTCGCGGTCGTCGTCGCCCTCGCGCGCCAACCACACGTACGGCGACTCGTGGAACTCGAACTCGCCGACCTCGTCGAACGTCCGAAAGCGCTCGACGGCTCGCGCACCGATCTCCGCGTCGACGTCCTCCGCGAACGCGTTGTAACACACGCCAGCGGCGCGTCCCGTTGACCCGTCCGCCACGCTCCCGGCCTCGAACAACGTCACCTCGACGGGCTCGCCGTCGGCGTCCTCGTCGGCGAACGCGAGGTCGAACGCGACCGTCGCGCCGAGCGCGCCCGCACCCAAGACCGCGACCTCGCGCGTCATCGGTGCGCCTCCGGTCGCAGGGCCGCGTCGTCCTGCGCGCCGAGCCAGTCGACGAGCGCGCCGAGCGCCTCGGCCGCCTTCTCGAACAGCGCCTCGCCCGCCTCGACGCTCCCTCGGGTCGGCCGCCCGACCGCGCCCGACTCAGAGAAGTCCACGGTGTCGAACCCGACCGGCGCGCCGTGAACCGTCTCGCCCCACGCGTCCGACGCGCCCGCCTCAGCCTCGTCGAGCGCGTCCTCGCGGACGTGCTCGGTGAGGTACAGCATCATGCTCGTCTCCATCGCGTCCGCGTGCGTGATTCCGTCCGCGTCGAACAGCTCGCCCTCGAGGCCGTCGAGGTTCGACCACCAGTTCCACGGCGTCGCGAACGCCACGTCGCGCTCGCGGAGCCGTCGCGCCGCCCGCGTCAACGCGTCGGTGTTCCCGCCGTGTCCGTTCGCGAACACCGCCTTCCGGACGCCGTGCTCGGCCAGACTCGCGACGACGTCGTACGCGTAGTCCTCGAACGTCTCCGGCGTGACCGACAGCGTCCCGTGGAACTGTCGGTGATGCGCGCTCACACCCACGGGGATCGGTGGGAGGAGCGCGACGTCGTCGCGGTCGCCGACCGCCTCGGCGACGTGCGTCGCGGCGTACAGGTCCGTCCCGAGCGGGAGCGCCGGCCCGTGCTGTTCGACGCTCCCCGTCGGCACGACCGCCACCTCGACGTCCTCGAACGCGTCCGCGGCCGTCGTCGTCGTGTGCGTCGCGAGTTCCATACCCACGACTGCGAGTGGCGGTGCCGAAAAACGCTCGGTGTCGCCTCGAACCGCCGGCGGCGGCACCCGCGAACCTCATCTCGCGTGGGCCGCAGGGAGTCAGCTGACGTGCGCGAGGCCGCGAGCGGGATACGCGACGACGTGGTCGACGCCGACGTCGTGCAGCGCCTCGACGCGCTCGCGGACCGTCGCGACGTCACCGACGAGCGCGTAATCCCGGACCGCCTTCGAGAGGACGTCGCGAGCGCGCCCCGTCGCCGCGGCGTCGGTCGCCACCGACCCGCCGTCAGCGGCGTCCGGGAGCGCACGCCGGACCGGGCCGCGACGCGCGGCGTACGCACCCACCGCGTCCAGGACCGCGTCCTCGTCCTCGGTCAGGACCGTCGGCGCGTACACCGCGACCTCCCCGTCGAACCCCGCGTCGCGGAGCGCCCGGACGTCGCGGTGCGTCGACCGGGAGAGGAGCTCGAACTGCGTCGCGCCCGTCGCGAGCGCCACGCGCTCCACCGACTCCGTCCCGACCCACGCCTCCGGGTGCTTCGCGACCGCCGCCCCCAACCGGTCGGCGACGCTCCGGGACTGCTCCTCGTCGTCCAGGTACGCGCCGTGGCCCGCGACGAGCACGCGCCCCGCGTCCGCGGGAAGCCCGTCGTCGAGCGAGCTATCGCCCGTCGGGTCGAACCCGCTCGCGCGAACCGGCGTCGTCACGCGGAGCGTCCGCTCCGCGGCGAGCTCGCGGAGCACGCTCGCGTCGGGCACGTGCTCGCGACCCTCGTAATCTACCGTCACGACGTCCACGTCCACGTCGAGTGCGCGCGAGACGTCGCACTCCGCGGGCTTGACCGCCAGCGCGTCCACGCCGGTCCGAGACAGCCGCCGCTCCGCGGTCGTCTCGGTCACCGACACGTCCGCACACCTCCGGTCCGGAGAATCGTTCTAGAACTGCTCGTGTGGAACTCGATCCATCGTCTGTGCGACCATGTACCTCACCGAAAGCGACTCCACTACGTAAGCGTGACGGACGCCGTCAACATTCGCCAGCACGCCCGAGCGTCTCGCGGACCGGTCGCGGGCAGTCACCCGAACGCCTCGCGGATCAGCCGGGTCACCCGAACGTCGGCCGCCACGCGAGGAGCGCGACCGTGACGACGAACACGACCGTCGACAGCCCGAGCGACTGGTCCATCGTCGCGGCCGCGACCGCCGAGCCACCCCCCGCGACTCCGGAGACGAGCGCCGCGAGCACCGGCCACGAGCACGACACGCACGACAGCAGGCCGAGGACGCCCGCGACGCCGGTGCGCGCCGCGTCGACGACGGTCCCGTACACGAGGTACGCGAGCGTCGCGTACCCCACGAGCTTGTACGGCACGAGGACGACCGTCGCGAGCGCGGACTCGTACACCGCCGCCGGCCCGTACCCCGGCGGCAGCCCCGACGAGACGTACCACCCCGGCGACGCCGTGCTCGCACCCCCCACGAGGCCGTACCCCGGCGAGAACACGCCACCGAAGTACGCGAGCACGAGCAGGTACCCACCCGCCACCACCCCAGCGGTCGCGCGTCGACGACCGACGGCGTCCGGGACGTCCGCGACCCACATCGCCACCAGTGCCGCGTTCACCCAGACGAACGGGTACGCGAGCGCGAACGGGTCCGTGTACGACGCCGTCGACTCCGCGAGATGCAGGCCGAGCACGAGCACCTCCGCGGTGAGGACCGCCAGCCCGAGCGACAACCCACGGACGCCCGGGAGTCGACGAGCGACGCGCTCGGCGTTCATCGCTCGCATCGGCGCCGCGGACCGTCGGTTTCCGGACGAATCCGCGTCATCCTACAGCACCAGCGCGTCCACGACCACGGCGAGCAGGAGCGCACCGAGGTACGCGTTCGACGCGTGGAACGCCCGGAACGCCGCCGCCTCCGTCTGCTCGTAGTGCAACTGGACCGCGAAGTACACGAACACGCCGCCGAGCGTCGCGCTCGTCACCGCGTACAGGATTCCGAGGTCCGCGACGACCGCGAGCACGCCCGCGCTCACGAGCGTCGCCGCGATGTACCAGAGGATGTGCTTGCGCGTCGGCGCCTCCCCCTCGACGACGGGCATCATCGGGAACCCGCCGCGCGCGTAATCCTCCTTGTACGCCAACGCGAGGTTGTAGAAGTGCGCGGGCGTCCACAGGAAGATGACGACCGCGAGCATCACGCCCGGAATCCCGAGCCCGCCCGTTACCGCCGCCCACCCGATGAGTGCCGGCAGCGCGCCCGCCGCCCCACCGATGACCGTGTTCGACACGAAGTTCGGTTTCAGGACGAGCGTGTACACGACGCTGTAGAACACGATCGCGGTCAACCCGAGGACGGTGACGAGGAGGTTCACGCTCGCGAACAACGCGAGCGACGCCACTCCGAGGGCGACACCGAACGCGAGCGCGTGGCTCACCGGGACGAGGTCCGACGCGAGCGGCCGGTCAGCGGTCCGCTCCATCTTCTCGTCGACGTCCCGCTCGAGCACGTGATTGAACGTCCCCGACGACCCGATGGAGAGCACGCCACCGCCGAGCGTGAACAGCGCCGTCTTCACCGTCACCGCCTCACCGACCGTCGACCCGAGCGCCATCCCCGCCGCCGCGACGAGACACAGCAACCACATCAACCGCGGTTTCGTCATCCGGACGTACGCGAGCACCGTCGCCTTCGCACGCGGCACGAACGCCGACGGCACCGGCGGGCGGTCGCCCACGTCGACGTCGACGGGCTCGGGCTCGTCCATCGCCTCCCAGTCCCCGTCGGTCGCCGTCTCCGTCTCCAGGGTCCACGAGAGCGCGAGCATGACGAGCCCGAAGATGAACACGCCCAGCACGAGGTGGATCGCCGACAGCGTCGTCGGCGTCCCCGACGTCGCCGCGACCGCACCCAGACCGACCTGTACGAGGTACGTCCCGGCCGCGACGCTCAGGAGCGCCCTGACGCGCGTCGTCGCCTCGCCGGCCCACGCCACCACGGCCGACGCGAGAACCAGCCCCGCGACGAGCAGCGCGACCACGCGATGCCCCCACGCCACGATCAACAGCGGGTCCGAGAGCGACGGCAGGAACTGGCCGTTGCACGCCGGCCACGTCTGGCACGACGCCGCAGCGTCCGTCAGCGTCGTCGTCGCGCCGACGACGACCAGTAGGTACACGCCCACCGCCGTCGCGGCGAGCAACCCACTGAAGCGGCCGTGCGAACCGACCGGTGTCGGGTACCGTCGAGTCACTAGCCGAACAGTCGGACTCCGCGTATTTCAACCCGCCGCTTTCGCCCCCTCGACGGGCATTAGCCACATATTTAACCCCGAAATCCAAAGCACCGGTATACATGGATAGAGAGCGGATCACGTCGACGCTGCTCGCCGCCCTCGCCGGCCTCGCGCTCGCCGCCCAGCCCGTCGCGGCGCAGGCGTCGAGTTCGGACGCGGCGATCTCGGGCCTCAACGAGAAACTCCTCGTCGTCGCCATCCCCATCACCGTCCTCGTCGAAGCGGTCCTCATCTACACGGTGTTCAAGTACAAGGACCAGGACGAGGCGAAGCCGACGCGAGAGAACCGCCGACTGGAGATCACGTGGACGATCGCGACCGCCGCGATCCTGCTGTTCGTCGGGGTCTCCGCGAGCATCACGATGGCCGACGACTCGGTCATCACGCCCGACGACCCCCAGATATCGTCGGACACCGAGGAGCAGGTGAACGTCACCGCGTTCCGGTACGGGTGGACGTTCAACTACCCCGAGTACAACGTCTCGGCCGGATCGGCCCAGCAGCCCCTCTACCTCGCGAAGGGACAGGCGACGTACTTCAGTCTCACCACACAGGACTGGCTGCACGCGTTCCACGTGCCGTCGCTCGGCCTCAAACACGACGCGGTCCCGGGGAAGATAGCGTGGTTGAAGACGACGCCGAGCCAGACGGGGACCTACCAGGGCTACTGCGCCGAGTACTGTGGGACCGGGCACTCCGGGATGATGTTCGAGGTGCAGGTCGTGGAGGACCGCGAGGCGCTCCTCGACGAGATGGAGTCCCTCTGCGCATCCGCGGCGAACAAGACCTGGAACGCCCAGGAGGAGACCTGCGAGTGGTCGCCGGAAGGCGATTCGAGTGCGTCGACGTCCGCGAGCGACGATGGTGACGGGAGCGCGTCCATCGCGGGCCCCGCTGTCGAGTCCGATAGCATACTCGTCGCTCGCGCGGTCTGAACGGGTTTCGGCGTCGCTGTTTCTCTCTCTGACTCGGCTTCGACCGGCGAGCGGTAGCGCTGACGGTCGCTACGGACGGGGATGAGGCGTCGGCCGTCAGGGGTGGGCGTCGGTCGCTGCGAGGTACGCGACGGCGGACTCGACGAGCGCGGGGTTCGGGGTGGCGACGGGGCGCGCGCGCTGGACGACGCCCAGTGCGTCCCGGAACGAGTGGTCTTCGTCGGCGGCGAGTGCGGTCGCGAGCACGGCGGCGCTCCGGGACACCCCGGCCTTGCAGTGGACGAGGACGTCGCCGTCGGCCGCGAGCAGTCGTCGCGCGTCGTCGACCGCCGTGCGGAACGCGACCGGGTCGTGGTCGAGGTCGTCCGCGAACGGTCGATGCCGCGTCGTCGCGGGCTGGACGTCGCGCGTGAGCGAGAGCACGTGCGCGAACGACTCGTCGTGCTGGGACGGGTCGGCAGCGTGAACGTTCCCGAGCCACGCGTCTCGTCCAGGTACTCGAACGAGCACGGGGCCGTCGTGGACGTACGCGAACGGGCGGACGACGACGTCGCCATGGGTCCACGGCCGCGGCCGGAGCGCGTCCTCGCGCCAGGTGCCGCGTGAGTCTCGGTCACCCGCATCGTCGGTCCCGCTGTCGTCCGGAGCCGTCACCGACCGCGAGTTCCGGACGCGAGCGCTTCAATCCACCGCCCGAACGGAGAACCGAGCGACTGACCGACGTCGCACCAGCCACGCCGAGGCGACGGCGTCTGGCGCGGGCGCTTGGATGGATTTTTAGTAGTGGACTTGCAAGCGTCGTCTATGACAGCAACGGAAGACGCAGGCGACCACGGGCACGGCGGCCACCTGCCGGCCGTGGAGGACTTCCCGCGCGGGTTCGGGGAGGCCTCCTGGTGGCCGTTCGTCACCGCCATCGGCGGCTCCGGTATCTACGTCGGGGCAGCACTGTTCCTCCTCGCCGCCCGCGGCGGCTTCGGAATCGGAATGGGGACCGCCGCGGCGGTCTCCATCGGGAGCATCGGACTGTTCGTGTTCGGACTGTTCGGCTGGCTCTACCACGGGTTCGTCGCGAGCTTCTGGGAGCGCCACAAGTCCGAGCAGAGCGAATCCAAGCTGGTCTGGGGGATGTACGCGTTCCTCGGGAGCGAGATCGCGACGTTCAGCGC
Source organism: Halorubellus amylolyticus (assembly GCF_034808145.1). NCBI lineage: Archaea > Methanobacteriati > Methanobacteriota > Halobacteria > Halobacteriales > Halorubellaceae > Halorubellus > Halorubellus amylolyticus. The sequence continues at coordinate 1,011,632 of NZ_JAXHGM010000001.1, forward strand.
CGGGTTCATCTACTTCTTCTTCATCAAAGCAGGTGGCCTCGGCGAGGTCCCGGAGATCTTCGGGAGTCTCGTCATCGTGAACACGCTCATCCTGATCGCGAGCAGTTTCGTCCTGCACTTCTCGGAGGTCGCGCTCCGGAACGGGAACCGCAAGCGCTTCGTCTCGCTGCTCGGCGCCACGCTCCTGATGGGCGTGGTGTTCATCGGCGGGCAGGTCTACGAGTACTACGAGTTCCTCGTCGTCGAGGGCTTCAAGCCGGCGGCGCTCATCGGTGAGGGCGCGGTCGAGTTCAGTAATCCGTTCGCGAGCGCGTTCTACGCGCTGACGGGGCTGCACGGGCTGCACGTGACCCTCGGCGCGGTCCTGCTCGGTATCGTGTTCGTCCGCGGGCTCCGCGGGCAGTACTCCGCGGACCGACACGTGTCCGTGAAGACCGCGGCGCTCTACTGGCACTTCGTGGACGCGGTCTGGATCTTCCTCGTCGCAGCGATCTACATCGGCGCGACCGCGTTCTGAGTCGCTCCGTCATGAACCGCCTTGGTCGTCTCGCTTCGATAGTCGGCGCCCTCGTTCTCGCCACCGGCACGGTCAGCGCACACGGCGCCGCGCTGCGTGGGTCGGCGGAGTCGCTGTCGATTCCGACGTGGCTGTTCCTCGCGACCGGCGGTGGCGTCGTCGGCGCGTCGTTCCTCCTGGCGACGTTCGCGACCGACCGGTCCTTCGTCCGCTGGAGTCACGACCACGCCAGGACGCTCGCCGCCGTCCCACGGAGGCTGCGAACGATTCTCGCACCGCTCGTCGGCCTCCTCGGGTTGCTCGCGGTGCTCGCGTTCGGGTTCGGGGCCGCGTTCGACGTCGCGCCGACGGACCCGCAACAGAACCTCGCCGTCCTCATCGTCTGGGTCGGCTGGTGGGCCGGGTACGTCATGACGCTCTACCTCGCCGGGAACACGTGGCCGGCCCTGGACCCGTTCCGTACGGTCGCGAGCGCGCTCCCGTCGCTCGACCGCGACTACCCAGCGGGGCTGGGGGCGTGGCCCGCGGTCCTCGGGTTGCTCGCGCTCGTGTTCGTCGAGGTGACCCTCCCGCTCGCAGAGGACCCGGTGGTGCTCGCGGGCGCCGTCAGTGCCTACGGGACGGTGACGGTGCTCGGCGCGGTCGTCTTCGGCGTCGAGGAGTGGTTCTCGAAGGCCGACCCGGTCGCGCGAGCGTTCGACCACTACGGTCGCGTCGCCCCGCTCGAACGCACCGCGGACGGCGTCGTCCTCCGACTCCCGGGCGCCGGGCTCGTGGACGCCGCGAGCGAGAGCGGTCGCCCCGCCGAAGACGGAGCGAGCGCCGAGCGAGCGAACGACCGCGGGCCGCTCGCGGACGCGGGCGGTGTCGCGTTCGTTGTCGCGCTCGTGTTCGCGACGACGTACGACGGGTTCGTCGCCACGCCCGCCTGGAAGGCGGTCGCCGAGGCCGTTCACTCGCCGGGCGTCCCCGGCATCGTCGTCTACGCGGTCGCGTACGCCCTCGGCTTCGTCGCGTTCGTCGCGGTGTACCGGTGGGCGGCCCGGAGCGGCCGGCGGACCGGCGACACGTTCGTCGCCGTCGACGAGCTCGCCCGCCGCTTCGCGCCGCCGCTGCTCGCGATTGCCGCGGGCTACCACCTCGCGCACTACCTCGGGTTCTTCGTGTCGCTCTCGCTCCCGCTCGCGAGCGCGCTCGCCGCGCCGACCGCGCCACCGCCACCGCAGCTGTTCGTCCTCCCGTCGTTCTTCGGTGGCATCGCGATCACCGCCATCCTCGTCGGGCACCTGCTCGCGGTCTGGGTCGCGCACGCCATCGGGTTCGAGGTGTTCCCCGAACGCCTCCAGGCGGTCCGCGCCCAGTACGGGTTCGTCGCCGTGATGATCGCGTACACCACGCTGAGCCTCTGGATCGTCTCCCAACCGACTATCACGCCACCGTTCCTCTGATCATGACGACACCACAGTCCGACGTCGACGCGACCGACGCAGCCGACAGCGACACCGTGGCGACGGCCGTCCCGGCGGACGCGACCGTCCACGAGTGCCCGTACTGCGAGCGACCGTTCACCGCCCCGGACCACGTCGCGCTCCACGTCGGCCTCCAGCACTACGACGTCTGCACGCCCACCGAGGAGGAGGCGTTCGAGAAAGCGTATCTCGCGGAGAACGAAGAGATACGCCGCTACCGCCTGAAGGCGGCCGCGACGCTCATCGTCCTCTACTTCGGGCTCCTGATGGTGTACGCCGTCGCCGCCTGACCGAGCGCCAGATGCGGTCGACGGGCGCGACCTCTCGTCGTCACATGCCCATGTCGGCGCTCGCCTCGGGGACCGGGAGGTCGTGCTCGCGCACACCGAGGCGTTCGGCGACGTGGTCGAGCGCCATGTCGAACCCGTAGTACCGCTCCAGTTCGTCGCCGTCGACGCCCGTCCGGACCTTCAGCATCGCGTACCCGTCGCGGTTCTGTGCGACCACCACCGTCCGGCCGTCGCGCTCGAACGCGAGCACGCGCTCGCTGTCGGTCAGCGAGTACCGTGCCGTGATACCGTTCGCGCTCGCTTCGGTCTCCTCGTCGACGGCAGCGTCGTCGGTCATGCCACAGGCTTCGAACCACGGGTACGAAACCCCAGCGGTCCCGGGCCCGGACAGCATCGGTCCGGCACTGGGTCGGTCCGCGGACCGCAACGCCCACGGCCGGGGCCGTCGTAGCGAGCGCCATGACGAAGTACGTCCGGAGCGGGATGCGTCGCGACGTCCTCGCGCTCCTCGCCGCCGAACCACGCCGCGGCCAACAGCTGAAGACGTCGCTCGAAGCGCACTACGACGAACACATCGAACCGAAGACGTTCTACGGCGCGCTCGACGCGCTCGTCGACGCCGGTCACGTCCAGGTCGAACCCGAGGGCGTCCACGACGTCTACGACCTCACCCCGGGCGGTCGCCGGATGCTCGAAGCGCACGTCGACTGGCTCGTCGAGCACGTCCAGTCGACGTGAGGAGACCAGCGGCCGGCGGTCAGTCCGCGGCGTCCGCGGGAACCTCGAGGAACTCGCACTTGTCCGCGTTCGCGTCGAAGCAGTCCGGGCACTCGCTGCGTCGGTCGATGATGGTGTCGAGGCGTTCCGCGACCGTATCGTCGATGACCGCCTCCAGCGCCGTCGCCTCCCCGCGGAAGTCCTCGACCTCGAGGACGTTCGCGAGGAACCGCTCGATGATACAGTACGTCTGGAGCGCATCCTCGGCACGCCGGATCCCTTCGTCGGTCAGCGTCGCCCCCTTGTACTTCTCGTGGTCGACGAGATCGCGGTCCTCGAGCTTCCCGATCATCTCGTTGACGCTCGCCGGCGACACCTCGAGCATGTCCGCGAGCATCCCCGTCGCCGCCGGGCCATCCTCGATACGTTGCGCCAGATAGATCGCTTTCAGGTACTGTTCTGCGGTGTTCATCGATTGCCCTCCATCAGCTCGGTGACCTCCTCGACGCCCTCGGCCTCCTCCTCGCGGATACCGGCGAGCACCGAGAGCACGCGCTCGCGGTCGATACTGAAGTCCGTGTCGCTCGCCTCGATCGCCTCGATGAGGTCGTCGTAGAACTTGTACGCCGTCTCCTCGTTACACAGCTGGTCGTAGAGCAGGTCGTCGAAGTCCTCGGGCGCGGTCTGAGCGTACTGGGCTTCGACGAGCGCGTTGATCTCCTCGTAGGGCACCGTCTCCGCGTTCAGGTCCGCGACGAGTGCCTCCAGTCGGTCCCGATGCTCGGCGGATTCCTCGGCGGCGTCCTCGAGTAACGCCGCGACCGCGGGGTCGCGGTCACCGGCGTCGAAAGAGTCGAGGTGGTGGTGTGCGCGGGACTCGACGACCTCCTCCAGCACGACGCCGATCTGGAGGAGGCGCGCGAGCTGGTGGTCGTCGGTGACGCGCTGTCCCAAACTCATACGCTCACGTCCGGGAGCCGGTCACTTAACGCTCTCCCTCTCGCGTCGCCGAGACCGGGCCGCTTCGGTCACTCGTCGCCGAGTGCGGCGGTGACGGCAGCGGACGCGTCCTCGCGGTCGCCGTCTCGGTCGTCCACGACGAGTGCCTCTGCCTCGCCCGCGACGATAGCACAGAACACGCAATCGGCGTCGGTCATACGCAAGCGGACGAGAGCGCCACCTAACGCTGCGGACGTATGCGAAAGAACTGCAAAGAAGAACGCTCAGTCGGGTCGCGAGCGTCGTTACTCGCGGAGCCGTTCGGCGACGAGCTCCTCGAGGTCGTCGCGGAGTTCGTCCACGTCGACCTCGTCGAGCACCGGCACGAAGAAGCCCTCGACGAGCATGTTCTTCGCGACCTGCGGGTGCACGCCCCGCGAGGTCATGTAGAACAGGTCCTGCTCGTCGACCTGCCCCACGGTCGCGCTGTGAGACGCTTCCGTGTCGTGGTTGTTGATGATGAGCTTCGGGGACGCGTCCGCCTCGCTCTCGTCCGAGAGCATCAGCGTGTTCTCGCGCTGGTACGAGCTCGTGTCCCACGCATCGGTCCCGACGTCCTGCACGCCCTCGTACACCGAGCGCGAATGGTCGTCGAGCACGCCACGCGTCACGAGGTCCGCGGTCGTGTGCTCGCCCTCGTGCCAGACGCGCGCCGCGACGTCGAAGTGCTGGTCCTCGTGCCCGAAGAACGCCCCGACCGTCTTCGTCTCCGAGGAATCGCCCTGCAGGTACGTCTCGACGCTTGACTTCGTCAACCGAGAGCCAACGTTCCCCTCGATCCAGTCGACCGTCGCGTACGTATCGGCGTGGCCGCGCTTCAGCGTGTAGTTGTACGTCTCCTCGTCGAGGTTCTGGAGCGCCCCGTACTGCACACGCGAGTTCTCGCCCGCGACGACCTCGACGACACCACTGTAGTAGCGCTCGCCCTCGAGCGCGTCACCGGTACTCTGCCGTTCGAGAATCGTCACCGACGACGACGCCTCGGTGACGACGAGCGTGTAGTTGAACAACGACCGCGAGTTCATCGCGGTGCGGACCTTCACGTCCTCCGCGTCCACGCCCTCCGGGACGTAGATCACGGTGCCCGCGGAGAACAGCGCCGTCGACAGCGCCGTCAGGTAGTTCTCCTCGGGGTCGACGACGCTCGCGAAGTGCTCCTTCACGAGGTCCTCGTGCTCGGCGAGCGCCTCCGACCACTCCAGGACCTCGATACCCTCGTCGCTCACGCGGTCCTTGTCCTGCGCCGCGTTCAACGGGTCGACGAGCGTCTCGAAGTCGAGCGCGTCGAGGTTCGTCCAATCGCGTCCCGGCGTCCGGATGACGTCCGGCATGTCGAGGTCCTCGAGCGCCTCGAGCGCTTCGACGCGGGTCTCGGTGAGCCACTCCGGCTCGTCGAGGTCCGCGGAGATCTGTTCCACCTGCTCTCGTGTGAGGTTCGCGTGTACCTGCGTACTCATTGTCTCCTCCCGGGAGTTACCCGAGGCTACCCTCCATCTCGAGTTCGATGAGGCGGTTCAGTTCGACCGCGTACTCGATCGGCAGTTCCTCCGTGATCGGTTCGATGAACCCGGCGACGATCATCTGCTTCGCGTCGTCGTCGTCCAGCCCACGCGACTGGAGGTAGAAGACGTCCTCGTCGCCGATCTTGCCGACCGTGGCCTCGTGCGCGACGTCGACCTTCGACTCCTGGATCTCCATGTACGGCATCGTGTCCGACGTCGACTCGTTGTCGAACATCAGCGCGTCGCACTCGACGCTCGTCGACGAGTTCTCGGCACCGTCGGCGATGTGGACGAGCCCACGGTAGTTCGTGCGGCCACCGTCCTTACTGATGGACTTCGACTCGATCGTCGACTTCGTGTCCGGCGCGTTGTGGTAGACCTTCGCGCCCGTGTCGATGTTCTGGCCCTCGCCAGCGAACGCGATCGTGATGTGGTTGTCCGTCGCACCGCGGCCCTTCAGGATCGTCGACGGGTACAGCATCGTCGCCTTCGACCCCATCGAGCCCGACACCCACTCCATCGTCGCGTTCTCCTCCGCGATCGCGCGCTTCGTGTTCAGGTTGTACGTGTTCTTCGACCAGTTCTGGACCGTCGAGTACTGGACGTGCGCGTTCTCCTTCACGAACACCTCGACGCCGCCCGAGTGCAGGTTGAACTCCGAGTACTTCGGCGCGGAACACCCTTCGATGTAGTGCACCTCGGAGTTCTCCTCGGCGATGATGAGCGTGTGCTCGAACTGGCCCATCCCGTCGGAGTTCATCCGGAAGTACGCCTGGACCGGCATGTCGACCGTCGTGTCCTCGGGGACGTAAACGAACGACCCGCCCGACCAGATAGCGCCGTGCAGCGCCGCGAACTTGTTGTCGCTCGGCGGCACGGCCTTCGTCATGAAGTACTCCTTGAGGATCTCGGGGTGCTCACGGACCGCCTTGTCCATGTCACAGAAGATGACGCCCTTCTCCTCCCAGCGCTCCTGCATGTTCTGGTAGACGATCTCGGACTCGTACTGCGCGCCGACGCCCGAGAGCGCGTTCTTCTCCGCTTCCGGGATGCCGAGCTTGTCGAACGTGTCCTTGATCTCGTCGGGGAGATCGTTCCAGTCGTCGACGCCGCCACGCGTCTCGATGTCCGGACGGATGTACGGTACGATCTCGTCGACGTCGACCTCGGACAGGTCGGGCGCGCCCGGCCAGTCGTCGGGCATCGGCATCTCGTGGTACTGCTCCAGTGCGCGAAGACGCCGGTCGAGCATCCACTGTGGCTCGTCCTTGTCCTCGGAAATGACGCGGATGGTCTCCTCCGTGAGGCCCTTCTCCGCCTTGAACGCCGAGCTCTCCTCCTTCTTGAACTCGAAACGCTTCTCGGTGTCGGTCTCCTTCAGGTGGTCTTGATCTGAACTCATGATTGATGTATCCGTGTTTGGTGGGCCAGACGGTTAAGCAGTCTCGTAGACCTGCTCGCGGACCCAATCGTAGCCCTCGTCCTCGAGCTTCTCCGCGAGCTCGGGGCCCTCGCTCATCACGACCTGTCCGTCGAGCATGACGTGAACCTTGTCCGGCTCCACGTAGTCGAGGATGCGCTGGTAGTGCGTGATCTGGAGGACGCCCGTGCCCTGCTCGTCACGGAGCGCGTTGATGCCCTTCGAGACGTCCTGAAGCCGGTCGATGTCGAGCCCGGAGTCGATCTCGTCGAGCACCGCGATCGACGGCTCGAGGATGGCGGCCTGCAGGACCTCGTTCTGCTTCTTCTCCCCGCCCGAGAAGCCTGCGTTCAGGTACCGCTGTGCGAACTTCTCGTCCATGTCGAGCTGCTCCATCTTCTCCTGGAGGAGACCCTGGAACTCGGCGACGCCGACCTCGCCCTCGTCCATGTTCCCTTCCATCGGCGACGTCTCGTAGCCGACGTCTTCCTCGGCTTCCTCGGCTTCGTCGGCTTCCTCGTCGTCCTCGAAGAGCTCCTCGCGCTCCTCGAGCTTCGCGTTGAGTGCGGTGCGAAGGAAGTTCGTCATCGTGACGCCCTCGATCTCCGCGGGGTACTGGAACCCGAGGAAGATACCGAGCGCGGCGCGCTCGTTCGGTTCGAGGTCGAGGAGGTTCCACGTCCGCTTGTCCTCGGGAATCTCGAAGTCCTCGCCGAAGTCATCCTCTTCGAGGTGCAGGAGTACTTCGCCGTCTGTCACCTCGTAGGCCGGGTGGCCCGCGATGACCTTCGCTGTCGTGGACTTCCCGGAGCCGTTCGGTCCCATGAGCGCGTGAATCTCGCCGGAGTACACTTCCAGGTCGACACCGTCGAGAATCTTCTCGCCGTCGTCCTCCGCCACTTTCGCGTGGAGGTTGCTGAGTTCGAGTCGTGCCATTTGTAGAACCTCTTATCGTCTCTAGCCAGGGGTGTCCGCCCCATCAAGCTTTCGTAACGCCACCAGTTCTGCTTTGTCTACGAGAAATATTCTTTCCCGAAATGCAAACTATGTCCGCGTACGGAGACCGTAGACCCGCGCTCGCCGTGATTTTCACGGCGAACAGCCTCAAAAGAAGCACCGCGCTACCGGTCGATAGGGTCGACTCGATCCGCCACGGCCTACATGAACGACCCGAGCCCGGTCTGCTCCTGACCGGTCTTCACCTCGTCCCACGACATCCCGAGCGCCTCGATGACGCGCGCGATCGGCCCCTTCAGGGTCTTGTCCAGCATCTTCTCGTAGTCCACGTCGAACTCCTCGGGAATCTGGTCGTCGTACTCGAAACAGATGACGTCCGGATCGCGCTTGAACTCGCCGTAGAGCGGATTCTCGCGGGGGTCCAAGTCGAGCTCCTCCTCCACGCGCTCGAAGTAGGACGGATGCACGCTCTCGAGGTACAACCGCTTGGGCTTGGACCCGCTCGAGAAGTTCGTCCCGAACAGGAGGTTCGCGTACTTCGCCCCACGAACCTGCGCCGTATCCGTCTCGTAGTTGTCGAGCTTCTTCCCGATTCCGCCGGGAATCGCGATCTCGTCGTAGGAGTACTCGCCCGCGAGGAACTCGTCGATGACGTCGCTCACGTACGACCGGATGTTCTCCTGAGCCTCGCCGTAGACGATGCGCTCGATGACGTCCTTCTGGACCTCCTTCGTCACCGCCGCGATGTCGCTGCGCTTGTACTCGAACCCCGTGATGTCCACGTCGTCCACGTCCTTCCCCTCCTTCCAGACGATGTGGCCCGCGTACCGCTTCTTCTTCCCCGCCTGGAAGAACCGCCGATACAGCTTCTCGAACTCGATCTGGAAGCGGTGGAACTCCGCGTTCAGCTTCTCGCGCGCGAACTCGTCGTAGGACGCGTTGATGTGCTCCTCTATCTCGAACGACGTCTCGATAGTCTCCTTCGTCGATATATCTGGCCCGAGTTCTATCATCACGGAGTCCGTGTCCCCGTATGCCACCTCGTGCCCGAGTTCGTTCGCGGACTCTTCGGTGAACTCGATGACGTCGCGGCCGGTCGCCGTGACCGCAGCGCCCATCTCCTTGTCGTACAGGCGGAACCGGTCCCAGCCGAGGACGCCGTACAGCGACTGGCCAACGAACTGGAACTTCCCGTTCCGGCCGGCGAGCAAGGTGTGGTTGTCCTCGACCGTCACGCAGTACGCTCCGTCGTCGGCGGTACTGGAGCGCCCGGACCGATGCATCCGGAAGCTGTTCTTCGCGTTCTTGGTACAGTAGATTCGCCACGATCCACTGTCGCGGTTGACGCTCGCGGTCAGACCGAGGTGGGTACAGAGCCGCAACACGTCGTCACGGAGGCGTTCGCTGGACGTCGTGTACCGCCAGCTGTTCGTCTGTCGGTCGCCATCGCCAGCGATGAGGGTCTGCAAGAACAGGTTCTTCTGTTCCTGGCTCAGCTCGAACACGAACTCGGGGATGCGCTTCTCGAAGCTGTCCCCACCGCAAGTTGTCGTGAGCCAGTCGCCCAGTAGCTTCGACGTGAACTGATAGCCGCGGTCGTCAGTGTACGCATCGAAGCCCATCCGGTCGAGCAGCGCTCCAATCGCCGAATGGTCGTCAGTTTCACCGCCGTCGGCGATCGTATCGCTCTTGATTGCGTCCTGTGCGATGTTCACCGACGTCGCGCTGCCACGGAGGTTCTCACCGAACTGCTTCTCGTCGGATACGTAAACCGACCCCTCCGTGATGTACCACGCGAGCAGCTCGAGGAAGTCGTCGCCGTCGTAGAATCGCGGAATCCACTTCCGCCCGCGTTCCGCGTGGACGTAGAAGCTCGAACAGTGTTCGTCCAGATATTCGCGGTGTTCCTCGAACTTGTCGGCGTCGAAGACGTAGCCGGTCGCTTCCTCACCCTGCTTCTGCATCTTGTCGGAATAGTACCCGACCTCGGCTTTGAGCGTGTGTCCGTGGACGTCGTTGTCGCACCAGACCTCGTAGCCGCCGTCGAGCAGTTCTGTGAGATCGACGCGCTCCAACGGGTCGCCGTCCGGGCCGTCCCAGTCGTGCGGGAGCTCGTAGTGTGATGCGTCGTTCAGCTCACCGGCTTCGACGAACCGGAAGTCGTCCCACGACGCGCCGTTCTTGTCGTCCTTCCGGACGAGCATCCGGTGGTTCGGCGTGACACTGAAGTCCACCTTGCTCGTCTCGATGTCGACCATCTCGTCCCGATAGTCCGGATACTCCTGAGTCTCGACGACAGGTTTCACCTCCATCTCCATCGAGTCCGGGTCGAGCGAGTACACGTCGTCACCGACCTCGAGGTCGCGAATGTTCCTGACGCCGTCCGGCGTCAGCACGTCTGTGTCCGACGAGAAGCAGTTCATGATGACCTTGACAGCCGCTTGCTGCTGGTCGTAGGTCTCGTACTCGACGGTCCCGGGTTCGTGCTCGTTGCGCAGCGCCTTCTTGTCCTCGCGTTCGCCCAGCAGTTCGTCGACCATCTCCCGAATCATGCCGTCCGGTTCCTTGCGGAAGTGCGTCCCGTTCGGTGCGACGAACGTGTCGCCGTCGTACGCGTCGGGGTCGACCTTCGTCTCCGGGCTGGCGTTCACCGTCACCATGCACATCGGGTAGAGGCTCTTCAGGTCCAGGACCGTCACGTTCTCCTTGACGCCGGTGATGGGGTCGAAGACCGCACCGCCCTCGTAGTCCTCCGACTCCTGCTGGCCCTTCGAGGGGAGCGCGAACTCGCCGTGGACCTTGTGGAGGACGTACATGTCGACCGTGTCGCCCGCCGTCGGGGCGTCCTCGAGTTTACACCCGACGAAGGTGCGGACCTCGTCGTAGAACGCGATGATGTCCTGCTTGCGGTCGAGTTCGACGCAGAGCTCGACGTCCCGGAGGTTGTACTCGAGGAGGCGGTCGGGCTCCTGCTCCCAGAGGTCGCCGATGTCGCCGCTGTAGCGCTCCTTCCCGACGTCGAGTTCGGTCTCGCCGACGGCGTCCAGCCGGTAGGAGTCGAGTTCGGTGAACTGTCGACTCTTGTACGCGTAGAGGAGGTCGAAGACGACCCGGCCCTTGACGTCGGGGCCGCCCCACCCGGAGCGCCAGACCTCGTTAACGCGCGAGAGCCGGTTGGCATCGAGGTCGTGGTCGTGCGCCGGCGACTGGAGGACGTCGAGGCGGTCGAGGAAGTACGGGGCGTCGAAGTCCTCGAAGTTCCAGCCCGTCATGACGTCGGGGTCCGTCTCCGTCACGTAGTCGAGGAACGCCGCGAGCATCGCCTCCTCGGTCTCGAAGACCTCGACGCGGTAGTCCATCTCGTCGGGGATGGGGTCGTAGTCGAGCTCCTCGGTGCTCGTGGTGGTCCCGGTGGCGTCGGGGGTCTGGAGCCAGCAGACGTACTCGTCGCGGTAGGAGTCGTGGCTCGTGAGGCAGACGATCTCCTCCTCGCCGTCCTCGGGAAAGCCGTTCCGGTCGTCGACCTCGATGTCGAACGTGTTCACGCGCGGGGTGACGGTCGCGTCGGTCGCCGCGACGTCCTCGTGATGGACGCGGATGGCGGAGTCGTCGTCGTTCCAGGCGTTCGGGACGCGCAGTCCGCTATTGACGTCCTTGTCGATGAGGAACCGGTTCGGGAAGAGGATGTCCGCCTCGTAGTGCTCGAAGTGGTCGCGGACGTTCCCGACGTCCCGCGGCGTCCGTCCGAATATCTTCGCGAGTTCGTCGCCACGGATGCTCCGGAACGGCTCGCCGTCGTCGTCTTCGAGCACGTACCCGGTGAGGCCGTCGAAGTCCGCGATGCGTTCGTCGGAGACGTTCTCGACGGGCGCGTAGAAGTACGGCTGGAGCCCGTAGACCTTCACGTGGACGGCGGTCCGGTCGTCGGGGCGGCGACCGAAGACGTGGATGACGGGTTCCTCGTCGTCGCCGCGACCCTCGACGGTGTAGTCGACCTGCGTGACGGCGACGTCGAGGTAGCTATCGGCGTCCGGGAGACCCTCTCGGTCGGTGTCGACGACCGAGGCCTCCGAGGAGACGTCGTCGGCGACCGCCCGTGCCTCTTCGGCGGGGCGGTCGCCGTCGTCGCCGCCGGGGAACGCGTCGGTCAGCGACATCTGTCCGGCGTCCGAATCTGTCATGTCCACACCCTCGGGGTCACCGGTAAAAAGGACCCTGATTGGATGCGTTCGCGAGCGCTCGTCCGCGCCGGTAGCAGCGGATTAATCCCGACGCCGTCTTGCGGGTCGCGGCGATGGCGTGGCAACAAGACCTTTATGTATGTGAGTTCTTGGCACAGGTAGAGGTGAACGGGCTTGACCAACCACGCATCAGACGGTGACGAACAGCAGGCCGACGACCGTGAGCCCGCGGCAGACGAGATGGGGTCCATCGAGACATACGAGACGAACGACGGCGTCGTATTCTACGACGCGGAGAACCCGCTCGCGTGGGTGGAAGCCAACGAGACGTGCTCGCTCCGCGAGCGAGCCTGACACCGCGCGGACGCCAACGAACACGCTTTTCCTGCTCAGCATCGAACGTTCGGCAGTGACGACCGAGGAGGAGTCGACGGGCGACGGCGACGCGGATTCGACCGCCAGCGACGCTCGTGCGACGGACGACGGGAGCGAAGCGGCGTCGGCGGCGCGAGCGGACGCGAACGCGGACGGCATCGAGTCGCGTCTCGCCGGCGGCCCGGACGAGCTCGCCGACCCGCGCGACGGCCTCCAGAACCCCGCTGAGAACGTCCCCCGGCCCGAGGTCCCGGACGTCGCGCCGGACGCTCCCGAGGCACCGTCGACCGACGACGTCCCCGAAGGCCTGCGCGCCGAGTTCTGGGAGCTCGTGTTCGCCGCGAACGTCGCACTCTTCGGGCTCTCGCTCGGCGCGATGCTCGTCGGCTTCCAAGAGAACGTCTCCCTCGGCGCGCTCTCCCTGCTCGTCGGCGCACTCGCGAGCGTCTTCCTCGTCCACCGCTACCGGAACCGCAGCCATACGCCCTGACCTGCCACCACCGCGGGGCCTCCCGGGACCGTGACGCCTAACCGCACCGCCGGCGAAGACCGGAGCACATGCGTACCGTCGAAGGCCCGGACGGCGCCTCGCTACTCGTCAGGAAGACGTCGGGCGATTCGCTGCTCGTCGCTGACCCGGAGACCGGCGAGGAGCGCTACGTCGCGCGCGCCGACGTCACCGAACTCGACGGCGAGTCCGCGCTCGCGACGGCGGCGAACGCCGTCCCCGCCGCGACCCGTCGCGTCCTCAGCGCCGTCCACGACGACGAGTCGCTCGGCCTCCTCCTCGAGATCGCGGACCGCGGCCCGCTTCCGGCCGTCGCCCTCCTCGACGACTACGACCGCTGCGAGAGCGACCTCCACGGCCTCCTCACCGAGTTCCGCGCCGCCGGCCTCGTCGACGAGGCGCGCGTCCACGGCGAACGCGGCTACGACGCCACCACGGTCGCTCGCGACGGGCTCGAACCACTCCGGTCGAACGACTGACAGCCGCTCAGTCGTCGGCGAGCAACTCAGCGGTCGGCGTCTCTCCGACCTCGACCGTCGAGCGGTTCGTCGTCGAGTCCTTCCGGACGTGCACGAGCTCGTCGGCCGCACCGACGAGTTCCTCGTCGTGACTCACGACGAGTATCTGCTCGACGCCGTAGTCCACGCGCATCGTCTCCACGAGCGTCAACAGCTGCGTGACGTGCCCCGAGTCGAGGAACACCGTCGGTTCGTCGAGGATGAGCGGCGGCATCGGCGCCGCGCCCTCGACGCCCTCCGCGAGCAACCGATAGATGGCACACCGCAAGCTCAGGTTGAACAAGGCGCGCTCCCCGCCGGATAGCTGGTCGGGGTCGAGGGTCTCCCCGTCCTTCTGGTAGACCGTCAGCTCGTAATCGCCGGACAGCTCGATGTGGCTGTACGAGTCGTTCTGGTACACGAGGTCGAACGTCTCGTTCAGCATCCGCTCCAGCGTCTCCACGTTCTGCTGGCGGAGGTCCGCACGTAACTCGCCGTACATCTCTTGGAGCGCCTGGGTCTCGTCGTACAGCGACTCCAGGGCGTCGACGCGCTCGGCCGCGGCGTCGCGCTTCTCGCGGAGCGTCTCCAGTTCGTCCAGCTCGCCGCGGACGCCACCGATGTCGTTCTGGAGGCGGTCTCGCTCGTCGCGTAGCGACTCGAGTTCGGCTTCGGCCTTCTCGATGTACGTCTCGGCGCGAGACCTCTCCGCACGCGCCTCCTCGACGACGGCGTCGTCGACCGCGGCCTCCAGCTCGGCCTTGCGCTCGCGTTTCTCCGCGAGCCACTCGCGGCGCTCCTCGTTCGACTCGGCGAGCGTCGCGCGGTCCTCGCGGAAGCGCTCGACGTCCTCTCGGGCGTCCGCGAGCGCCTCGCTCGCCTCGGCGAGCGACGCCAGGGTCTCGATGCGGTCCTTCGCCGCGGTCTTCTCGCCGTTGGCCTCCCCGAGGTCGCTCCGCAGGTCGTCGGCGGCCTCGCGAGCGGCCGTCGCGGCCTCGCGTTTCTCGGCGGCTTCGGTCTCGCGCTCGTCGGCCGCTTCGAGCAGCGACTCGCGGCGCTCGCGCTTGTCCGCGACCGATTCCTCCTTCTCCGCGAGCAACTGCCGGAGGTTCTCGAGGCGATCCGTGAGCGTCTCGACCTCGCGCTCGCGCTCTCGGAGCGCCTCCGCGGCCTCGACACGCTCGCGGACGTCCTCGAGGTCCTCACGGACCGCCTCGAGCGCGCGCTCCTGCTCGGCGAGTCGCTCCCGGTCCTCGTCGAGCGAGTCGACGTGCGGCGACCCGTCGACGGACTGTCCGCACTCCGGGCACTTGCCCTCCTCGAGCAGGCGCTCGCCCTCCTCGACGCGGTCGCGGAGCGACTCCACCTCGGCCCGCAGGTCGTCGCGCTCCTCGCGCAGGTCGTCGCGCTCGGCCTCGCGCTCCGCGACGAGGGACTCGGCGTCGCCGAACTCGACGGGCGCGTCCTCGAACGCAGCCCGTTCCGCCGCGATGTCGTCCTCCAGGCCGTCGACCTTCGCCCTCCGCGATTCGAGCTCTGACTCGGCGTCTTCGACGGCGTCGGCGAGGGACTCCGCTTCCGCGCGCTTCTCCGCCGCCGCCGCCTCCAGTTCGTCCGCGCGCTCTTCGAGCCGGTCCGCCTCGTCGGTCTTCGACCCGATGTCGACGGACAGCTGGTTGATGCGCTCCTGGAGTTCGTCCACCTGCGTCTCCAGGTCGGCTCGCTCCGCTTCGACCGCGTCCACGTCGACGGTCCCGTCGTCGTTCCCGACGGCGTCGGCGTCGAGCGCTGACGCGTCGAGGAGGTCGGCGACCTCGCTCGCTCGCGTCTCGACGGTCTCGCGACGCTCCGCGACGCGCTCCTTCAGGTCGTCGCGCTCGCGCTCGGCCTCGCTGATCTTCGCCTGCAGTTCCTCGACGTCCGCTTCGATTGCCGCGAGCTCCTCGCGTTTCGCCTCGTGTTCGTCCAGAACCGCCTGCGCGTCGTCGCGCGTCCCCCGGGCCGTCTCCACCTGGGCCTCGAGGCGTTCTATCTCGGCGACCGTCTCGTTGCGTTCGGACTCCAGCTCGTTCAACCGCTCGTGGAGCCCCTTCGCCTCCTTCTCCTCGACCTGTTCCTCGTAGTTCTTGAGCGTCCCACGGACCTCCGTCAGGACGTCGTTCACGCCGAGGCGCGCGTCGCTCGCGCGCTCCCGGTACTCCTCGAGCTTCCCGAGCTGGAGGAGGTCGTCGAGCATGTCCTGACGCTCGCTCGGCGTCGCGTGGATGAGCTTGTTCACCTCGCCCTGCTGGACGTACGCGCAGTTCACGAACGCGTCCGCGTCCATCCGCAGGAGGTCCGCGACGGCGCCGTCGACCGCGGTCGCCCCCTCCCACTGCTCGTCGTCCGGTCCCTCCAGCAGGCAGTCGTGACTGACGCGGTCGCCGTAGTCCTTCAGCGACCGTTCGAGGTGGTACTCGCCGCCGGCGTGCCGGAACCAGAGCTCGACGACGGTCTCGTCCTCGCCGGTGCGGATGACGCTCTCCCGGGTGCCGTCGATGGCGGCACTCCCGTACAGCGCGAAGAAGCACGCCTCCAGGAGCGACGACTTCCCGCTCCCGTTGACGCCGTGCACGACGGTCACGCCCGCTTCGAGCGACAGGTCGGCGTCCGCGTAGCACTTGAAGTTCTCGAGGGCGACGCGCTGGAACCTCACAGGAACTCACCCATCGAGGACTGGTCCTCGCCGTCGCCACCGTCCACGGCCGCCGCGTCGACGGTCGCGGGCTCCTCGCTCGCCGCGGACTCGCGGTCCGGAGCGGTGTCGTCGTCTCCGTCGTCTGCAGCGGTGTCGTCTTCTCGATGGTCGACGTCGTCTCCGTCGCTGGCGTCGTCGGCGGACGCGAACGCGTCCATGTCGGCGTCCTCGACGATGTCACGGACGCGGGCTTCGACGGTGTCGCGGACGTTCGAGTCCGCGACCGCGCCCTCGCGGACGGTCTCGTCGATGCCGCGAGCGGCCTCGCTCAACCCGAGGTCGCGGACGCGCTCGCGGACCGCCTCGTCGGGGTCCGCGAACGACACGCTCGTCTCGGTGTCGACGGTGACGTCCCGGCGGTCGTTCACGCGGACGACGAGCGCGCCGTCGTCCAGCGCCAGCTCCTCAACCGGTGCGGGCGTCACGGGCTCGCCGTCGCCCCGGATGGTGACGACGACAACGGCGTCGGTCGCGTCGTACTGGCGGACGGCCTCGCGGACGCGCTCGGCGCCCTCGCCGGGCTCGAGGTCGACGTCGACGAACACGAACTCGCGCGTGTCCAGGCCGCGCCGCGAGATCGCGACGCCCTCCCCGGTCGCGTCGGCGGCGTCTCCCTTCTCGTCGGCATCGAACGTGACGATGTTGTAGCCGCGGTCGTCGCGCTCGCTCGCGCTCGCACGCTCGGTCGACCCACAGTACGTCACCCACGCGTCCTGCAGCCGCTCGGTTCCGGGGGTGTGGTTGTCGCCGAGGAGCACAGCGTCGAAGGAGACCGTCGACTCGTCGAGGAGGCGTTCGGTGTCCCAGTCGGCGTGCGCGAACGGCTCAAAGAGGCCGTGCGAGACGAGCGCGGCGTGCGTCGCGTCGGTGCTCTCGAAGTCGTAGTCGAGGTCCTCGCGGCGGGACCGCGGGACGAAGTCCAGGCCGTAGAACGCGGTGTCGCCGACGACGCGCGGCGTGGCGTCCAGGCGTTCGGCGAGCCCGAGGTCCTCGAAGAGGTCGAGCCACTGGCCGTCGCGCTTCCCCTCGTGGTTCCCGACGACGGCGAGGAACGGGATGTCGGCGTCTCGAAGGTCTCGTAGCGCCGCGACGGTCCCCTGGAGGTCCCTGAGCCCGGGGCGTCGGTCGTGGAAGAGGTCTCCGGCGTGGACGACCGCGTCGACGTCGCCGTCGACGGCGTCGGCCACCACCCCCTCGAACGCAGCGAGGAAGTCCCGCTGGCGCTCGGGCGAGTGGTACTGGCGGTAGCCGACGTGGGTGTCGCCCGTGTGAATCACCCGTGTCATACCCCGGCCTTTGCCGTCATCGCCTAAAGGGGTTTGCAGAGCGCGGCGGAAGTGAACGGGGCGTCGCGCGGGGGACGAGGTGCGCTCCGGGTCCGCGCGCCTATTCGAGCTTGAGCGTGTAGATGCGCTTGCGGGCGTCGGAGAAGGAGAACCGCGAGTCGACGACGTGCTCGTCCTCGAGCCGGTTGAGCGCGTAGCGGACGGTGCGCGCGGGCAGGAGCGTCTCCTCGGCGAGCTGGCTCTGGGTCAGGGAGTCCTCGTACTCGAGGACCTTGGCGACGAGCTTCGCGCTCGGTGGCAGGTCGGTCACGTCGTCCCACGTGCCCGTCGGTTCTTCGTCGGCGTCGTCCTCGCGATGGTCGTAGACGTTCGTGCTCATCGTAGCACATCATAGCCCATACTCCCTAATAATACTAACCATGTCGTATTATTCTCTTGAGTAATATCGAGCACGGTCTGACGGTTGTTTATCTCGGAGTCGACCGACCCTCCGACCGCGGTGGAACTGCCTGTCCCCCACCGCCTGCCACGCTCTCGCGTCGACTCACTCCATCTGTCCCGTCTTCGCGGCGACGACCCTCTCATAGCACCGTCGCGAACCGCCTTTCTCAGTGCACCCGAAGCCTCTTAAGAATCAGTGCCTTACGAGTGGGTGATGACCGACACCGTGGACGACGTGGACTTCCCGTACGCGGAAGACGCGTCCAAGCAGGAGAAGATAAGCGCCCTGCAGGAGCGCCTCGAAGTCCTTGAGGCGCAGAACGAGGAGATGCGCGACAAACTCCTCGACGCCAACGCCGAGAACAACAAGTACCAGCAGAAGCTCGAGCGACTCACGCACGAGAACAAGAAACTCAAGCAGTCCCCGCTGTTCGTCGCCACCATCCAGGAGGTGAACGACGACGGCGTCATCATCAAGCAACACGGGAACAATCAGGAGGCCCTCACCGAGGTCACCGACGAGATGAAGGCCGACCTCGAACCGGACGACCGCGTCGCGGTCAACAACTCTCTCTCCATCGTCAAGGAACTCTCCAGCGAGACGGACGTCCGGGCGCGCGTCATGGAGGTCACGAAGAGCCCGGAGGTCGCGTACGAGGACATCGGCGGGCTCGAAGAGCAGATGCAGGAGGTCCGCGAGACCGTCGAGATGCCGCTCGAACACCCCGACATGTTCGTGGACGTCGGCATCGAACCGCCCAGCGGCGTGCTGCTGTACGGGCCGCCGGGGACGGGGAAGACGATGCTCGCGAAGGCGGTGGCGAACGAGACGGACGCGACGTTCATCAAGATGGCCGGGAGCGAACTCGTCCACAAGTTCATCGGTGAGGGCGCGAAGCTCGTCCGCGACCTCTTCGAGGTCGCTCGCGAGCACGAGCCCGCCGTCATCTTCATCGACGAGATCGACGCCATCGCCGCCAAGCGGACGGAGTCGAAGACCAGCGGTGACGCGGAGGTCCAGCGGACGATGATGCAGCTCCTCAGCGAGATGGACGGGTTCGAGGACCGCGGCGAGATCCGCATCATCGCCGCCACCAATCGCTTCGACATGCTCGACCGCGCCATCCTCCGCCCCGGTCGCTTCGACCGCCTCATCGAGGTGCCCAAGCCGGACGCCGAGGGTCGCGAGCTCATCTTCCAGATCCACACGCGGAACATGAACGTCGCCGACGACCTCGACTTCTCGGCGCTCGCGGAGGACACCGAGAACGCCTCCGGTGCGGACATCAAGGCGATCTGTACGGAGGCGGGGATGTTCGCGATTCGCGACGACCGCACCACGGTCCAGCGCAGCGACTTCGAGGAGGCGTGGGCGAAGATCCAGGCCGAGGACGAGGACGAGGAGATCTCGAAGACGTTCGCCTGAGACGGCCCGAAGCGGTTCACGCTGTTCTTCGCTGTCTCGGAGCTCGCTCGTTCACGTGTCGGGTTTCGTCTGACGGTTCGGGCGTTTCGTCTGTTGGGACACTTCACCCGGTTATTTGATTGCCGGTGCGACACGTCCAGTCATGACTTCGCGCACGACGACGGCTGTCCCGGCGACGGGTGATGGTGCGTTCTCGTGTCCCGGGGAGAGGGTGACCGTGGACGGTCGAGCGGTGACGTTCGCGTCGTTCGGCGACCCTGATGGGACGCCGGTGGTCGCGCTTCACGGGACGCCGGGGTCGAGAGCGTTCGGTGCGTTCCTCGACGCGCCGGCGCGCGAACGCGGCGTTCGCGTGCTCGCACCGGACCGACCGGGCGTCGGCGGGTCGGCGCGTGCGCCGGGTCGTTCCGTCGCCGACGGCGCGTCGTTCGTCGCGGGGTTCCTCGACGCGCTCGACCTCGACGCGGCGGGCGTCCTCGGGTTCTCCGGCGGCGGCCCGCACGCGCTCGCCTGTCCCGCGCTCGTGCCCGAGCGCGTCCACGGGACGGCGCTGCTCGCGAGTCCCGCACCGCCGAGTGCGGACGTCCCACAGGAACCGATGATCCGCGCGACGCACGCGCTCGCTCGCCACACGACGCTCGGGCTGTCGGTCGCGTGCCGCCTCCAGGCGGCGGTCGTCGGCCGCCAGGACGCCGACGCGGTACTGGACCTGTTCACGGCCGCGCCCGTCGCGGACGACGTCGTCGTCGGCGATGCCACCGTTCCCGACGTCCTCGAGACGGAACTCGAGCTGGCGCTGGAACGCGGCCATCGCGCGCTCGTCGACGACTACCGCGCGCTGGCGACCGACTGGGGGTTCGACGAGTATGCGGTCGGCCCGACCGTCCACGTCTTCCATGGCAGCGAGGACGGGAACGTCCACCCTGACGCCGGCGCGTACCTCGACCGCGTCCTCCCGGACACCCACCTGCATCGCGAGCCCGTCGACCACCTCGAACTCGTCCTCGAGCACGCCGGCGACGCGCTCGACGCCGCCGCTGGCCGATAGCGGACTGAGTCGTCGACCGTCGACGGTCGCGTGACAGAGCCGAGGACGGTCAGCCGGTCAGCCGGTCACCCGAGCACGTAGAAGAGACCGAACGGGACCCCGAACAGTAGGACGGTCATGACGGCGAGCAGGACGAGGTAGCCCGCGGCGGTCGCGCCCGCGGTGAACCACGTCGGGTGGTCGAACTCCGAGAGGTCGACGTTCATACGGCATCGGTGTGGCGCGGCCGACTTAGCCGTTGTCGTTACGGTCAGCACGTGCGTTCCAAACCGTTCCTCGTCGGAACGCGATGCTCGCCGTCTGGTCGCTGGCGCGTTCCGGACGGCTTTTGCCCGGGGGTCTCCTTTCGGCCGATATGACTCGGATCGTCGTGGTCGACAACCACGGACAGTTCACGCACCTCGAGCACCGCGCCCTCCGCGACATGGGCGTGGACACGGAGATCGTCGCCAACGAGACGCCGCCGTCGGAGGTCGACGCGGACGGCATCGTGCTCTCGGGCGGCCCCGACATGGACCGGCGCGGGCACTCGGACGACTACCTCGACGACGACCGGCCCGTCCTCGGCATCTGTCTCGGGATGCAGGTGATGGCGCACGCGCTCGACGGCGGTCGCGTCGGCAGCGGCGAGTACGGCGGGTACGCGGACGTCACCGTCGACGTCCTCGACGTCGACGACCCGCTCGTCGGCAGCCTCCACCCGGACACGCGGACGTGGGCGAGTCACGCCGACGAGGTGAAGCAGGTCCCCGACGGCTTCGAGCGCACCGCCGAGAGCGACGTGTGTGGCGTCGAAGCGATGAGCGACCCCGACCGCGGCCTCTACGGCGTCCAGTGGCATCCCGAGGTCGCGCACACCGAGGAGGGCGAGGAAGTGTTCGAGAACTTCGTCGCCATCTGCGAGGCGGAATAACGGCTCGAACGCGCCGTAACGACGCGAACGCGTCGCTTGTGGGCGTTCGTCGGTGGTTAGTTAGGCTTATCCCGTTCTGACGTTTCCAAGGGAACACATGACCGCGTCGCAGGGCGACCTCGCGAGCATGTCCCGGTTCATCTTCCGGGCACCGCGCTGGTACACCAGCTGGACGTTCGCCATCGTCGTCGGCGCACTCATCGGGTTCGGGGCGTTCGGCATCGACCCGGCCGGCTCGAACTTCGTCACGGACGCGGGACTCCTGGTCGCGCTCAACGACGCGTTCGAGGGCGTGTTCTTCATCGGCATCCCGACCATCCTCGCGAGCGCCGGGACGGCGTGGGTGGACCAGTGCCTCGGCGGGCAACTCAGCCACAATCGCGCCGCCCTCCTCGCACTCCTCTGCGAGGTCATCGTCGTCGGGTTCCTCGTCGTCGGCGGCGCCATCGCGCTCGCCTCCGAGACCCTCGGCGCCGGCTTCGTCTTCGACGTCCTCTTCCTCGGGCTGGCGAGCATCTTCGCGCTCCGGCTGTTCGTCATCACCGCCATCTCGCGGCATCGACCGCTCGTCGCCGCCATCCCCGCGAGCATCCAGACCGTCGCCGCCGCCGGCCTCCTGTTCGTGTACTCCGGGACGCTCTACTACCTCAGCACGCCCGACGGCGGGTTCCCCGAGCGGACGCTCGCGCAGTCGTTCCTCTTCCGCCCCGAGCACGCGCCCGTCGAACTCTCGTACGCGGTCGTCCCCGCGGACTTCGTCCTCCTCGCCGCGGTCTGTCTCCTCCACGGCGTCGCCGTCGTCGGCTTCCTGTACGCCATCGACCGGCCGTGGCGGGCGAACATGGGCGTCTCCGTCCTCGACTTCGTCGCCGGCTTCATCGGGCACATCGCGGAAGGGTCCACCGAACTCGAGGACTTCTTCGAGCAGGTCGGCGAGGAGGCGGTCGTCCCCGTCACCGTCACGTCGTTCCGCCGCATGGACGGCACCGAGAAGGCGCGCTGGGTGCTCCCGATGATACACCCGGGACCGATGGGCGAGATCGGTGGCGGGAACCTCCCCGAGCGCGTCGCGCGGGAATCCGACGGGCTCGCGTTCCCGCCGCACGCGACCGCCGGCCACGACTTCAACCTCGTCACGAGCCGCGAGGTCGACACCATCGTCGACCGCGCCGCCGACGCGTACGACGCGATCGAGTACCAGCGCGACGCGACCGAGAGCGTCCGCGCGGTCGAGGGGAACGCGAAGATCCTCGGGCAGGCGTTCGACGACGGCGCGCTCCTCGTCTCCACGCACAGCCCGGAGTACGCCGACGACGTGGACTACGCCGTCGGGTTGTCGTGCGCGTCGGAGGCGCGCGCCGGCGGGTTCGAGAACGTCCTGCTCGTCGACGCGCACAACTGCAACAACGGCCTCCAGGGCGAGGACCTCGGGCACGTCACGCCTGGGAGCGAGCGGTCGTTCGACATGATGCAGGCGTCGAAGGGCGCCGCGGCGGCGCTCGCGGACGCCGACCAGCACCCGCTCCGTCTCGGCACCGCGTGGGACGAGACCGAGTGGGGGCCCCTCGACGGCATCGGTCCGCTCGGCGTCCGCGTCGCCGTCACCGAGGTCGACGACCAACTGACGGCGTACGTCCTCGTCGACGGGAACAACATGGAGCCCGGACTCCGCGAACGCATCCTGAAGGCGCTCGGCGACCGCGTCGAGGACGCCGAGGTGATGACGACGGACACCCACATCGTGAACCAGGTCGAGGCGTCGAACCAGGTCGGCGAATCCATCGACCAGGACGCGCTCGTTCGCGTCATCCGGGGGCTCGTCGACGACGCCGTCGACGACCTCGAACCTGTCGAGGCCGGAATGGCAACCGAGCGCGCGACCGTCACCGTCTTCGGGAACGACCGCACTGAGACCCTCGCCAGTCACGCGAACGTCATGGTGAGTCTCGGCGGCGCGCTCGCGCTCCTCGTCACCGCCGGCACCGTCGCCCTCAGCCTCCTCGTCTTCCTCGTCACCAGCGGGACGCTCGGCGCCATCCTCTGACCGACGCTACCCGCCACCCGTCGCGTCCTCGTCGAGCAGCGAGACGGCCACCTGGTCCTTGACGCTGACGCCGACCGGGCTCGGGACCACTTTCGCCTCCACCATCACCCGGTTCGAGTTGCATCCGAACACGCCACCGGCGACGCACCCCGCCGCCGCGACGCCAACGGTCGCGACGCTCGTCGAGGTCACGTCACGGCGAGAACGCATCGGTCGCACGTCCGACACCACCAGTGAACACTTTCGAGGCCCGCTACCGGTCGCGGACCCGCGCCTATCCGGTTCGAAACGAGTGCGAGAGCGGCCGACGGCGACTACTGCTCGTCGTCCGCGTCCTCGAACAGGTCGTCGACAGCGCTCCGCGCGGCGAGCGTCGCGTCCTCCGCGACGGTCTCCTCGTCGACGTCGCTCTCGGGCGCGTGAATCCACACGTCGACCTCGAGCACGCCGTCCTCGAACGTCACCTGGACGTCGAAGTCCTGGACTGCCGAGCGCTTGAACCGGGAGAAAACCAGTCCCTCCGCCGCTTCCGCGGCCGCCTGCACGACCTCCTCGTCGCTGGGCATGCGCTTACGCGCCGCCAGCGCCGCCCATCGGGCCGCCGCCGCCGGCGCCACCGAGCATCTCCTGCAGCTCGCTCTGGAGCTCCTCGAACTGCGTCTGGACGCGCTCCTCCTGCTTCTCGAGGGTCTCGACGCGGATCTCGAGACTGGAGACCTTCTCGTCGAGCGAGTCGGCGGCGTCGTCGTACTCGGTCTGGACGAGGAGCTCGCCGACCTCGCGGTACATCGTCGTGTCCTCGTCGATGTCGTCGAGCTCGTCGAGCGCGGTCTGTGCCTCGGTGAGCGAGGACTCCGCCTGCTGCTTCTGGCGGGCGACCTGCTCGGCTGTCTCCTGAAGGTCCTGCAGTTCCTCAATCTTCTCCTGTGCCTCGGGCGGCAGATTGCCTTGCATACCCAGAGGCAGTACGTCCGGATTGAAAAACCCCCGCTTTCGAGCTTCGGAGGTGGTCGACGCCGAATCCGGCGCTTCCAGGCACGAGACGGCTACGAACGTCCGAATCGGGAACCGACGTCGTTCGGGGTCGGTGGTGGAATCGGTCAGCCGCTCCGAGCCGACAGTCGTGCGAGGCGGCCAGCGCTCTCCGCATCGACCGATGGTCGAGACACTCAGGGTGCGTCGTCCGGGTCGGTGCGCGTCGTGGGGTCGGGTCGGTCGTCGAACGTCGGGCCCGTTCGCTCGACGAGGTGCCGGTAGGCGTGCGTGGCGATGGCGATACGGAAGACGGCCGCGACGGCGCCCGCGAGGGCGGCGACGGCGAATCCGCCGGGGCGCTCGGCGACGGCCGCGGCGAGCGACCCGGTCCCCGTCGGGAGCGGGAGCGCGACGACGGTCGGGAGCGAGAACGCGAGCGTGACCGCGAGCACGCCGACGGCGACGAGGACGAGCGGGGTCCGGTTCCCGGCGGCGAGCGACCACGACCGCGTGAACGCCTCGACCGGGCCGTCTTCGTCGAGCGTCACCGCGTACGACGCGAAGTACACGCCGACGAGCACGTAACAGAACGGGACGAGGCCGACGAGCGCGAGGAACTCCGAGACCAGCGACGGCAGGAACAGCGTCGGTATCGCGGTGGCGGCGAGCACGAGCGCGGTGAGGACCGCGACGACGACGCGGTTCGCGAACACCGGCAGGAACCGTCGCGCGAAGTGCTCGACGGAGAGGTCGTCCGCGTCGTCGTCGGCGAACGCGCGGATGGCGCCGATGCGGGTCGCTTCGCCCGCGACGACGGAGGCGACGAACACCCAGACGGCGTCCGCGACCGACACGTCCGCGGCCCACGCCAGCTGTTCGCGCAACCGGTCGAACTCCGCCTGGACGTCCGCCGGCACCGTCCCCTGCTGTCGCGCCGCAGCCAGTACCGACTCGGCGAGCGCCAACCCCAGCGAGTCCACCGCCACGGACGCGAGCGAGCCGACGACCACGAACAGCGCGCCGAGCACGAGCGCCTTCCGCGAGAGGAACGCGTCGATACCGTCCTGGAACACCACCCGCGGCTCGATCGACATACCTCGAACGGCACGACCCGCCACGGAAAACCCGTCGCTTTCGCGGGACGCCTCGAAGCAGCCGTCAGGCGAGCGCGGCCGTCCGCTCGGCGACCATCGCGAGCCGCAACCACGTGTTCGTCGCCGCACGGAGCGCGGTCATGTCACGCGCTTCGACCGTGAACGCGACCGTCCGCCCGTCCCGGGAGACGGCCGTCTCGGAGCGCTCGTCGTCGATCTCGCCGACCTCGCGTCCGACGCTGCGCTCGACGAGTCGAGCCAGGGACTCGTCGTCGTAGGAGAGTTCGAGAACGGTCTCGTGAGGGAACGCGGTCATCGCCCGTCGCTGGCCGCCGCGACCATCCGCGTTACTGGACGGGGACGGTCTTGACGTCCTGACTGCGTTCCTTCAGCAGCACGCGGTGCCCGCAGTACGGACAGCGCACGCCACCGTAGCCGTCGAGCGACACGTCGCGCTTGCACCGCGAGCACTTGTAGCTCATTCGCCCTGCTCCTCGAGCGCGGCGCGGATGGAGCGACGGACGCCCTTCCCGCCGGGCGTCTCGGGGCTGTACGTGCCGCCGGCGAACTTGTGCCCGCAGCGCTGGCACTGCCAGATGCCGGTGCCCTGCCGGTCGACGGCGTCGGTGCCGCAGTCCGGGCAGGCGTGGTCGTCGTTCATGTCCGCTTCGATCTCCATGACGCGGCGGCGGGCCACGCGCCCGTACCGGGCGCCGAATCGGCCCGCACTACCGGTGCGTCCCTGTTTCTTGGCCATGTTACTCGCTGATACCGCTACGGCACAGTTAAACCTGTTGAGTCGAACCGGCGACGACCGGCGTGGGAACCGCCCGCAAGCGCCGAACTGCTGTCGGTCGCTGCGTCCGATGGCGACCGATAGGCGCGTCGCCTGCGGCGCCGGCGGCGGCGGGTTGGCGCATCGGTTGCGGTGCCCGGTGGCGGTCACGCCTCGATGGCGTTCGCGGTGAGGACCTCGTAGCAGATGAGGGCGAGGGCGCCGACGAGCGCGACGGCGAACAGGGGGAGGGTCGCGAGGGCGTCGGCGGCCCGGCCGCCGGACTCGGCGACGGCGGCGGTCGCGCGGTCCGCGAACAGGCCCGTGACGACGATGCCGGGGATGGCCGCGAGCACGATGTCTGCTCGACGCATCACGTCTAATTAGATGTAATTACCCTTCAAAGGTCTTGTGGACGACACGAATCGTGCAGGCGGTCGCCCGCGCCAAATCGACGTCAACGCAGCTCTTCGTCGTCGAGCGCGGCGTTCAGGTCGTCGCGCACGCGCTCGCCGGTGT
This sequence comes from Halorubellus amylolyticus, assembly GCF_034808145.1. Classification (NCBI taxonomy): domain Archaea; kingdom Methanobacteriati; phylum Methanobacteriota; class Halobacteria; order Halobacteriales; family Halorubellaceae; genus Halorubellus; species Halorubellus amylolyticus. Next base: position 1,038,322 of record NZ_JAXHGM010000001.1, read on the forward strand.
CGCGGTCGCCCGCGGTCGTGACGATGCGGTTCTCCTGGACGCTCGAACCGTCCCGCACCAGCAGGCGGACGTTCCCGTGCTCGTCCGCGCGCGTCACCTTCGCGGTGATGCTCGCTTGGGACCCCCGGCCGCTCGCGTCGATGGGGCCGGGGATGACCTTCTTCACGTGCGGGTACGCGGCGACCGTCTGGATGGCGCGCATCCCCGTGCGGCCGCCGACGAGCGTCGAGTGCGACCCGCCGATCTTCTCCAGGGGTGCCGCGTCCACCGTCTCCAGCGCCGTCTCGCCGCGACTCCCGATGGCGGCTTCGACGGGGTCGTCGCCGTCGACGCGGAAGAACTCGAAGTGACTCTGCGCGCGCACCGACTGGATGACGTCGCGGTCGCCCGCCGCGTACACCGCCTCCGGGCGCTTGCGCCGTATCTCGTCGGCGACCCGACCCGCGAAGTTCCGCAACTCGACGACGCCCGTCTCCGCACCGTCCTCGGGCGTCGTCGTCACCGTCGTCCGCCCCACGACCGCCTCCTCGTCGAGCATCACGACCTCCGCGCGGTCACGCGCCGCGTCGAGGACGACGCCGTCCGCGTTCGCGGTCCGGCACTCGAGACAGAAGTCTCCGGGCTTCTCGAGCTCCATACCGCACCGCGAGCATCGCATGCGTCGAACTTGGGCGCTCCCACGGAAAAGGGGTGCGTTCCGGTCGGTCGGCGACCGACCCCGGGGTCCCGGTCAGTCGTCGAGTCGCGCGAGCAACGCCATCACGTACACGGTGCGGAGCATCGTCGCGCTCGCGCCGCGGTCGAACACGAGCTCGTCGGTCTCGAGGACGTGCTCCAGGACGTCGCCGGAGGCGTGTTCGGGGGCGGCGGCAATCCCGGCGTCGTGCTCGGCGACCCACTGCATGACCCGGAGGTCGCTCTTCGAGTCTCCCATGACGAGCGAGAACGGGTCCGCGACGTCGAGGACGTCGAGCGCGGCCTCGACGCCGACGACCTTGTTCAGTTCGAGACTCCCGATCTCGGCGGCGTCGGCCTCGTAGTACGCAACGTCGATGCGTTCGAAGACCGCCACGACGGCGTCGGGGACGTCGTCGACGTCGATGTCCGGGAACCCGCCGACGGTCTCGAGGACGCTCCGTATCTCGGGGTCCGCGGCCGCGTAGAACCGGCGTGCCCACGCCGCGGCGGGCGCGAGGTCGTCTGCGTCCGCGGTCCAGTTCTCGTAGGACTCGACGTCGTCCTCGGGGGTCGGGTGGCCGTCGACGACGTCCGCGACGACGTCGCCGAGGAGGTCGAGCTCGTACACGAGCGCGTCGTCGATGACCTCGCGAGCGCGCTTGCTCCCCGTCTCGAAGTTCGGCTTGAGCGTGACGTTGAACTCGTTCCCCTGGAGGTGCGTGCCCCGCCGCAGGTGGTCGGGCGCTTCGGAGAGGACCCGCGAGCGCACGTCGTCGAACACCGCACGGATGTCGTCGCCGAGGTCCTCGTAGAGGAGTTGCTTGGTGTCCGCGCCGTGCCCGGGCGTGAACACGCCCGTCCCGGCCTCGTAGACCACGGAGAGGTCGCCCGAGTGCACGAGTTCGCTCCCGAGCCCCTGCGTGATGAAGCCCTTCACGTTCTCGAGGGTCTGGCCCGTGCAGATGACGATGGGGATGCCGGCCTCGTGGAACTCCGTCAGGACGTGCAGGGTGTCGCGCGGGATCTCGTTGTCCGTGTTCCCCGCGGACCGCAGGGTCTCGTCGACGTCGAGGACGAGGACGTTCGGCGCGCGGTCGTACCGACGCAGGAGGTCGAGGGCGGTGAACGCCTGGTCGCGGCTGGCGACGGACGCGACCTCGGCGAACGTCTCACCGGCACTGAAGCGCTCGCGGACCTCGGCCTTCCGGCGGTCGAGTTCGTCGTTCGCGGTCTGCCAGTGGTCGAGTGCGACGCGGGAGTCGACGGCGGGGAAGACGTCGACGAACTCCTGGTAGTCCCGGAGCGTCCCGGTCTCGAACTCCTCGTAGAGGGCGTACAGTTCGTCGTACAGTTCCATACCGGAAGCGCGCCCGCCGTCGGGTTAAGCGTGGCCCCGACCCCGTCCGTGACGGTAAGCGTATCACCGACGCAGCATCCGTGCCGAGACGGCCGACCGTCGACTGCGGCGATGCTGGGTGTCCGTGGGAGAGTCCGGGGAGTGGCGTCCCCGGAGAGAGGGGAGAGTTGCGGTGGGTGGTGGCTGGCACGGAATCTTGCTGGGCCTGCCGAGCGGACTGTGGCACGGGTTCGCTCGGCGTCGACAGGTGGACACCCACCGGCGTTCACAACTTTACTCGGGGGAGAATAAATCTTTTGACGGTGGGCTGCATTGGGAACGGTATGCACGCAATCGCAGTTCGCCGCGGCGAGGACGAGCCCGTCGTCCTCGAGAAACCACGGCCCGAACCAGGACCCGGCGAGGCCCTGGTCCGAACGCTCCGCGTCGGCATCGACGGTACCGACCACGAGGTCATCGAGGGAAGTCACGGCGGGTTCCCCGAGGGCGAGGACCACCTCGTCCTCGGCCACGAGGCGGTCGGCGTCGTCGAGGACCCGAACGGCACCGACCTGGAGAGCGGCGACGTCGTCGTCCCGACCGTCCGCCGACGTCCGAACGGGGAGAACGAGTACTTCGCACGCGGCGAACCCGACTACGCCCCCGACGGCCAGTACGTCGAACGCGGCATCGTCGGCGCGCACGGCTTCATGAGCGAGTACTTCACGAGCCCCGCCGAGTACCTCGTCGAGATCCCCGACGAACTCGTCGACCTCGGGTTCCTCGTCGAACCCGCGAGCATCAGCGAGAAGGCGTTCGACCTCGCGTTCGCCTCCCGCTCGGCGTTCGACTGGCAGCCAGATACCGCCGCCGTCCTCGGCAACGGGAGTCTCGGGCTCCTCACGCTCGCGATGCTCGACGCGAGCGACCGCTTCGACCGCCTCTACTGTCTCGGTCGCCGCGACCGCCCGGACCCCACCATCGACCTCATCGACGACCTCGGCGGGACGTACGTCGACTCGCGCGAGACGCCCGTCGACGAGATACCCGACGCGCACGAACCCCTCGACTTCGTGTACGAGGCCACGGGGTTCGCGAAGCACGCGTTCCAGACCGTCGACGCGCTCGCGCCGAACGGCGTCGGCGCCCTCCTCGGCGTCCCCGGCGACTGGGAGTTCGAGGTCGACGGCGGTCGGGTGCATCGCGAACTCGTCCTCCACAACAAGGCGCTCGTCGGGAGCGTCAACTCCGGCGTCAGCGACTTCGAGGCCGGCGTCGACAGCCTCCTCTCCCTCGACGACGCGTTCCTCGACGACCTCGTCACCGGCGTGTACGGCCTCGACGAACTCGACGCGGCGTTCGCCACCGACGACAGCACTATAAAAACGGCCGTCGAATTCGGGCGTAGATGAAGAACGTCGACGACCTCATCGAGAGTGCAGCCGAACTCGCCGACCGCGGCCTGAGCAAGGGCGAGATCGCGGACGAACTGAACGTGTCACGCGAGACCGCGAGCTGGCTCGTGGAACGCTCGGGCGCGTCGCCCGCCGCCGACACCGACTCGACCGACGGCCCGAGCGGCCCGCACGACATCCACGTCGACTGGTCCGCCATCGGCCGGGACTCCTGGCGGCTGTCGACGATGTCCGCCGCGATGGCCGACCTCCTCGAGAAGGAAGGCGAGTCCGTGGACCTCACCATCGGCATCGAGAAGGCCGGTGCGCCCATCGCGACCAGCATCGCGCGGGAACTGGACACGGACCTGGCGACGTACGCACCCCGGAAGCACCAGTGGGACGAGGGCGACCTCGACGACCTCGGCGGCTCGTTCTCGCGGAACTTCGCGCAGATTCGAGGCCGCGAGTGCTACGTCGTCGACGACATCATCACGAGCGGGACGACGCTCACGGAGACCATCGAGGCCGTCAAGGAACAGGGCGGGAAGCCCGTCGCCGCGTGCGTCCTCGTCGACAAACAGGGCCACGACGAGATAGACGGCGTCCCCGTCTACTCGCTGCTGCAGGTGTTGCGCGTCGGGAACGACGAGTGACGACGCGCGCCTGAATCGCCACGGACCGCGCCCGCAGAGCTGCTTCTCCCGTGGTATCAGTTATCACACGTTCGTCCGGCTCGCGGGCTGAGAGCCGATATTCCACGAACGAACGCGCGGAACAAACAGCAGGTCATATAAACTCGCCAGCCCTACTATAGCGTAAGCGGCAGGGCCACCAGGCGGCGCCGTAAACTCTTACCATGTCATCAGACGAAACAGGTCACGTCTACCGACTGCATTCGACACTCGAACTGCCACTCGAAGACGTCCGGGAGTACTTCGACACCGACCCGGAACTCCCCACCAACGTCGACGACGTGGACATCACGCGTCGAAACAACACCCTCATTCTCAAGGCCATCGCCGAGGACAAGGTCAGCAAGTACACGCCGACCGCCCAGCTGAAGGCGAGCGTCACCGAGGTCCGCGTGTACGAGGAGGACCCCGACGAGGTGAACAACGGCCCGACGTGGGGCGACGAGGAGGAGGAGGAGATCGAGAGCGAGCTCGTGGAGTTCGCGGCGTTCAAGGGCGACCGCGAGACCGTCCTCCAGAACTCGCTCCTCCAGTTCGAGATGTTCCAAGTGCTGCGCGAGATCGCGAAGCTCGCTGACAAGGGCACGCTCACCGCCATCACGAGCCAGGACGGCGAGCTGACCGCGCACCGCATCGTCGACGGCGAGGAACGCCCGGCGAAGCTCGAGGTCGTCGAAGGCCCCGGCGAGAACGAGGAGGGCAAGAACGGCGTCAACTGGCGCGATAACAAGTTCATCAGCTAAGTAGTCTGGATTCTCGGTGCGGTCCCGGTCGATGCGGGCGGTTCTCTCGACGGCGCGCGCTCGCAGCGATAGCGCCGTGTCGTCCGCTGGCTACGGGCGTCTCGGTGAGCCCGGGCGATGGGAGTCGATGGCCGTCGAGGTTTCAGATGCCGGGGACGCCGTAGGCGTCGACGGCGGTGACGCCGACTATCGAGAGCACGGAGAGGACGAGGAGGGCGGCGATCCACGCGAAGACGCCGATGAGGCCGGCGCGCAGCCAGCCCGCCCGGTACCGCCACTTGACGACGCCCACCCAGACGAGGAGCGCGAGGACGCTCGCGAGCGACCCGAGCGAGACCTCCGCGAGCGAGAACGCGACCTCGACGCCGGTCCACGCGAGCGACCCGAGGAGCGCGGTGACGACGGCGTGCGTGTAGTCCCTGCCTTTGAGTGCGAACGTCGCGCCGACGTGGATCGCGGCACCGCCGACGAGGAGCGATACGAGGAACACGATGACGCTGGAGGTCGTGGTTGCCATGGTGAGAGCGTCGCCGGGGTGACGCATAAAACGATGCCCGCAATATCTCGACGCGACCGACTTCGTCGCGTTCGAGCGCGCGGTCAGCGTTCGCGTTCGAACGTCGCGTCGGCGGACGTCCGGCCGTCGTTCCACGAGAGGACGGTCGCCTCGATGACGTCCCCTACCTGGACGTCACCGGGGACGTCCTCGACGAACAGCACGAACCCCTCGACCTTCCCGACGGCGATGGACTCGCCGGAGTGATGCGTCGTGAACTCGTGGACGCCGAACTCGTAGGTCCCGCCGAGGTCGACGGGCGGGTCGCGGTCCTGCGCGTCGGCGTGCGCTCGCTCGGACTTCCTGGCTTCGGCGTTCTTCCCCTTCTGGAGGACCAAGAGCGCGAACGCCACGCCCGCGATGGCGATGGCGGCGGCGCCGACGACGTACGCGTACTGCATGGTGGAGCGCTCGGCCGCGACCGAGTTAAACCGGGCGACTCGCCATCGACCTCCGAGCGCTCAGTCGCGGGAACTCCTCGGTAGCGGTCGCTGCCAACGTCTCTTGGCCGGCACCCCAATCGCTTTCAGGCCGAAGGGTCTCGCACTCACCATGACGACACCACCGCGAACGGCGAGCGACGTGCCGCACGCGAAGGACATGCCGATGCTCGGCCTGGGGACGTGGCAGAACGAGGACCTCGACCAGTGCGCGGAGTCCGTCCGGACCGCGCTCGACATGGGGTACCGGCACATCGACACCGCGCAGGCGTACGGGAACGAGGCTGGCGTCGGCGACGGCATCGAGGCGGCCGACGTCGACCGGGACGACGTCTTCCTCGCGACGAAGGTCTGGATCGACAACCTCAGTCACGACGACGTCCTCGCGACGACCGAGGCGAGCCTCGACCGCCTCGGCGTGGACTACGTCGACCTCCTCTACGTGCACTGGCCGTCGCGGACGTACGACCCCGCGGACACGCTCGCGGCGTTCGACGCGCTCGCGGAGGACGGGACCATCGAGCGCGTCGGCGTGTCGAACTTCGAGCCCGAGAACCTCGCGGAAGCCGAGGAGGTGCTCGCGGCGGACGTGTTCGCGAACCAGGTCGAGTGCCATCCGTTCCTCCAGCAGGAGGAGCTCCGGGCGGCGTGCGACGAGCGCGACGTCGAACTCGTCGCGTACTCGCCGCTCGCCCGCGGGACCGTCTTCGACGAACCCGTGCTCTCTGAGATCGCGCAGAAGCACGACGTGAGCGAGGCGCAGGTGAGTCTCGCGTGGCTCCGCGAGCACGGCATCACGGCGATTCCGAAGGCGACGGGGCACGCGCACATCGAGGACAACTGGCTGAGTCTCGGCGTCGACCTCGACGACGGCGACCTGGAGCGCATCGCGCGCCTCGACCGCGGTGACCGCGAGGTCGACCCCGGGTTCGCGCCCTGGTAGCGTGCCCGCGCTCGCGAGCGGCCTCGTCGCGTCGAGAGCCGTAAGCGTTCAGACCGTGGGGGTACTGCGATAGGATATGAGTGGTCTCGTCGAGGGAGTGGCGGTCGACGTGCGGCGGCTCCACGAGTCGTGGATGGCGTTGTTCTTCCCGCGCCAGCGCTCCGAGGAGTCGCGAGTGCTCGGGAAGTGGACGCCGGAGACGACGGGCGGGATGGTCGCGTACCGCGCGTGGGGCGTCCTCGGTGCGTTGTTCGTGCTCGTCGGCTACCCGCTCGCGCTCGCGGGCGTCGTCCTCCGGTATCTCGTGTGGAGCGCGGACTCGACGTCAACGCGCCTGGGGTTGCTCGGGACGGTGTTCCTCGCGCTCCTTGCGTGGGGCGTGCTCGCGGCGGCGTCGTACTTCCGGTTCACGTTCAGTGGGTTCCTCGCGATGGTCGCCGCGGCGGTCGTCGCAACGGCGTGCGCGGCGTTGGCGTTCCTGTTCTCGCAGGTCGGCGGCCGTGGGACGACCGTCCTCGCGGCGTATCCGGCGGCGGTGACCGCGCTGTTCCTCCCGCCGGTCGTCGCGGCGTTCTACTCGCCGGCGCTCGGCGACGTCGTGTTCGGCGGGAGCGAGAGCATCGCGGCGTGGTTCCTCGACAACGTCCTGGCGCTCGGCGGCGTGAACGACTACCTCCGTACCGAGTACGACCTCACGGGGCTGGCGTACGTCGCGATGTGGCTCGCGGTGTCGGTCCCGCTCGGGTGGCTCGTCGGCGTCCTGGTGTCGCTCGCGAACGCCGCCCGCCCGACCGCGTAGCGACCGCGTGGCGGGTCCGGAGCGTCCGTCCGCTCGTGGTTCCGCGACCGTCATCTTCTCGTCGTCCCGCTCGTATCTCGACGTATGGAGTTCACTCAAGGCACCACGATCGGTCTCTTCCTGCTCGTCGTCGTCGTCGGCGTCGGCGGCCTGCTCGGCGCGGGCGTGATGGCGGCGTCGACGGTCCTGATGATGGTCGCGCCATCCGTCCTCGTGTTCGGCGGGCTCTGTCTGTTCCTCGGCGTGAAGCACGGCGAGTACCGCGCGGGCGGCGGCGGCGGCGGGTCGCGGCAGTTCGGCGGATAGCGGGGCGGTCGGTCCGTGGCGGCGACACGCCGTCACGTGTACCCGAGGTCTCGCAACCGCGCCATGATGTAATCCTTTCCGCCCGTGAACAGCACGGCCGGGTCGCGGTACTGTTCGAGCGCCGTTCGGACGACGTCGGCGGCGACCGCGAACTTCGATTCGAGCGACGGGTAGTCCTCTGGCGTCTCCCCCGCGCCGCGCTCGTGGTCGACTGTGACGTATTCGGGGAAAGAACTCATAGCGACCGGGACGCGGCCGGTGGTCTTGGTCGTATGCCGACATCCACTCGCACAGGGACCGGCTACCCGCACCGCGTTCGAGTAGCCACGTGCTACGCGACCGAGAGACGGAGAATCGAAGGTGAACGACGCGTCGAGGAGTCGAACGCGAACGGTGCGTCGCAGCCGTCGAACGCGAACGGTGCGTCGCAGCCGTCGAACGCGTCGAGAGCTAGCGAGTCACTCGCCCGTCGTCACATGTAGCCGAGGTCGCGCAGGCGCTCCATCAGGTCCTCCTTGTCCTGGGCGCGGCCGGCGCGCTCGGTCGTGTTGTCGAGGTCCTGGAGCCACGCGGGCTCCTCGGCGGACTTGTCGGTCGACACCTCGCTCCCCAGCGAACGGAACCCGGCGAAGTACTTCGGGCTCACGGGGATGTCCTCCTGCTCGATGCCCTCGGGCAGGTCGGTGTCGCTCTCGGGGACGTAGCCCTCCTCGGGGTATCCCTCGACGACGTCCGGGATGGTGAAGTGCCAGAAGGTGTCCCAGACGGCGCGTTCGTCGAAGTGCAGGATGGGCTGGATGCGGTCGTGGGGCGGGTAGATGTCGGGGTCGTGGCGCGGACTGAAGAACGTCTCGTCGGCGCGCGCTTCCTGCTCGTCCCAGCGGACGCCGGAGAGGATGCCGTCGACGTCGTGCTCCTCGATGGCGTCGTTGAGCGCCACCGTCTTCAGGAGGTGGTTCCCGACGTACGTGTCGAGCAGGAACGGGAACGAGTCCTCCTCGTACTCGAGGATGTTCCGGACGTGGTGCTGGTTGTGCTCGCCGAGCTCGTCGATCTCGATGTCGTCACCGGGTTCGAGGTCGCGCTCGTCGACGATGGAGCCGATGTCCTCGTTACGCGCCCAGATGACGTCGAGGTCCCACTCGTCGGCCCAGTGCTTCGCGAAGTCGATGAGCTCCTCGAAGTGCTGGAAGTGGTCGATGAACACGACCGGCGGAACTTCGAGGTCGAAGCGGTCGGCGACCTCCTTGACGAAGTACAGCGTGAGCGTCGAGTCCTTGCCGCCGGTCCACATGACGACGGGGTTCTCGTACTCCTCGAGGCCCTTCTTCGTGACCTCGATGGCTTTCTCGATCTTGTGCTCGACCGAGGGGTAGTCCTCGGGGTTCTCGCCTTCGCCGTCCGTGTAATCCACGTCGAGGTAGTCCGGGAAGTCGGCCATCTGTAATGAGATGTAATTACGGCGTGGGTTAAGGGTCTTTTGGACGACTCAGCGCGCGTTGTGGCACGTCTTAGCACACCAATGCGGGCGTTCCGTGGTTCCACCCCGACCGGAGCGACCGAACGAGACGACCGGAACGTCGGCCGGTGACCGACCCGAACAGCCGGAAGGTTGATTGGCGCTTACCGACACCACTGGTGCATGGATTCGACGCGGAGCGTGGGTGTCGTCGCGCTCGTCCTCGTGGTGGTGACGAGCGGCTGCATCGGGTTCGTCACGGGCGAGGAGGCCCTCGTCTACCAGGCGAACGAGGTGAGCGTCGACGCGGACGCGAAGACGGCGACCGGCTACGAACGGCAACTACGCGAGGAACTGGTCGTGAACCAGACCGTCTCCGACCGACGGATCGAGGTCAACAACTGGTACGCGCGCTACGAGAAGTACGACGACATCGCCGAGGAGACCACCGGCGTGCTCGCGGTCGTGGCGACGCACCGCGTCGACGTGTTCGGGCACACGACGAACCCGTACGCGAACATGAGCTACGGCGGCATCCTCGCGAACCTCACCGCGGACTACGACACCGCGTTCGGGAACCTGGAGAACGCGCAGTTCGTCGAGAACGAGACCGCGTCCGTCCTCGGCACGGACGCGCGCGTCGGCGTGTTCGCCACGAACACCACGTTCGGCGGCGAGGAGGTCGAGGTGAAGCTGTACGTCACCCGCGTCCGCCACGGCGACGACGTCGTGCTCGCCATCGGCGGCCATCCGACGAAGCTCCCCGCGGGCGAACAGGAGATACTCGCGATGCTCGAAGGCATCCAGCACGAGACCGACGAGAACGCGAGCGAGCGCATCGCACCCACCGGCGGTAGCTCCGGGGACTCGGTGACGGCGCTCCTCGCCCCGGACCAAGGGGTCGCGGACGAGTTGCTTGCAGTCAGAGCGGCGTAGTTCGGGGGGCGTCGGACGCGGCCGACGCGTCGACCGTCACTCCTCTTCGAGTTCGTCGGGGCGGCGAGCGGCGCGTGCGGCGTCGACCGCGGCGACGTTCTCGTCGACGTCGTGCACGCGAACGATGTCCGCGCCGCGGTCGGCAGCGATGGCGGTCGCAGCGACCGTCGCGGACAGGCGTTCGTCGTCGTCGCGGTCGACGGCGCCGAACATCGACTTGTGGGAGTGCCCGACGAGCACCGCGCAGTCGAGCGCGGCGAACTCGTCGACGCGCCCGAGGAGTTCGAACGACTCCGCAGGGGTCTTCCCGAACCCGAGTCCGGGGTCCACGACGACGTCCTCGCGCGCGACGCCGGCCTTCTCCGCGAGCAGGACCTGCTCGCGGAGCTGGTCGATGACGTCCTCGACGACGTCGTCGTACGCCACGTCCGTCTCGGGGTCGACGGGCGTGTCGATGGAGTGCATCACGCAGAGGCCGGCGTCGTGCTCGGCGGCGACGAACCGCATCTCGGGGTCGTCGAGTCCGGAGACGTCGTTCACGACGTCCGCGCCGGCATCGAGCGCGGCGTCCGCGACCGCGGCCTTCCGCGTGTCCACGCTGATCGGGACGTCGATGCCGGCGTCGCGGATCGCCTCGACGACCGGCACGACCCGGTCGATCTCGTCGGCGACGCTCACGGGGTCGGCGCCCGGACGGGTCGACTCCCCGCCGACGTCGACGACGTCCGCGCCGTTCGCGACCAGCTCCTCGGCGCGCGCGACGGCGTCCTCCAGGCGCTCGTACTCGCCGCCGTCGAAGAACGAGTCCGGCGTCACGTTCAGGATCCCCATCACGGCCGTCCCGTCGCTCCACGGCCAGCGCGGGTCGTCGTCACGGCCGTCGACCCCGTCGCGGCCGTCGACTTCGCCGCGGTCGCTGTCGTCACGCTCCACGGCTCCGTCCTGCTCGTCGTCGTCCTCCCTGGCCGCTCGTCCCTCGGCGTCGGTCGCGTCGACGTCGAGCGCGTCCCGGAGTTCCGCGGCGAGCCGGCCGAGCCCGTACGGTCGGTCGTCGAGCACGTCCGCGAGGCGTTCGAACTGCGCGAGCGTCCCCATGAGGACGACGTCGAGCCGTTCGTCGTTCCCGTCCAGTCCCGAGACCGCGCACTCGCCGCCGAGCCGCAACAGCTCGTCCTCGACCACGTCCGCCTGGCGTTCCTGGAGTCGAGTCCGGAGCACTCGGTGGACGCCGCTGGCGCGTCGCTCCGCGACGCCGACGTCTGCGACGTTCGCGTCCGCGAGCGCTCGCCGGGCGTCGTCGAGGTCGCGGACCGTCTTCGGGACCTCGATGCGCGTCCAGCGCTCGCGCGCCTCGGCGACGGTGAACAGCGACCCGGTGACGAGCACGCAGTCCTCGGCGTCGGCCGCGTCGAGCGCGGCGTCGAGCGCGCTCGCGACCGAGTCGTGCGGCGTCACCGATCCGGCGTTCGCGCCGAAGACGCGCCCGAGGACGTCCGCGTCCTCGCTCCGGTCGAGGTCCGGCTCGCAGGGATAACAGCACGCAGGCGCCGGGATTGCGTCGGCCATCCCGCGGTGGTCCTTGTCGTGCATCGCGCCGACGACGAGGTGGAGGTCGTCGTACTCGAACGTCGATAGCGTCGCCGCGAGTCCCTCGAACGCACCCGGGTTGTGCGCGCCGTCGAGCACCGTCAGCGGGTCCCGCGAGACGACCTCGAACCGCCCCGGCCAGTGCGCCGACCGCAGCCCGCGAGCGAGCGTGTCGTCGTCCACGGCCGCGACCTGGCGCGCGAGCGTCGCCGCGATACCCGCGTTCACCGCCTGGTACTCGCCCAGGAGCGGAATCCGTGCGTCGAGAGCACCGCCGGCGTCGGTCTCGATGTCGACCGCCGCCTCCGCGTGATTCGTCCGCCCGCCGTAGTCCACACGCACGTCCGCATCCTCGTCGGCTCCAACCGTCACGACGTCGCCGGCCTGCTCGCGGACCGCCGCGAGCGCGTCACCGCTCGCGCCCGTGACGAGCGGCGCGTCCGCCGGCGCGACGTGCGCCTTGTCAGTCGCGATCTCCGTGATGGTGTCCCCGAGCACGCCCGTGTGCTCCAGGGTCACGCTCGTCACCGCGCTCGCCGCCGGGTCGACGACGCTCGTCGCGTCGAACTTCCCGCCGATACCGACCTCGAGCACCGCCACGTCGACGTCGCGCTCCCCGAAGTACCACAGGGCGAGCGCCGTCATCGTCTCGAAGAACGTCGGCGACTCCCCCGCCCCAGCGCGCTCCGTGATGTGGGGCTTCGCGCGCTCGACGAACGCCCCGAGCGCGCCCCTGGTGACCTTCCGCCCGTCGACCCGCACGCGCTCCCGGACGTCCTCCAGGTGCGGGCTCGTGAACAACCCGACCGTCCGGTCGGTCTCCCGCAGCACGGACTCGACCATCCGCGCCGTACTCCCCTTCCCGTTCGACCCCGCGACCTGCACGAACTCGACGTCCTCGTGTGGATTCCCGAGGTGTTCGAGGAGGCGTGCGGTCGACGCCGTCCCCGGGCTCGGACGGTACCGCCGCAGGTCGAACAGGAAGTTCGCCGCCTCGTGATACTGCATGCCTGTAGTCACCGGACGGCAGCGCTTAGTGGTGTCGAAGGCGGGTCACCGAGACCGGCGTTTCACCCAAAGCCGGGGTTCTTGAACGGCGCGGTCGAATCCGGGAGCGTGCGTCGACGACCCCTGCTCGCCGCCGCCGTCGGTCTCGCCGCTGGAACCGGCGGCTGTCTCGATGGCCTTCCGGGTGCCGGTACCGAGACGTTCACGGTCTCGGACCCGCCGTCGTCGCTCCGTGAGCGTGGCGCGTGCGACGAGGACTGGGTGCTGGCGTCCGTCTCGTTCGCCGGCCCGCTCGACGACGTTGACGACGAGGCGGCGGTCGTCCCGTACCGCGAACTCGCTGACCCCTCCAAGCTCCTCGTCCGCTACTATCTCGACCGCGGGAGCGCCGTCGCGTGCGAGGGCGACGACCCGACGCCGTTCCAGTCGCTGCTCTCGGACCTCGGCGCCGCGAAGCAGCGGTACCGCGAAGCCCACGACGAACCACCCGAATACCTCTGCGTCCGGGTCGCCGACGAGTACCATCGACTCTCCCGGCTGCTGGTCTACGACCAGGTTCTCAGGGGCTGAGTTGCAGCCTCGGCTTCAGCGCACGTGCGACTGCACCCAGAACGCGCCCGAAATGTCCTCGCCGGCTTCGGGAATGCGCCCGTCGATGGCATGCGCTCCCGCGTAGATCCACGTCTCGTAGTCGGTGCCGTCGCCGTCCCGCGTGAGGGGGACGCGGAACCGGTAGCCGTTCGCCTCGAAGAACGGGACGCGCTGGACCTCCCGCACGGTCGTCTGGAACGCGTAGTCAGCGACTCCGCCGCCGTCGACGGGCGCGAACCCCGCCATCCCGCGGGTCGAGAACTCGCCGCCGTCCTCCGTCTCGTACGTCTCCTCCTCGGCCAGTTCGACGGCGTACGCGAGCGCCGCGAGCTCGACGTCGGCGTCGCCGAGCGGGACGCCGCCGACGCCCCACGCGCTCGCGCCGTACGTCGCGAACTCCTCCGGTCCGAGGACTATCGTGGCGTCCGCCTCCAGGTCGGTCTCCCACGGCGTCACGTCCGTCACGGTCGTCTCGTGGACGACGCCGTCGCCGACCGGGTACGCCGTCAGGACGTCGCCGTCCTCGCGGACGACCCGGCAACGCAGGGTCCCGGCGCCGTACTCGACGGCGTCCACGCCTTCGACGCGGCTCTCGCGGACACGGCCGTCCTCGAGCGTCGTCTCGACGACCCGCTGGAGCGCCTCGTCTGAGTCGACCGCGGTGTCCCAGTGCCGGCCGTGCCCGCCGCCGCGACGCCGCGGCCCCGGCTGGGGGTCGACCGCGGCGGCGTCCGCGTCCAGCCCCCACGCCCCGTCGTCGTCCGCCCGGCGAGCGCTCTCCGCGTCGCCCGCGTCGTCGTCTGTCGCGTCCGCGTCGGCGCCGCGACCGACCGCGCGACGCATCGCGTCGAACAACCCCATGCGACCGTCGACGGGCCGCCGAGAGAAGAAACCTGCGAGGGACCACCGGGTCGGTTCGTCGGCCGCGACGACCCGACCGCTACCGGCGGTCGTGCTCGACGTCGGCGCTCCCGGCGTCGGCGCGCGCGCTCGTGCTGTCGCCGCTAGCGCCCTCGGCGCCGGTACTCGCGTCCGCGTCGCTACCTGCGCCGCCGGCAGCGTCATCGTCCGCGTCCTCGCGTCGGAGGTCCGCGGCGAACCCGCGGTCGAACTCGTCGTCGAGGTTCGTCGCCGACCAGTCCGTCGCGGCGTCCTCCTCGGCGAGCAAGCCCTCCATCTCGCGCTCGAACTCGCGCTCGGTGAGCTCCCCGGACGCGTACCGCTCCACCAGTGCCTCGCGGCGGTCCTCGACCGTGGGCGCGACGCGGTCGGAGACGTTCACCTCGGCCAGCCACGGCACCTGTCCCTCCACGCCCCGGGCGACACGTTCCAGGCGTTCGCTCCGCGGGAGCTCCGCGAGCCGGAGCGCGCGCACGAGCAGCCACGCCAGCAATCCCGCTCCGACGACCGACAGCGCCGCGAGCCCGAGCAGGAACGGGAGCGCCGCGCGCAGCACGACCAGGAGGAGCGCGTCGCCGGCGGACGCGGCCGTGATCGCGGACACCACCGCCAGCGTCCCGACGCCCAGGAGGCCGACCGCCGCGAGCGCCACCAGCACCAGCGCGACCGACAGCCACCGCAGGCGTCGGTCCGAGAGCACGCTCATACTCACCGACCTAGCGGGACGGGGTGGAAAAACCCACGCACTCCACCGGCCGAAGACACTTACCGGACGTCGCTGAAGCAACTCGCATGCGCCGCCGCGCCCTCCTCTCGACCGCCGCTTCCACCGCCATCGCAGGCCTCGCGTTCGGGACCGCCGGCTGCCTCGCCGGCCCGGTCCGAGGTTCGCGAGAGCTCGCATCGGGCGAGGTCGTCACGCTCGACGGCGTCGACTTCGAGGTCGGCGACCTCCGACTCCAGACGACGTTCGTCGAGCAAGGCCAGCCGTTCTGGCACTGGGACGCTCAGGCGAACCCCCGCGGTCGGTTCGCGGTCCTCCCGCTGGCACCGACCGGCGGGGAGTCGTCGAACGCTGCGGACGCCGTCCGGAACGCCACCGTCCGCACCGAGTTCGACGGCGGCGAGGCCAGCACCGGCGCGCTCGTGAACGAGAGCGACCAGGACGGCTACCGTCTCGCCGCGAGCGTCCCCGACCGCGACACCGTCCAGGACGGCGCCGTCGTCCTCGAGAACGGCGGGCCCGTGCGCTACCCGCTGACCGACGCCCACCTCGACGTCCTCGCGGACCCGCCGCGGTACTCGACCGCCCTCGACGTCCCCGCCGAGACCGGCGGCGCGACGGTCCCCGTCGAGTTCGTCCTCACGAACGACGGTTCGAACCCCGGCACGGTCGCGTGGACCACCACGCACGGCGTCATCGCGGACGCCTGGTGGACCCACCGCACCACCGTCCCCGCCGGCGAGACCGTCCGCGCCACCCACGTCCACGACACGCGCGTCGGCGATGGGAGCTACGACTCCATCTACGTCGACGTCGACTACGGCATCGGCGACGAGGACTTCGAGGTCGCGGTCGTCGACGACTGACCCCACACTCGGGACGACCGGTCGTCGCCACCGTGCCGAAGACACTTACCGACGGCGCCGGCAGCCTCTCGCATGCGCCGCCGCGCCCTCCTCGCGTCCACCGCGGTCGTCGCCCTCGGAACCAGTACCGCCGGGTGCGTCGACACCGAGGCGACCGACACCGACCAGCCCCGCGCCACCGACGGGACCAGCGGCCGCGACGCGACGGCGTCGACGGCACCGACCGACGACGGTCCGCGAACGGTCGAGGTCGGTGACGCGGTCGACCTGGGCGCGACGACCGCCGAACTCGGGTCGCTTTCCCTCCAGTCGACGTTCGTCGAGCGCCAGTGGCCGATGTGGGACGCCCACGGTCGCGACGACCACGCGTTCGTCGTCGTCCGACTCTCCGGTGCCGACCGCGCCCGCGCCCTCGCTCGCGACCCACCGGTCGGCGTCCGCGTCGACGGCGAGCGCTACGACGACTCGGACGCGTACAGTCGCACGGACGGCGGACGCCCGGTCGAGTTCGCGGCGACGATACCGACCGGCGACGACGTCGACAGCGCCGCACTCGTCCTCCGCACGACGACGGGTGACGCACGGTATCCGCTCGACGACGACCTCCTCGCGACGCTCCGCGCCCCGCCGGAACTCACCGTGACCCCCGACGTTCCCGACGTCGTCACCGATGGGCCGCTCCAGTACGAACTCGTCGTCGAGAACACCGGCGACGGCCCGGGCACGCTCGTCGCGACCAGCACGCACGACGCCATCCACGACAAGTGGTGGACGCGCGGCGAGACCGTCGCCCCCGGCGATACCGCGTCCCTCACGTTCGAACCATACGCCCCCACCGAGGGCGACGGCTACGAGCTCGAGATCGTCCTCGACTGGGGACTCGACAGCGTCACGCGAACCGTCACCATCGAAAACGACGAGGGGACCACCACGGACTGAGCGTCGTTCACCGCCTCCAGACGCGCTCTCCTCGTCCACTGGCTCCAGACGCGCTGTCCGCTCGTCCACTGACTCCAGACACTCCTTCGCTTCGCTCAGTCGTGTCTGAAACACCGCTGGTCGGTCATGACCATCGTCATCCCGAGCTCGTCCGCCGCCTCGATCACCTCGTCGTCGTTCTTCGACCCGCCGGGCTGGATGACGGCCTCGATACCGGCGTCGGCGGCCTTCTCGACGGCGTCCGGGAACGGGAAGAACGCGTCCGACCCCATCACCGCACCCTCAGCGGTCTTGCCCTCGGCGTCGCGCTCGGCCTTCATCGCCGCGATCTCGACCGCGTCCACGCGGCTCACCTGGCCGACGCCGAGGCCGACCGTCTCCGTGCCCGTCGCGAACACGATACCGTTCGACTTCACGTGCTTCTGGACCTTCCACGCGAACAGCAGCGACTCGAGCTCGTCCTCGGTCGGTTCGCGCTCCGTGACGACCTCCAGGTCCTCGCGCGTGACGGGTTCGAGGTCGCGCTCCTGGACGAGGCGGCCGCCGACGAGCTCCTTGCTCGTGAACGTCTCCGTGACCTCGCCCAGCTCGCCCACGTCGAGGATTCGGAGGTTCTTCTTGTCGGTGAGGACGTCGAGCGCGTCGTCGGTGTAGCCGGGCGCGACGACGACCTCCTTGAACGAGTCCGCGACGAGCTCCGCGGTCTCGACGTCGCACTCGCGGTTCAGGCCGACGATACCGCCGAACGCGGACTTCGCGTCCGTCGCGAGCGCGTCGGCGTACGCCTCGCTGAGGGTGTCCGCGACCGCGCACCCGGCGGGGTTCGTGTGCTTGATGACCGCGGCCGCGGGCTCGTCGAACTCTTTGATGAGGTTCAGCGCACCGTCCGCGTCGTTGTAGTTGTTGTAGCTGAGCGCCTTCGCGCCCTCGTTCAACTGGTCGGCGTGGACGACGCTCGCCTCCTCGGTCGTGTTGTCGGCGTAGAGCGCGGCGTCCTGATGCGGGTTCTCGCCGTACCGGAGGTCCGCGTGGCGGTCCTCGGTGACGACGCGGCGCTCGGGGAGGTCGCCCGCTTCGTCGCCCGCGACGGAGACCGCGTTCGCGTCGCGGTCGACGTCGACGCGGTCCTCGGCGAACCACTTCACGGCGCGCGGGTACGCCTTGAACTCGCCCTCGTAGAGCACGCGCTCGGCGAGCGACTCGTCGTCGTCGCCGTCGTAGACGGGGACGGGTTCCTGCGTGACGATGGGGCCGCCGTCGACCGCGCCCTCGACGACCTCGCCCTCGTCGTCGGTGGCGTCCGTGACGACGTGCACCGTACAGCCCGTGGTCTTCGCGCCGGCGTCGAGCGCGTCGCCCCACGCGTCCATGCCCGGGAAGGCGGGAAGGAGGCTCGGGTGGACGTTGAGCGTCGTCGGCATCGCCGAGAGGAACGTGTCGGAGAGGATGCGCATGTAGCCGTCGAGGCAGACGAGGTCGACGTCGTAGTCGGCGAGCGCGTCGACGAGGCGCTGCTCGTGCTCGCGTCGGGACTCGTCGTCGCCGCGTTCGACGGCGACGGTCGGGAGACCCCGGTCCTCGGCCTTCTCGAGGACGGGCGCGTCCGCGTGGTTGCTCGCGACGACGGCGAGTTGAGCGCCGCCGGGCGCGAGGTCCTGGACGTGCATGAGGTTCCGGCCGCGGTTCGAGGCGAGGCCCGCGATGCGTGTCATATCTAGAGCGGCTTCCGCCGGCGGGTTAGTAGTTCCGGTCCAGACCGCAGAAGTATGCATGAGCACGGATAACTATGGCTCGAATCAGCGTGGGAGCCTCCCGAGTATGCACGCCCGTGTGGTTGCGTTCCGACACCCTTTTGCCGACACCGGTGGCAGTTCCGGCCATGACAGACCCCCTGCTGGCCGTGTCACCGCTCGACGGCCGGTACGCCTCGCGGACCAGTCCGCTCGCCGACCACGCGAGCGAGTCCGCGCTGATGCGCGCTCGCGTCCAGGTCGAGGTCGAGTACCTCCTCGCCCTGAGCGACCTCGACGCCACGCCCCTCGAGATCACGGACGCACAGACCGCCGAGTTGCGCGCGTGCTACGAGGACTGGACGACCGCGGACGCCGAACTCGTCAAGCAGATCGAGACCGAGGGCTACGGCGAGTTCGCCGCGACGAACCACGACGTGAAGGCCGTCGAGTACTACGTCCGTCTGAACCAGCCCGATGACCTCGACGCGGCGAACTGGATCCACTTCGGGTTGACGAGCGAGGACGTGAACAACCTCGCGCACCGCCTGCTCGCGACGGGCGCCGTCGAGGACGTCCTCCTCCCCGAGCTCCGCGAGCTACGCGACACGCTCGCCGAGATGGCGCGCGAGCACCGCGACGTCCCGATGCTCGCGCGCACGCACGGCCAGCCCGCGACGCCGACCACCTTCGGGAAGGAGATGGCGGTGTACGCCGCGCGACTCGGCCGGACGAGCGCCCGGGTGACCGACGCCACGGACGCGCTCAGCGGGAAGCTCGCCGGGGCCTCCGGAACGTACGCCGCCCACGACGCCGCGTACCCCGACGTGGACTGGCGGGCGTTCGCCCGCGAGTTCGTCACCGCCCTCGGCCTCGAGTTCACGCCGCTGACCACGCAGGTCAACCCCTGCGACGACATCGCCGCGCTCTTCGACGCGCTCCGCGGCGCGAACCAGGTGCTCCTCGACCTCGACCGGGACGTCTGGCTCTACGTCAGCCAGCGCTACCTCGGCCAGGAGGCCGCCGAGGGCGAGACCGGGAGTTCGACGATGCCGCACAAGGTCAACCCCATCGACTTCGAGAACTCCGAGGGGAACCTCTCGAAGGCGAACTCTGACCTCCGCTTCCTCGCCGAGTACGTCACCACGAGCCGCCTCCAGCGCGACCTCTCGGACTCCACCGTGAAACGCAACATCGGCGGGGCGTTCGCCCACTGCCTCATCGCGTACGACAAGACCCAGAACGGGCTCGCGAAGGTCGTCCCGAACGAGCACGTGATGCGCGAGGACCTCAAGTCCACGCCCGAGATTCTCGGCGAAGCCATCCAGACCATCCTCCGCCGCGAGGGCGACACCGATGCCTACGAGCGCGTGAAGGCCCTCACCAGAGGGAAGCGCGTGACGGTCGAGGACTTCCACGACCTGTTCGACGACCTCGACGTCGACGACGACGTCCGCGAGGAACTCAAAGCCCTGACGCCGACGGGGTACGTCGGCGTGGCGAGCGACCTCGTCGACGACGTCGACGCCGACAGCTGACCTCGTCGCCGCGGCAGGCCGGCGGTTCAGTCGGTCGTCAATCCCTTCGCGACCGCCTCGACGACGAGGTCGCGCGTCTCCCGGTACGTCTCGCCACCGCCGAGGTCCTCGATGTGAAGCGTCAGGAGCGAGACCGCGCGGATGGCGTTCGCGACCGTCTCCGCGTCCGGGCCGTCGACGTCGCCGGTCTCGTACCACGCCTCGACGTAGGGGAGGAAGTACGCGAGCGATTCCTGCCGTTCAGCCTCCAGTTCCGTGTCCGTGTGGACGTCCCGGAGTCGCTGGAGGTCGTCGACGTCGACGAGCAACTGCCTGACGAGGGGGTTCGTCTCGATCTCGTCCATCAGTCGCGTGAGGAACGCGACGATGACCGCCTCGGGGTCGTCGTGCGCGCCGTCCTCGAACGGCGCGAGGAGTTCCGGGAGGAGGCGTTCGCCCTCGCGGTCGAGCACCTCCAGGAACAGCGTCTCCTTCGAGTCGAAGAACTGGTAGAACGTCCCGTTCGCGATGCCGACGGGGGCGGTGAGGTCCGCGATGGTCGTCTTCGAGAGTCCGTACCGCTCGAAGAGCTCGCGTCCCGTGGCGACGAGGTCCTCGCGGATGCGTTTTCGGTCCGCGTCGCTGAACCCGCCGCTCATGCGATGTCCTTCCGCTGCCAGTACGCGCGGCTGGCGAGCAGGAGGACGACGGTCGCGGCGAGCAGGACGCCGGCGCCCTGGAGGTCCCACTCGCTCGAGACGAGTATCGCGGTCGGGTCGTAGTACCGCGACGGGGAGAGCGACCCGAGCCACGCGAGGTCCGTCTCGGCCGTGACGGAATCCAGCAGGAACAACCCGAAGAACCCGCCTGCGGCGACGCGCTGCGCGACGCTCGCGCGGTCGAACACCACGGATGCGAGGAGCCCGACGGCCGCCGCAACGAGGAGGTACGGGACCGAGAGCGCGTGCACGGCCACGAGGTCCGCGACCGAGATCGACTCGTCGATTCCCAGTAATGCGAGGGAGACGACGACCGGCGTGACGACGTTCACGAGGGCGAGCGGGACGAGGACGCTCGCGAACTTCTCGAGGAGGACTTTCGAGCGCGACACCGGCAGGGACAGGAGCATGTCCATGCGGCCGCGGTCGACGTCGTCGGCGACGAGGCTCGCGGCGGCGTACGCGAAGTAGATACCGAGCAGGAGCACCCATCCGAACGCGTACAGCTCGGCGGCGAGGAACCCCTCGATGGTGCCGAGCGCTTCGATGCCGAACGCTTGCCGAAGCGCGGGCGGGAACGACTGCACGTACTCGTCGAGGTCGACGCCCTCGCTCACGGTCGGGTACATCCACACGTAGAGCCCGACGAGCACGGTGAAACCGGCCGTCATCGCGACCGACCCCTTCACGCGGCGTCGCCCGTAGTATCGCGCGAACTCCAGCATCAGTCCTCACCCCCTCGTCCGGGGTCCGTTCCCGCTGGCATCGCGTCCTCGTCGTTCGCCGTCCCGGCTGACGACGGCGCGGTCGACTCGGGGTCGTCGCCCGGCGTCTCGACGACGTCGGGCGTCTCGCCGTCGTAGAACCGCATGAAGACCTGTTCGAGCGGCGCCTCCTCGACGTCGAGTTCGAGCACGTGGAAGCAAGCGAGGTAGTCGACGAGCGCGTCGAACGACCCGGTGTACGTGAACGTCAACCCGGTGAGGGCGTTGTCGTCCGCAACTCGACGGCGACCGCCGCCACTCTCGGTCTCGCCGGCGGTCGCCATCGGGAGGTCGGCGTAGCCGCCGTCCACCGACTCGACGGTGAGTTCGTGGACGCCGTCGAGCGCGACGTCCTCCCGGGAGACGTCGGCGGCGACGCGAGCGCGCACGAACTTCCCGGCACGCTGGAGGACGTCGGC
This sequence comes from Halorubellus amylolyticus, assembly GCF_034808145.1. Taxonomy (NCBI): domain Archaea; kingdom Methanobacteriati; phylum Methanobacteriota; class Halobacteria; order Halobacteriales; family Halorubellaceae; genus Halorubellus; species Halorubellus amylolyticus. Next base: position 1,060,371 of record NZ_JAXHGM010000001.1, read on the forward strand.
GACGGACGCGACCTCGACGATCTCGCCCTCGCGGATGATTCCGATGCGGTCGCAGACCCGACGGACCTCGCTCAGGACGTGCGAGGACAGGAATATCGTCTTCCCGGCGGCCTTCTCCGAGCGCACGAAGTCGTTGAACGTCCGCTGGACGAGCGGGTCCAGGCCGCCCGTCGGTTCGTCCATCACGAGGAGCTCGGGGTCGTGCATGAACGCCTGTACGAGCCCGAGCTTCTGGCGTTGCCCGGTCGAGTACCCGCGTACCTCGCGGTCGACGGGGACGTCGAACAGGTCGAGGAGTTCCGCCCGTCGCGAGTCGCCCTTGAGGCTCGCGTGGAGGTCGAGGACCTCGCGACCGGTCGCCTCCTCGTCGAACGCCGGGTTCGAGGGGAGGTACCCGATTCGCTCGCGGGCGTCGGCGAGCGCCGCCTCGTCGGCGATGTCCGCGCCGAGGACGGTCGCGGTGCCGCTGGTCGGCGACTGGAACCCCATGAGGGTGCGGATGGTCGTGGTCTTCCCCGCGCCGTTCGGCCCGAGGTACCCGAATATCTCGCCATCGCGGATGTCGAGGGTGACGTCGTCGTTCGCGCGGACGTCCCCGTAGTCCTTGGTCAGCCCCGCTATGGATATCGCACTCATACGACACCTACGACGCAAGAACCCATGAACGTACCGTTCAGCTGTTCTTGAGCCGCCGGAGCGGGCGTATTCTCGCGTCTCGGGCCTGCTTTCGGTGGTACCAGTTCGGCGAAGAGGTGTCCGTGATTCCGGTCAGTCGAGGAGCGAATGGAGCGCGTCCGCGACGACGGTGGCGCCGCGTTCGACGTCGGTCGCTCGGACGTACTCGCGCGGGGAGTGCGCGACCGCGCCGTCGTCGTCCGCGAGGACGCCGGGCCCGAAGACGACCGTCGGCGCGAGCGCGGCGAAGTACGACGCCTCGGTGGCGGCACCGAACGGCCGCGGCGGCGCCGCACCGGCGTCGACGAGCGCGTCGACGACGGGCGCCGTCTCGTCGGTCGCCCACGCCTCCAGGAACGGCGTCTCGCGCTCGGTGAACGCGAACTCGACGCCGACGTCGCCCGGGACGGCCTCGCGGACCTGCGCGAGGAGTGCGTCCCGGAACCCGTCGGCGGTCTCCGGCGGAACCGACCGTCGGTCGAGCACGACGCTCGCGCTCGCAGGCACCTGGTTCGTCGCCGTGCCGCCGTCGACGACCGTCGGCGTGAGCGTCGCCGCGCCGAGCCGGTCGTGGACGGGCGGGGCGTCCGCGCGGTCGTCGAACGCCCTGACTCCCCCCAGAGCGTCCTCGAGCGCCGCCACGGCGTTCGTCCCCGACGCCGGTTCGGCCGCGTGCGCGTTCTCGCCGGCGAGCGTCAGCGTCCCCTGGAATCGGCCTTTCGCGGCCGTGCACGCTGCGAGCCCGGTCGGTTCGCCGACGACGAACGCGTCCGCGTCCTCGATGGCCGCCACCGGTGCGGGCGCCGCGTCGGTCCCGCCGGCGGTGACGAGGTGGTGTGCGCCCTCGCTCAGCGTCTCCTCGTCGGGCGTCACCGCGAGCGTCACCGCACCCGAGACCGCGTCGTCGTCCCGGGACGCGACCGTGCGGTCGACCGCGAGGAACCCCGCCAGGAGCGCGGCGAGCGGCCCACCGGCGTCGCAGGTCCCGCGACCGCGGAGGACGTCGCCGTCGCGCTCGAATGGGACGTCCGGCGGGACCGTGTCGACGTGCGTGTTCAGGACGACGTGCGCGCCAGCGGACGGGTCGCCGGTCGTCGCGAGCACGTTCCCGGCGTCGTCGACCGACGCCGCCACGCCCGACGCCGCGTGCTCGTCAACCGTCTCGACGAGGTACTCGCGGGCGTCGTCGACGCGCTCGTGGGTCTCGAACGCCGCGAGCGACTCCAGGAAGGAGACCGGGTCGAACGCCGCCGGACCGGACGTGCCGTCGTGCTCGGTCACGGCTGCGAGGGCACGCGCTCGACGGTCGCCGCGGCCTCACCGTCGAACTCGTGGACGACCGGCCCCGTCAGCGTCGCCGCGCCGTCCTCGGGGAACGACACGACGAGGTCCCCGCCCGGCGGCGAGACGTGAACGACGTCCACCGCGACGCGGTCGCGGACGCGCGCCGCCGCGGCGATGGCGACAGCGCCCGTCCCGCAGGACGCGGTCTCGCCCTCGACGCCGCGCTCGTACGTCCGCTGGTCGAACCCGCCGTCGTCGCGCCGCGAGGCGAACGTCACGTTCGCGCCCTCTGGAAACGCGTCGTGACTCCTGATCGGCGGGGCGACCGCGTCGACGTCCACCGCGTCGACGTCGTCGACGAACACGACCGCGTGCGGGACGCCCGTGTTCAACGCGGTCACCGCGTACCCTTCGAGCTCCGCGCCGAGCATCGGCTCGTCGTACTCGTCCGCGAGCGGGACCACCTCGGGCTCGAACCGCGGTTCCCCCATCTCGATGGCGACGTCCCCGCCTTCGCGACACGCGTGCCGCGTCCCGGCCTGCGTGTCGATCATGACCTCGGACGCGCCCGTGCGCTCCATCGCCCACTCGGCGGCGACGCGCGCCCCGTTCCCGCACATCGCCGCGGTCGACCCGTCGGGCTGGACGAGCGTCATGACGACCCGCGGCGGGTCGAAGCGGTCCTCGAGCGCGAGGAAGAGCACGCCGTCGGCGCCGACGCCGTCGCTCCGGTCGCAGTGCCTGGTCGCGAACGCCGCACGGTCCGGGACGTACTCGTCGGCGTCGACGACCAGGAAGTCGTTCCCGGTGCCGTGGTACTTCTCGAACCCGACCTCGTCGTGGACGCTCATCGGCCACCTCCACGTTCGCCGGCGGTGGTTCCGGTCCCGGAGCGTCCGGCTGCTGGCTGTTCGGCTCGAAGCGGCGCGTGACTGCGTCGATGGTGGATGTGTCGCTGTACGTTCATAGTTCCAGAGTCGTGATGTCGCTGAGGGTCTCGCGGCGACGTGCGAGCGTCGCCGCGCCGTCCTCGAGGACGGCGGTCGCGGGTCGCGGCCGGGAGTTGTACGTGCTCGCCATCTCGTACCCGTACGCGCCGGCGTTCCCGACCGCGAGGACGTCGCCGCGGACGGGTTCGGCGAGCGGGCGGTCCTCGGCGAACACGTCGCTGCTCTCGCAGATGGGGCCGGTGACGGTCGCACGCACCTCGCCGCGACCGTCACCCCCTCGCGTCGCGTCGGCCTCGCGGGCCGCGTCGTCGACCGCGTCCGCGGAGACGTTGCGGAGGGCGTGAGAGGAGCCGTAGATGGCGGGGCGGGCGAGCGTCGTCATGCCGGCGTCGACGCCGACGACGAGGGTCTCGGGCGTGTCCTTGACGGTGTTGACGTCGGTGAGGAGGACGCCGGCGTCGGCGACGAGGTACCGCCCGGGTTCGAGGACGAGGGTGGCGTCGACGTCGCCGAGTGCGTCGCGGGTCGCGTCCGCGACGGCGTCGAGGTCCAGTGGGTCGTCGGCCTCGCGGTAGGGCACGCCGAGGCCGCCGCCGACGTCGACGAACTCGACGTCGTGCGCGGCGTCGAGGTCGCGAGCGACGTCGCCGACGCGCGCGACCATCTCGCGGTGAGCGTCCAGGTCGTCGGCGTCGTGGATGCCCGAGCCGGCGTGGGCGTGCACGCCGACGACGTCCATGCCCGCCTGGGCGGCGGTTCGAGCCACCGCGCCCGCGCGGTCGAGCGGGACGCCGAACTTCGCGTTCGCGCCCGTCCGGACCTTCTCGTGGTGGCCGGCACCGACGCCCGGGTTGACGCGAACGCAGCACCGGCCGTCGTAGCCCCGGGTCGCGAGGCGCGCGACGGTGTCCTCGGCGCCGACGGTGACGGTGACGTCGGCGGCGACGCCGTCGTTCCAGAGCTCGACGACCGTGTCCAGGTCGACCGCGGGCGGGTTCACCGCGGTGTAGTGCACGCGAGCGCTGTCGACGCCGGCGTCGAGCGCACGCACGACCTCGCCGGCGCTCGCGCACTCCACGCCGGCGCCCTCGTCGTGCAGCGCGTCGAGCACGCGGCCGAGCGCGTTCGCCTTCGCGGCGTAGTGGACGTCCGCGTCCGCGAACGCCGCGTCGAGCCGCCGGTAGTTCTCGCGGACGCGGTCGAGGTCGAGGACGTAGCACGGACTGCCGTACCGGCGGCGCACGTCGAGGAGGGCCTCGGCGTCCCAGTCCGCGAGCCGTCGGACGTCCGGGCCGCCGTCGCTGGCGGCACCGCCGCCCCGGTCGTCGGTCGCGCCGTCGGTGTGGCTCGCGGACTCCTCGGTCATTCCCGGAGCACCTCCTCGCGCTCGGTCGCCTCCAGGGTGTCCTCGCTCAGGTCCGTGGCGACGACCGCGGGCTTGTACGCGCTGCCGGGTATCAGGTCCTCGTCGCTCACGCTCGACTCGACGTACCGCTGGAACGCCCGTCGCTCCGGCGGGAGCTCGCCGTAGTGCACCTCGTCGTCGACGAGGTCGTACACGGGGATGCGCGGCGTCAGGAGCGTGTTCTCGCCGACCACCGAGTTCTCGCCGACGACGAACCCGGAGGTGACGCGACAGCCCGCGCCCAGGCTCACGCCGTCCTCGACCACGACCGGCGTCCCCTCGACGGGTTCGAGGACGCCACCGACGAGGGTGTTCGCGCCGAGCTTCACGTCCGCACCGATCTGCGCGCACGAACCGACGGTGTCGCAGGAGTCGACGAGCGTCCCGTCGTCGACGTACGCGCCGACGTTCACGAAGCTCGGGCTCATCAGGATGCAATCGCTCCCGACGTGCGCGCCCGTCCGGACGACCGTGCCGTCCGGGGTGTTCCGCGAGCCGCGCGCGCCGTACTCGCTCGTGTCCTGCAGGGGGAGGACGTCGTTGTACGTCACGCCGCCGTACTCGTACCCCTCGATGTCGTGCGTCGCGAAGGTGAGGAGGATGCCTCGCTTCACCCACTCGTTGGCCTCCCAGCGGTCCGCGCCCGCGTCGTCTCCGGTCGGTTCCGCGGCACGCACGTCCCCGACTTCGAGCGCGTCGAGGAACGCGTGCAGGACGTCGTGGACGTGCTGGGCGTCCGCGTCGAGGTCACCGGCCTCGTGTCGCGCCCAGAGGTCGGCGACGTCCGCTTCCAGACTCATTGCTCGCCTCCAGCGTCCGCGGCTACTTGACCGTCGCCGGTACCGCCCAATGCTGCCGCTCCCGCGCCGTCGGCACCGACGACGTCCGCGAAGTCGTACCAGCCCGGCGCTCGCCCCGAGAGCCACTCGGCGGCGTCGAGCGCGCCGGCGGCGAACACGCCGCGGTCGGTCGCGCGATGCTGGAGCCGAAGCTCCTCGTGGTTGTCCGCGACGACGAGCTCGTGCTCCCCCGGGACGTCGCCGGCGCGCAGCGAGTGCACGCCGACCTCGCCGGGCGCGCGGGTCGCCTCGCCCTCGCGACCGTGGACGCGCTCGCCCGCAGCCTCGCCCGCGTCGACCCCGTGAGTCTCGCGGGCGTCGTCGACCGCGTCGAGCATCGCCTCCGCGGTCCCGCTGGGCGCGTCGCGCTTCCCGTCGTGGTGGGCTTCGACGAGCTCGACGTCGTACCCGGGGAGTGCGGCGACCGCGTCGCCGACGAGACCGAGCAACGCCTGGACGCCGCGCGCGAAGTTCGCGGCCTGCAGGACCGGAACCTCCTCGCTCGCCGCCTCGACCGCGGCCTGCTGGTCGTCGGTCAGTCCCGTCGTTCCGGTGACGAACGCCACGCCCGCGTCGGCGCACGCGTCGACGTACTCGACGCAGGACTCCGGGCCCGTGAAGTCCACGACGACGGTCGGCTCGTGCGCGTCGAGGAGCGCCGCGAACTCCTCGCTCGCGTCGACGTCGACGCCCGCGACCGGCGACGCCGGCGGGTCGCGCGCCGTCGCGAACGCCACGTCGCACCCGCGGTCGACCGCCGCCGCGAGGGTCTCGCCACCCGTCCGGCCGGTCGCGCCCGTGACGGCCACGCGCATCAGGGGTCCACCTCCGGTACTCGGCCCGCGTCGTCGCCTGGGTCGTCGTATCGTTCGCGCTCGAAGTCGTCGAGGTCGTCGAGCACCGCCGCGAGGTCGTCGCGGTACTCCGGCGCGAGTCGGCCGAGCGGCGACCGCAACGTGGGGGCGTGGTGGCCGCGGACGTGCATCGCCTCCTTCACCGGAATCGGGTTCGTCTCCCAGAACAGCGCGCGATTCAGCTCGCCGAGTTCGTGATGGATGGCGCGCGCGGTCTCGTAGTCGCCCGCGAGCGCCGCACCGACCATCGCGGTCGTTCGCTCGGGCTCGACGTTCGCAACCACCGAGATGGTGCCCCGGCCGCCCATCGAGCAGATGGGGAGCGTGAGCGCGTCGTCGCCCGAGAGCACCGCGAACGCCTCGTCTCGCGTCCGCTCGATTATCTCCGCGATCTGCGCGAGGTCGCCCGACGCGGCCTTGAACCCGACGACGTTCTCGCGCTCGGCGAGCGCGACCGCGGTGTCGGGGTCGATGTTCCGCCCCGTCCGCGAGGGGACGTTGTACACGATCTGTGGCGCGTCGATCTCGGCGGCGAGCGTCTCGTAGTGCGAGACGAGCCCGCGCTGCTCGGGCTTGTTGTAGTACGGCGAGATGAGGAGGAGTGCGTCGGCGCCCGCCTCGATGGAGCGTTCGCCGAGGGCGAGCGCCTCGCGGGTGTTGTTCGAGCCGGCGCCGGCGATGACGGGGACGTCGTCGACGGCGTCAACGACGGCCTCGACGACCGCGACGTGCTCGTCGTGCGTGAGCGTCGCGGACTCGCCCGTCGAACCGACGGGGACGACGCCGTCGACGCCCGCGGCTTCGACGCGTCGGGCGTTCGCGCGGAGTGTCTCGAAGTCGATACTGCCGTCCGTGGCGAACGGCGTGGTGAGCGCGGGATAGACGCCGCGCAGGTCGATGTGAGCTGTCATTACGTTGATGTCGGCTGTCGGGTCGGGAACGTCGGCTGTCGGATGGTGGAACGCGAGTCGAACAATCAGAATCGCCCGGAACGGGGGTGCTACGCCCGCTGCGAGCGGCTATCGCGTCCGTTTGCCGAATGTAAAACGAGCTGTGGCACTCTCGGGCCGGGAGCGAACCGGTCGCGAGGTGTCACGCCGCATCATCAGGTCGAGGGGGGCCGAACGGCATAATGTTTGTGCCGACCGCAGAACCTGCCCGCGTCCGCCGCCGATACCGTGGTTCGTGCTCACATGGGGCGCTGTACGGGGCGGGTCGAGGGCCCAGGTCGACCGCTGGTACCGGGTCGGTAGCAAGACCCTTCAGGGAGACGGCCGCAGTTCGAGGTATGACCGACATCCATCCGGGTCAGCGCGTCGCGGTGCTCGCCGACTCGCAGAACCTCTACCATACGGCGCAGTCGAAGTACACGCGGAACATCGACTACTCGTCGCTCCTCGAGAAGGCAGTGCAGGACCGGACGCTGACGCGCGCCATCGCGTACGTCATCCGCGCGGACCACGAGGAGGAGGAGTCGTTCTTCGACGCGCTCGTCGACATCGGGTTCGAGACGAAAATCAAGGACATCAAGACGTTCGCGGACGGCTCGAAGAAGGCCGACTGGGACGTCGGGATGAGTCTCGACGCCGTCACGCTCGCGGACCACGTCGACACGGTCGTCCTCTGCACGGGCGACGGCGACTTCTCGCGGCTCTGCAGTCACCTCCGTCACGAGGGCGTGCGCGTCGAGGCGATGGGGTTCCAGACGTCGACGAGCGAGGACCTCGTCGACGCCGTCGACGAGTTCATCGACCTCGAGGAGCGTCACGAGACGTTCCTGCTCTGACCGCGAAGCGGTCGACGTCGTCCGGGTAGCCGGGGCCGCGAGTCGTCGATACCGCGGTCGACACCCGCGACCGGAGCGGACGTGAGACTACCACGGGAGCGGAGGCGGTACCGTCGAGGAACCGGACGCGAAGCTATCGAGCGTGCCGCGTGCGGCGAGAAGGAAGAGCGCTCAGACCGGACGGCCTTCGCCGGACGTTCCGACGAGGAGTGCGCCAGCTGCCATGGTCAGTGAGGCGACGCCGCCGACGACCATCGGGAGGGCGCTGTCCGTCGGGCTGAGTGCGAAGAGCGCTGCCGTGCTCGCGACGAGCAGGAGCGCACCGAGTGCGACTTTCGTTGTGTCCATGCGTACAGTTCTAGCGCGGTTCTCCAAGGTTATATCTTTCTCTCTCGAGACACCTGAGAAATATGGTAACGTGTGTCATGCAAGACCGTGGTTGATTCTCGGGCGCGCTCCCCCGGTGCACTCCAGCACGGTCGACGCGACGGCCGGGGTTCGACACGCTTTCACCACCGCGTCCCGAACCCGGGGTCATGACCACGGACGCCTTCGCGGACGCCGTCCGCGCCCGAACCGTCGCCACGTACCAGTTCGGTGCCGGCGCCGGCGACGCACTGTTCCCCGGCGACGAACGATACGACGTCAAACGAACGTCCAGCGGCCGCATCGAGCAGGTCGCCGTCGACGACGGCCGCCTCGTCACGCTCGGGACCGACGGCCGGTACACGCTCGGCATCGAAGCCGGCCGCCGCCTCGTCGCCGGCCTCGACGACGACGCCTACCAGGTCGTCGTCGGCGACGAGAGCGAGCCGTTCGTCCGCGACGGCGAGAACGTCTTCGCGAAGTTCGTCGCCGACGCCGACCCCCAGATCCGCCCCTACGACGAGGTCACCGTCGTCCACGAGGACAGCGGCGACGTCCTCGCCGTCGGCCGCGCCGAACTCCCCGCCGACGCAATGCTCGACTTCGACGCCGGGATGGCCGTCCAGGTCCGCGAAGGCGCCGACGAGTAGCGGGTCCGCCCGGCGCGCGTCCGCTTCGGGCGTCACGCGAGCGTTCGTCACCCTTTTGCTCGTCGACGCAGGATTCAGAGGTATGTTTGGAGGAGGCGGCGGCGGGATGAACCCGCGCAAGATGCAGCAGATGATGAAGCAGATGGGTATCGACGTCGACGAACTCGACGTCGAGGAGGTCATCATCCGGACCGCGGACGAGGAGATGTACTTCTCGGACGCGCAGGTGACGAAGATGGACGCCCGCGGCCAGGAGACCTACCAGGTCGTCGGGTCGCCCGACACGCGCGAGAAAGGCAGCGGCGACGCGCCTGCGGTCGAGTCCGGCGACGGCGATGCAGGAGCTAGCGGTTCCGACGACGCGGGCATCCCGGACGACGACGTCGAACTCGTCGCGATGCGCGCCGGCGTCCCCGAGGACCAGGCCCGCGAGGCTCTGGAGGCGAACGACGGCGACCTCGCCGCCGCCGTCTCCGAGCTCGAAGAGTGAGCGTCCTCCTCGTCCACGAGGACCGCGAGTACCTCCGCGCTCCCGGGGACGAACTCCACACGGACCTCGGCGTCCTCGACGTCCCCGAGGACGTCGAACACGGCGACGTCCTCGAGACGCATCTCGGCGAGGCGTTCACGGTTCGGCCGCTCCGCGGCCCGGACCTCTTCGAGCACTTCGAGCGCACCGGCGCGCCGATGATGCCGCGAGACGTCGGCCTCGTCGTCGGCCGGACGGGTATCGCCGAGGGCGACCGCGTGCTCGACGCCGGCACCGGGACGGGCGTGCTGTCGGCGTACCTCGGCCGGATGGGGGCCGAGGTGACGACGTACGAGCGCGACCCCGAGTTCGCGGACGTCGCCAGGGAGAACATGCGACTGGCGGGCGTCGACGACACCGTCGACGTCCGCACTGGCGACCTCACCGCGGAACTGGACGCGCACGCCGACGAGTCCTACGACGTGCTCACGCTCGACACGGGCGACGCCGCCGACGTCGTCGCGCGAGCCCCCGAGGTCCTTCGGTACGGCGGGTTCGTCGCGGTGTACTCGCCGTTCGTCGAACAGACTCGCGAGGCGGTCGAGGCGGCGCGCGACGCCGGCCTCCAGGACGTTCGAACGCAGGAGACCATCCAGCGGCCGATGGACTTCGACGACCGCGGGAGCCGCCCGGCCACGGGCGGCGTCGGCCACACCGGCTACCTGATGTTCGCACGGAAGTACTGATTCTCCCCGGAGCGGCGGGCGTGGCGCCCGACGGCGTCGTCACGCCGTCTGTGCGCGTTCGACGACGCGTTCACCAGTGACTGGTTTCCCGGCGCCGATGCGGTAGGCGGCGACGCCGACGACCGCGGCGACGAGCGCGACCGGCGTCACGATGAACGCGACGAATCTGGGACCGAATCCGCCGACGGGCGTCGTGGGGAGGACGCCGAGGACGGGGGTCGCGAGCACGACGGCGGTGACGAGTGCGACCGGCCAGCCGACGCGCTGGTCGTAGACCCCGACGAGGTAGAACCCGCCGACGGTGACCGTGAACGTCGCGACGACGACGGTCAGGAACGCGGGCGAGAGCGCGACGGCGACGGCGCCGCCGACGCCGACCGTCCCGGCGACGCGGAGCGCGGCCTCGCGGAGGTTCGCGACCGCTGGCGCGCGAGCCGTGAGGACGCCGAACGCGGCGATGCCGGCGGGAAGCGCGAGCAGTTCGAGGTTCCTGTCGGCGAGCGGCCCGTACCCGGCGAGGAGCGCGTACGCGAGGCCGCCGACGGTGACGACGCCGCCGACGGCGGCGAGCCAGCGCGCGGCCCGTCCCGGGTTCGGGCTGCCGCCGAGCGCGAACAGGCAGCCGGCCAGCGTCACCGCGAGCACGAGCGCGCTCGGACCGCCAGCGACGACCGCGTCCGACACCATCGACGGGCCGACCGCGAGCGCCACCCCGAGCTCGCCGGCGGCGCTCGCGACGACGCCCTCGCGGGGTGCGAACGCGACGTACGTCCCGGTCTGGAGATGGCTCGCTGCGTCGTAGTCCGCGCTCCCGTTCCAGACGACGCGCTCGCCGTCGAGCGACCCGTTCCCGGTCGCCGCGAGGTCCTCGACGACGCCACTACGCGGTGCGTTCACCACGCGCCCGTCGTCGTCGCCGTACAGGACGAGTCGGTCCGCGTCGAGGCGGACGCCGTACCTGGACTCGCCGAACAGCGTGACGATAGTCGTCCCACCGGGGCCGTCGCGTGCGGCGTCCGGGATGGTCCACTCGACGACGAGTCGGTCGTCCGCGAACGACGCCGTGACCTCGCGCGCGCCGCGGTCGTCGCCGACGTACCCGTACTCGAAGGACTGCGCGACGACCGCGTCGACCGCGCTCTCGTTTCCGCGGAGCGCCGCGGCGGTGTCGTTCGTGACGCGGACGCGAGCGCTGAACCGCGCGCTCTCGTCGTCCCGGACCCGCATCGTGACGGTGCTCTCGACGACGTCCAGTTCCACGCCCGCGTCCTCGCTCGCGTACTCGACGTGCCGAGCACAAACCGGACAGACCGGGTCCGGGGGCGTGCTCGCCGCGACGGAGACAACCCCGAGGGGCGCGAGCACGGCCGCGACCGCGAGGACCGCGAACGCGACGGCTGCAGCGCGATGGAGGGCGCTCATGGGTCGTCGATGCGTCCGCGGACGGTAAGTGTCTTGTCCGGGCACCACCAGCGCTCGACCATGGTCGACGAGTGGGTCCACGACGACGACCGCGAGCGCGTCGCGACGGCGGGGTCGCTCGCGCTCGTCCGCGAGGGCGTGCGGCGACCGGACGGCGTCCGGGACGAGCACGCGTACGTCGACGCGGGCGACGAGGACACCCCGGAAGCGGTCGCGGTGGTCGCGCTCACGCCGGCGGGCGACGTGGTGGTCGTCGAGCAGTACCGGCCGACGTTCGGCGAGGCGTGCGTCGAGTGCCCCGCCGGCGGCGTCCGCGAGAACGAGTCGTTCGAGTCCGCGGCGCGCCGGGAACTCCGCGAGGAGACCGGGTACGACGCCCCCGTTGACGGCGTCGAGGTACTTCAGACGTACCGGCCGATGGGCGTCGCGAGGGTCAGGCGGGCCATCGTAGTTGCGACGGACGTCGAACCCAGCGCCGCGGGCGCGGACCCGGACGCCGACGAGTTCCTCGACGTGCACGTCGTCGACCCCGCAGAGGCGATGCGGGTCGCGACCACCGGGGACGCGACCGGGTGGACGCTCACACCGCTCCTGCTCGCCGAACGCGCCGGCTACCTCTAGCCATCTCTCGCCGTCCAGTCCTCGCTCGCCGTCTAGTCCTCGCCCGCTGCGCCAGCCGACGCCGGGGCGTCCGCTGTCGGCCGCCGGCCGCCGGGTCTGCCCGTGCGTCGACCGAGGGCGAACAGGGGGACGCCGAGGACGGTCACGAGGACGACCCACCCCATCCCGAACGGTGGCGCGAAGTTGGCCGGAGATAACGACGGGAACGCCAGACACACCGGGGCGAGCGCGAGCGCGAGTGCGACCGCTATCGTCGGGAGCGTCCCGCGGGTCGTCGCCACGCCGAGCGTGCCGACGAGGACGACGCCCGCCGCCGTCGCCCAGAGCACGCCCGTCCCCGGCGCGGCAACCGCCGTCGCGAACGACCCGACCGCGAGGACGGGTAGCGCGTACAACGCGGCGGTCGGGAGGCGCGCGAGCGGCGATCCGGAATTACTGTCGACGACCGCGAGCGCCGCCGCCGCGACGGCGGCCACCACCACGCCGGGAACCGCGGCGAGCAGCGTCATCCCGAGCCCGCCCAGGCCCGCCCACGCCAGCGCCGCGTACGTTCCGCCCAGCAGCGCCACCGCGGTCGCGGCGTACCCGACCGCGAGCCGTCCCGGTGACGCCCAGTCGGCGTCGTCGAACCGCCAGGACAGGAGGGAGAGCACCCCCGCGAGTGCGCCCGCGAGCACCGCCGCGAGCCACGACGTGGACAGGACGTTCGGGACCTCCGTGGTCGCCTCCGCCGTCCAGATGCTCGCCGCCGCGCTCACGTAGCTCGCCGCGCCGGCGTCGGGCGCCCACGCGACGTACCCGCCGTATCCGAGGAACCACGACTCGTCGGTCGCCTCGAAGTTGATCGCGTCGCCACCCCAGCCGTCGGGGGCACGCACGATCCGATAGCCGTCCGGTCCGCGGACCGTCGCCCGGTCGACCTGGAGCTCGATACCGCCGACGGTGCCGTTCCGCAGGAACATGTCGGTGTACACGACGTCACCGTACCCGCCGCGAGCGGCGTCGGGATGGACGAACCGGACCGTCACCGTCCGAGCGTAGACGCTGGCACGGACGCGCTCGACGTCGCGGACGACGGCGTCACTCGCCCAGTGCGAGCCCTCGCTCCGCTCGGGCGTGACGAACGCATCGTGCGCGATAGCGTCGAGCAGCGACGCGTTCTCGCGGAAGCGGTCCGCGGCGCGCTCGTCGACGCGGAGCCGTGCTTCGCCGGTCGCCGTCCCGTTCTCGTGGAACCGGAGGTCGAGTTCGCTATGCTGGACGGTCGCGTTCGCGTCGTGGGCCGCGGCCGCGTCCTCGAACCCGCCCGTGCATCCGCCACAGAGCGGGACCGGCGGATGCGCGCCGACCGCGAGAGTCGGCGCGACGACGAGCGCGAGGACCGCGAGCGCTGCGACCACGGGGACCAACCTGCGAGTCACGACTCCATCGTCTCACCGCACGGACAAGAAACCATCCGAGAGTGAAACGCCGACTTCACCGACTGCCACTTCACCGACTGCCGTTCCACCGACCACCGCTTCACCGGCGGCGACTCACTCGTACTCGTAGAACCCTTCGCCGGTCTTCTTCCCGAGGTCGCCGGCGTCGACCTTCCGCTTCAGGAGGTACGCGGGCTTGTACCGGTCGCCGAGCTCCTCGTGGAGCGTCTCGCTCGCGTGTAGGCAGATGTCGAGGCCGATGTGGTCCGCGAGCGTCAGCGGCCCCATCGGGACGTTCGTCCCGAGCTCCATCCCCGTGTCGATGTCCTCCTTCGTCGCGACGCCCTCGTCGAACGCGCGGATGCCCTCGTTGATCCACGGCATCAGGATGCGGTTCGCGACGAACCCCGGCTTGTCGTCTGACTCCCACGTCGTCTTCCCGAGGTCCTCGGCGAACTCGTGTGCGACGTCGAGCACCGACTGCCCCGTCTTCTCGCCCTCGACGATCTCGACGCCCTCCATGACGGGAACGGGGTTCATGAAGTGGAGGCCGACGACGCGCTCCTCGCTGTCGATGGCGCTCGCGATGGTCGTGATCGAGAGCGTGCTCGTGTTCGTCGCGAGCAGGCACTCGTCGTCCACGACGTTCTCGAGGTCGGCGAAGATATCCTGTTTGACGTCCATGTCCTCGAGTGCCGCCTCGACGACGACGTCGCAGTCCGCGAGGTCGTCGAGCGCGGTGGTGCCCGAGACGCGGTCGAGTATCGCCGTCTTCTCGTCGGCGTCGATGCTGTCCCGGGCGACGAACCGGTCGAGGCTGTCCTCGATGGTCCCGAATCCGGAGTCGACGAACTCCTGCTCGATGTCCCGCATCGTCACGTCGTACCCCGCCTGCGCCGCGACCTGCGCGATGCCACTACCCATCGTGCCCGCGCCGACGACGCCGACGCGCTCTATCTCGTCGAGTGCGTGAACCATGTTCGGCGCGTCTCGCGGATTCGGCGTAAGCCTGCCGGTCCCCGTGCACTGGCGACCGCGCGCCCACCGACGCGACCGTGCAGTCGGCGAATCCGCACCCGATGTCGCGGGCTGGTTCTCGATATCATACGCGAGGAGACCAGTTGGTTGCGCTGAACAAGATTCAAGCCACGTGCGGTCTTGGGTAGGGCAACGTGGCAAGCGAGGAGACAGAGCGCGGGGTGGGTGAGGCCGTGGTGGACCGGACCGCGCTCCCCGGGGTGGAGGAGTCGAACGCGAGCGCGATGGCCGAGGCCGACATCGCGACCGTCGACGTCCGCGAACGCGCGGTGAGCTACAGGGACCTCCTGTCGGCGGGCGTCGACGCGGAGACGGCGACCGCGCTCCGTCGCGAGTTCTCGCTCCCGTACTCGGCGACGTTCGGCGAGGGTATCGAGGACCGCTCGGCGGAGGTCTCCGGGCTGCAGGACGGCGAGCGCGAGTGGGTGGCGGCGAGCGCGAGCGACTGGGAGGCGATGGGCGTCCCCGAGTACGACCCCGTCGAGCGCGAGGCCGCGGACGTCTGGGCCGACCGCGACCGACCGACGCCCGTCACCGCCGTCCCCGGCGTCGGGCCCGACGACGCCGACCGCCTCGCCGCCGTCGGCATCACCTCGGTCCGGCAGCTCGGGTTCGCGTCCGCGAGCACCGTCGCCGACCTCCTCGGCATGAACGTGATGGCGGTGCGGACGTGGCGGTTCCAGGCGCGCGAACTCGCCGACTGACCACACCCACCCACGTTTAAGTACGATTAACTACACTCGTAGTCAGTTTCTCGGAAGCGGATTCCAGTGATTCCCGCCCGAAGAAGCCGGCTCCTACCGGTCTGGGAACCATCGACGCGGTCCGGAACGACCGTCAAACCTTAGTAGTCAGTTTGCGGATTCTCGGGTAGAATGCGACCCATCGACGACACCCCGCTCGTGCGCGACGGCAAGATACTCATCCTCGCGATGGACCACGGCCTCGAACACGGCCCCGTCGACTTCGAGCCCGTTCCGGAGACCATCGACCCCGAGACCGTCTTCGAGGTCGGCACCCACGACGCCGTCACCGCGATGGCCGTCCAGAAGGGCGTCGCCGAGGCGTACTACCCGAGCTACGCGGACGACGTCAACCTGCTCGCGAAGCTCAACGGCACCTCGAACCTCTGGCGCGGCGAACCCGACAGCGCGGTGAACTGCTCGGTCGACTACGCCGCCGAGGAGCTCGACGCGGACGCCGTCGGATTCACGCTCTACGGTGGCTCGAACAACGAGATAGAGATGGCCGAGGAGTTCCGGCGAGCCCAGGAGAAGGCGCGCGAGCACGACCTCCCGACGGTGATGTGGTCGTACCCGCGCGGTCAGGGCCTCCGCAGCGACCGGGACCCCGAGACCATCGCGTACGCCGCGCGTCTCGCGCTCGAACTCGGCGCTGACGTCGCGAAGGTCAAGTACCCCGGCTCGGTCGAGGCGATGGAGTGGGCGGTCGACGCCGCCGGGAAGACGAAGGTCGTGATGAGCGGCGGCTCGAAGAGCGACGACTACGCGTTCCTCAAGCAGGTCGAGGAGTGCATCGCCGCCGGCGGGAAGGGCCTCGCTGTCGGCCGGAACGTCTTCCAGCGCGACAACCCCGTCCAGATCCTCGACGCGCTCGAGAAGGTCATCTTCGAGGAAGAGTCCGCGGAGCACGCACTCGACGCCGTCCAGTAGATGTCCGTGCAGATGGAGGACACCGTCGACGCCGTGCTCGACGCCGTCGCCAGCGCCACGCCCGACATCCGCGGTGGGCTCGTCGGCCGACGCAGCTACCAGGACACCGAGAACGAGAGCGGCGAGCGCCAGCTCGCCGCCGACGTCTACGCCGACCGGCTCCTCGAGGAGCGCCTCGGCGCCATCGACGGCGTCGCCGAGTACGCGAGCGAGGAGCGCGAGGGCGTCGTCGACGTCGGCGAAGGTGACGCGGACGTCGACGGTGCGCTCGCGGTCGCGGTCGACCCGCTCGACGGGTCGTCGAACCTGAAGTCGAACAACGCGATGGGGACCATCCTCGCGGTGTACGACGCCTCGATTCCGGCGCGCGGCCGCGACCTCGTCGCGAGCGCGTTCGTCCTCTACGGCCCCATCACGACGATGACGGTCGCGCGGGACGGCGAGGTCGTCGAGTACGAGGTCGTCGACGGCGACCGTCGCGTCCGGGACGCCGACGTCACGATTCCCGACGACCCCGTCGTCTACGGGTTCGGTGGACGCGTGCCGGACTGGCACGACGACTTCGAGGCGTACGTCCGCGAGATCGAACAGGAGCTGAAGCTCCGGTACGGCGGCGCGATGATCGCCGACGTCAACCAGGTCGTCGAGTACGGTGGCGTGTTCGCGTACCCGAGCCTCGAATCGGCGCCCGACGGGAAGCTCCGTCTACAGTTCGAGGGCAACCCCATCGGGCACATCGTCGAGACCGCCGGTGGCGCGTCCAGCGACGGTACGCGGTCGCTCCTCGACGTCGAACCCGACGGCGACGTCCACCAGCGCGTCCCGCTGCACGTCGGGAACGAAGCGCTCATCGACCGGCTCGAAGCCGCGCTGGACTGACCGCCGGCCGGAAGCCGCGTCGCGCCGGTCAGTCGACGAGTTCCTTCCGGTAGGTCACGTCGATGGTGAAGCCGCCGTCCTCGAGCTGGAAGCAGACCGCCTCGAGGTTCGTCTCGTACTCGCTGTAGTGGTTGCCGTCGGCGTCGATGTGCGTGCGTTCCTCGACGAGGTCGTACTCCTCGAGCGCGTCCAGTCGACGGTAGACCGTCGGTTCGGACTCGTCGGTGCGTTCGGCGAGCTCCTGGGCTGCCATCGGCTCGACGGACGTCAACGCCAGTATCTCGCGGGCGGTCTCGCGTTCGAACACGTCGAACAGCGTGTCTGCGTCCCAGTCACCGGGCACGTCGGGAGCCATCGCCTCCGGCGGTAAAAACCCTGGGCCAAGAGACGTGGGCGCTGTCCGTCGATTCGCGGCAGTTTCACGGAGCGAGAACGCGGTCGAGCGTCGAACCGGCCCGTTCGCCGGGGTGAACGTCCGCGACGGCCACGAGCCTCCCCGAGAGGGCCGGGAGGGAGCTTCACGGAGCATAGTCTTGGCCGGATTCATACCCGGTTGGCGTCGGGACGTCGTCGTACACGATGGCTCAGATACACGAGCATCAGGACTCAACGGATTCCCTCGACCTGTCCCTCGACCGGGAGACCCTCGGGACGCTGCTCGTCCGGCACCCGTGGGCGGCCCGATTCCTCGCGTTCGAGGCGATACTGCTCTCGCTCGCGGGCGTCATCCCCTTCCTCGGCGAATCGGCGTTCCACTACGTCGCGTTCGGGATGCTGCTCTCGCTCGCGGCCGTCGCGGCCGTCGGCACCGCCGCCATCTGTCTCCGGATGGGCGTCCGGCGAGCGCGACGAACGCTCCGAGAAAGCACTCGCTGAGCGCTCTACGACCGATAGCCGAGACGGCTCCCTCGCGGCTGCGCGGCGAGAGTCGCCGCGACCGAAAGGGAAACCTTTCTCTCGCCGCCGCGAGCATCCCCGTGCATGAAGGTCCGAATCAGCGACGGGGCGACCGAGGCGGAGGCGTCGGCGATCGCTGGCGCGCTCGCCGAACGCTTCGGCGACGACGTCGAGGTGTTCGTCGGGAACGCCGACGAGCCCGCCGCAGTCGAGGAGGCACCCGAGGACGCCACCGCGGAGACGCCCGAGGACGTCGGCGAGGTCGCCGCCGCCGTCGAGGACGAACTCGGCCCGACCGAGCGCGAGGACGCTCTATGGACGGAGATCGAGGAGATACTCGAGGGCGGCCCCGAGAAGTACAAGGACCGACTCTCCGAGCAGGGGAAGCTGTTCGTCCGGGACCGCATCGACCTCTGGTTCGGCGAGGACGGGATGCTGTTCGAGGACGGGAAGTTCGCGGAGTTCGACAACGAGGACCAGATTCCCGCGGACGGCCTCATCACGGGCGCCGCGGACTTCGACGGACGGGACGTCCACTTCATGGCGAACGACTTCACCGTGAAGGCGGGGTCGATGGCGGGGAAGGGCGTCGAGAAGTTCCTGCGCATGCAACAGCGCGCGCTCAAGACCGCCAAACCCGTCCTGTACCTGATGGACTCCTCGGGCGGCCGCATCGACCAGCAGACGGGGTTCTTCGCGAACCGCGAGGGCATCGGGAAGTACTACTACAACCACTCGATGCTCTCCGGGCGCGTCCCGCAGGTCTGCGTGCTGTACGGCCCGTGTATCGCCGGTGCGGCGTACACGCCGGTGTTCGCGGACTTCACCGTGATGGTCGAGGAGATGAGCGCGATGGCGATCGCGAGCCCGCGGATGGTGCAGATGGTGACCGGCGAGGACATCAGCATGCAGGACCTCGGCGGGCCCGCGATGCACGCGGAGGAGTCCGGGAGCGCGGACCTCGTCGCCGAGGACGAGGAGCACGCGCGCGAACTCGTCGCAGACCTCGTCAGCTACCTCCCGAACAACAGCGACGAGGACCCGCCGAAGACGGAGGGCAAGCCGCCCAAGCGGTCCCCCGAGGGCATCGACTCCGTCATCCCGCAGGAACCGAATCGCGGGTACGACATCCGCGACCTCATCGACCGCGTCGTCGACGCGGAGTCGTTCTTCGAACTCCAGCCGGACTACGGGAAGGAGATCGTCACGGGGTACGCGCGCATCGACGGCCGTCCGGTGGGTATCGTCGCGAACAACCCCGCGCAGCGAGCGGGCGCCATCTTCCCGGACGCCGCGGAGAAGGCGGCGGAGTTCATCTGGAAGAGCGACGCGTTCAACGTCCCGCTGTTGTACCTCGCGGACACGCCCGGGTTCATGGCGGGGAGTGGCGTGGAGAAGGACGCCATCCTGGAGAAGGGCAAGAAGATGATCTACGCGACGAGTAGCGCGACGGTCCCCAAGCAGTGCGTGGTCGTCCGGAAGGCGTACGGTGCGGGCATCTACGCGATGTCGGGGCCGGCGTACGACCCCGATAGCACCATCGCGCTGCCGTCGGGCGAGATCGCGATCATGGGGCCGGAGGCCGCCATCAACGCGGTGTACGCGAACAAGCTCAACGACATCGAGGACCCGGAGGAGCGCGCCGAGCGCGAGGCCGAGCTCCGCGAGGAGTACCGCGAGGACATCGACGTGCATCGGATGGCGAGCGAGGTCGTCATCGACGAGATCGTGCCGCCGAGCACGCTCCGCGAGGAGCTCGAGAACCGGTTCGCGTTCTACGAGACCGTCGAGAAGGACCTCCCGGACAAGAAGCACGGCACCGTCATCTGACCTCGACCGCCGGCGTCCCCGGAGCGCGTTCGCGTGCGACATCTCGAACCCGACGAGCGGGTGCTACTCCGCGGGCGGACGGAGTTCGTCGACGAGCACCGCAGCGGCGAGCGCGGTGAGACCGACGTCGCGCGCGACGACGTCCCCGAACGCGCCCGTCGTCGCCCAGACGACCGCGAGGTAGAGCGTCGTCGCGGCGAGCGAGGCGGTCGCGACGAACGACGCGAACGCGACGTAGCGGTCCGCGAGGAGCGCGCCCGCGAACGCCAGTTCGAGGTAGCCGTTCGCGAGCATGAACGCGGTCGGGGAGACGACGAGCCACGGCGCGAGCCAGTCGGTGACGTACACCGTCCAGCCCGCGGGGTCGACGAGCTTGTGTGCGCCCGCGGCGACGAGCATCGCGCCCAGTCCCCAGCGGGCGAAGGTCTCGCTCGCGGGCGCACGAGCCGCGATACCGCGGACGCCGAGGCGGCCGTCGCCGTCGTTCCCGTCGGTCCGTCCAGTCACGACGGCCCCCGCGTCGCTCGTGGGAGGGTCACCACGAACGTCGTTCCCTGCGGGTCGTTGTCCGAGACCCGAACGTCGCCTCCGTACTGCCCGAGCAACCGGTTCACGAGCGACAGCCCGCTACCGGGCTCGCCGTCGTCCCGCTCGAAGAGCGTCCGCTTCCGTTCGTCCGGGATTCCCGGTCCGTTGTCCGAGACCAGCAGTCGGACGGTGTCCCCGTCGGACTCCACGCGGACGCGAACGACGGGTTCCGCAGCGTCGTTGTGCTCGGCGGCGTTCTCCAGGAGGTTGTCGACCACGGACTGTAAGCCGGCGTTCGCGCGCACCAGCCCGCTCCCGGCGAACTCGGTCTCTACGGACACGCCGAAGGAGTCCTCGACGCGAGCAGCGAGCGCTTCGACCATCGGTACGAGGTCCACGGCGTCGAACTCCGGGTCGCCGACGAACGTCTCCGTTATCGAGCGACTCGTCTCGATGCGGTCGAGGGCCTCCTCGGCCTTCTCTCCAACGACGGCCGCGCGTCCGTGCCCCGCTGGAGCCTCCGCGTCGTCGCCGTCTTCCAGGTTCGCGTACATCTGGATCGTGGCCAGGTCGTTGCGGAGGTCGTGGCGCATGAGCCTGTTGACGAACGTCAGAGCGTCGCTGACCGTCCTCGCGCGCTGGGCTTCCGCCCGTGCACTCGCCCTGCTGTACCCCGCTATCAGCCCCGCGGTGGCGCCGGCCTCGAACGCGATGAGGAGCGGAAACACCGGTTCGATGAGGGGTCTTCCCTCCAGCGACCGGACGACGAACGTCGCGATCATGACGCTGCCGAACAGGGCCCCGCCGAGGGCGCACCAGGTGGCCGCCAGCCGTCGTTGTCGCGCTGAGAGGCCGCTGCCAGCGAGCCGGTATCCGCCGTACGCGAGGGCGAGTGCGGGAAGGCCGTCTAGCAGTAGCGCGACGACCGGGCCGACGCCGCCGCCCAGAGCGACGTACTCGCGAGCGTGGTGGGCGACCGCGATCAGGAACAGCGTCGCTCCGAGGACGAGGACGAAGCCCGTCGACCGGTGCCACGTCGTTTCTCGCACCTGACGTTGGCGTTCAGATGGATTCGACATAACCGTTCCCCCTTTTTATCGAAAACGACGGATGCTGGCGTCTTCGGGGGCGGCGGCGCCGATGGGATGGACCGCCTAGTCTTCGTTCTCGCGCTTCAGGGAGAGCACGGTGCGTTCGAACTCGCAGACGAGCAGTTCGTCGTCGGCACCGCTCGCAGCGTCGGTCTCGTCGTCGCCGGCGTGCTCGAGTCGGTCGTCGTCGGCGTCGACGACGAACGCTTCGACGCGCATCGTGACGAGTCCGCGTTCGCCGCTGCTGGTCTCGCGCTTGTCCGTGACCGTCGACTGCACGCGGATGGTGTCGCCGTGGAACACCGGGTTCGGGTGGGAGACGTCGTCGTAGCTGAGGTTCGCGACGATGGTCCCGTCGGTGGTCTCGGGGATGGTGATGCCGACCGCGAGGCTCATCGTGTAGAGGCCGTTCACGAGTCGTTGCCCGAACTGGGTGTCGGCGGTGAAGTCCTCGTCGAGGTGCAGCGGCTGCTGGTTCATCGTCATGTCGCAGAACCGCTGGTTGTCGCTCTCGGAGACCGTGCGGCGGCGTCGATGCTCGATGGTCTGTCCCTCCTCGAACCCCTCGTAGTACAGTCCCGGCATACGAGAACTGGCGCCCACGAATCCCAAGTACGGTTCGGTTTCGGGGACGACCGCGATGGACGGCGACGGTTCGGATTCCACGGCGATAGACGACTCTAGGGAGATGGCGGGTCCAGAGAGATGGAGGACGGTGACGACAGCGGTGGGGACGCCGTGGACGTTCGCGGTCCGCCCCGTCTCGAACGGTTCCGGCCGACTTGTCCATGCGTATCCGTCCCATCCGCGGGCGGGCGTCGATGGTGGCGTGTTATCGCTTCCCGTTGGCAGATACTGGCACGACCCGAATCCTTATCACAAGGGTTAACTCGGAGAACGAGGTATCGGGACGCGATGCCCGGCGTCGCACCAGACGCGTATCCGACGTCGGCAGTTCTCGGCGCGACGTGTGCTAACTCCTCGCACGGCAGGTCAATCGGTTACGGGCCGGGAGCACGCACGCCGCGCCAGAGGTGATCACATGGCCACAGCCACCGATAACAAACCCGACGACACCGACGAAGAGACCGCCCTCGAAACAGCACGCCGTCAGCTCGCACGCGCCGCCGCCCACCTCGACGTGGACGAGGGCGTCATCGAGCGACTCGAACACCCCGACCGCGTCCAGCGCGTGAGCGTCCCGCTCGAACGCGACGACGGGTCGTGGGAGGTGTACACGGGCTACCGCGCCCAGCACGACAGCGTCCGCGGGCCGTTCAAGGGCGGGCTGCGCTTCCACCCCGAGGTCAGCGAGGACGAGTGCATCGGCCTCTCGATGTGGATGACCTGGAAGTGCGCCGTCATGGACCTCCCGTTCGGCGGCGGGAAGGGCGGCATCGTCGTCGACCCGAAGGACCTCAGCGAGGGCGAGGTCGAACGCCTCACGCGCCGATTTGCGGAGGAACTGCGTGACTCCATCGGGCCGAACCACGACATCCCCGCGCCCGACATGGGGACCGGCCCGCAGGAGATGGCGTGGTTCATGGACGCGTACTCGATGCAGGAGGGCGAGACGACGCCCGGCGTCGTCACCGGCAAACCGCCGGTCGTCGGCGGGAGCTACGGTCGCGAGAAGGCGCCGGGTCGCTCCGTCGGCATCGTCGCGAAGGAGGCCGTCGAGTACTACGACTACGACCTCGACGACGTCACCGTCGCCGTCCAGGGCTTCGGGAGCGTCGGCGCGAACGCCGCGCGCTACCTCGACGACCGCGGCGCGGACGTCGTCGCCGTCAGCGACGTCGACGGCGCCATCTACGACCCCGACGGCCTCGACACCCGTGACGTCCAGGACCACGACGAACGCCCGGGCATGGTCTCGGGGTACGCCGACGCCGACGCCCTCTCGAACGACGAACTGCTCGAGCTCGACGTCGACGTCCTCATCCCCGCCGCCGTCGGGAACGTCATCACCGCCGACAACGTCAACGACATCGAGGCGGACATCGTCGTCGAGGGCGCGAACGGCCCGACGACGAGCGCCGCCGACCGCGTGCTGGAGGAACGCGGCGTCGAGGTCATCCCGGACATCCTCGCGAACGCCGGCGGCGTCACCGTCAGCTACTTCGAGTGGCTGCAGGACATCAACCGCCGGAAGTGGAGCCTCGAACGCGTCAACGAGGAACTGGAGACCGAGATGCTGAAGGCGTGGGACGCCGTCCGCGAGGAGGTCGAGGCGCGGGACTGCACGTGGCGCGACGCCGCGTACGTCGTCGCGCTCTCCCGCGTCGCCGACGCGCACGAGGCCCGCGGCCTCTGGCCGTAACCCGGGCGCCGTCGGTGGCTGACCGCGGTCGAGACACCGGTCGACGCCCGGCCGAGAACAGGACGGAGGTCGCGATGAGACCCAGGCGACTCGTCGCCGGGAGCCCGTTACTCGTCGGTCGAGTCGTCGTCCTCGAGCGCCTCGACGCCCGTGAGGCGGACGACGAGCGCGGTCGCGGCGCCGACGAGGAAGTCCCGCGGTCGACTGAGGAGCGCGTTCTTCAGGACCTCGCGGCGAGAACTGTCCAGCACGACCACCTCTTGTACCAGCGGACGGATATATCTGCTTGCTCGGTCCGGTGAACGCGGTCGGTCCGAGGCCTTCGGCTCCGCTCGGCCCGCGTGGAACCGCCGACACTTACGGCGGTCCGGCACCCAGGCGGTCGTATGGCTCGACGTAGCGTGCTGTTCTCGCCGGGGGACCGACCGGAACTGATGCGGAAGGCGCCCGCGACGGGCGCGGACGTCGTCGTCTTCGACCTCGAGGACGCCGTCGCGCCCGCTCGGAAGGCCGAGGCACGGGACGCGGTCGTGGACGTCCTCACCGACGACGACTTCGACCCCGACTGCGAGGTCTGCGTGCGCGTCAACCCCGTCGCGGGCGACGAGCCAGACGCCGACGGCGCGACCGCCGAGGCCGACGTCGACGCGCTCGAAAGCCACCTCGACGACATGCGGTTGGACGCGTTCATGCTCCCGAAGTGCGCGAGCGGCGACGACGTCCGGAGCTTCGACTACCTGTTCCCGCGGCAGACGCCGCCCGTGCTCGCGCTCGTCGAGAGCGCCAGCGGCGTGCTGCACGCCGAATCCATCGGTCTCGCGGACGCGACGGACGCGCTCGTCTTCGGTGCCGAGGACCTCTCCGCCGACGTGGGCGCCACCCGCACCAGCGAGGGAACCGAGGTACTGTACGCTCGCGAGCACGTCGTCCTCGCCGCCGCGAGCGCGGACGTGGACGCCATCGACACCGTCTACACGGACTTCTCGGACGCGAGCGGACTCCGCGAGGAGACCGACTTCGCAATCCAGCTCGGCTACGACGGGAAGATGGCCATCCATCCCTCGCAGGTCGACCCCATCAACGACGCGTTCTCGCCCGCCCCCGAGGACGTCGACTGGGCCGAGCGCGTCCTGGACGCGAAAGCCGACGCGGACGCCGACGGCCGCGGCGTCTTCCAGGTCGACGGCGAGATGATCGACGCCCCGCTCGTCGCCCAAGCGAAACGTATCGTCGACCGCGCACGCGCGGCAGACGACACCTGAAGGCGAACCGCTCGCCACCCACCATCAGACCGGCCCATGCTAGCACGATACATATAAGGGACCTTGGTCAGCTATAGGGAATATCTAGTCCTATAATTCCGCCACGCTTAACCCGAGGCTGCGAGTTTCTTCAAACGATGTCCCAAGAAGCGAACCCCTTCGAGAGCCTGCAGGAGCAGATCGACGACGCGGCGGCGTACATCGACGCCGACGACGACGTCATCGACCGCCTGAAGCACCCGGAACGCGTCCTCGAGACGAACCTCACCATCGACATGGACGACGGGACGACGGGACGCTTCAAAGCGTTCCGGTCGCAGTTCAACGGCGACCGCGGCCCGTACAAGGGCGGTATCCGCTACCACCCGGGCGTCAACCGCGACGAGGTCAAGGCGCTCTCCGGCTGGATGGTCTACAAGTGCGCGACCGTCGGCATCCCCTACGGTGGCGGGAAGGGCGGTATCGTCATCGACCCGAGCGAGTACTCCGCGGACGAGGTCGAGCGCGTCACGCGAGCGTTCGCGAAGGAACTCCGCCCCTTCGTCGGCGAGGACGAGGACATCCCCGCGCCCGACGTGAACACGGGCCAGCGCGAGATGAACTGGATCAAGGACACGTACGAGACGCTCGAAGGGAAGACCGAACCGGGCGTCGTCACCGGGAAGGCCATCGAGTCCGGCGGGAGCGAGGGCCGCGTCGAGGCGACCGGGCGCTCGACGATGCTCGCGGCGCGCGAGGTCTTCGACTACCTCGACCGCGACATCAGCGAAGCGACCGTCGCCGTGCAGGGGTACGGGAACGCCGGCTGGATCGCCGCGAACCTCATCGACGACCTCGGCGCTGACGTCGTCGCCGTCTCCGACTCCTCGGGCGCCATCCACAAGGCCGATGGCTTCGACCCCGTCGCAGTCAAGGACTTCAAGCGCGAGACCGGCTCGGTATCGGGGTACGAGGACGCCGACGAGGAGTTCACGAACGAGGACCTCCTGACGATGGACGTCGACCTCCTCGTCCCCGCCGCCCTCGAGAACGCCATCGACGAGGACCTCGCCCGCGACGTCTCCGCGGACGTCATCGTCGAGGCCGCGAACGGCCCGCTGACGCCTGACGCCGACGACGTCCTCACCGAGCGCGACGTCCACGTCGTCCCGGACATCCTCGCGAACGCCGGCGGCGTCACCGTCAGCTACTTCGAGTGGGTCCAGAACCGCCAGCGCTTCTACTGGGACGAGGACCGCGTCAACGACGAACTGGAGACCATCATCGTCGACGCGTTCGACCGCATGACCGACGCCTACGAGTCCTTCGACACGCCGAACCTCCGAACGGCGTGCTACGTCAACGCCATCCAGCGCGTCCTCAGCGCCTACGACGACGCCGGCAACTGGCCCTGACTCGCGGCTCGCTTCTGGGTCTCGCCGTTTCGACCCCTCCACGCCGAAGCCCCCCAGCCGTCGGCTCGCGGCGCGGGACGCCCCCGGTTCGTCCGCGTGGATTTATCACCGTCCGGCCGTGAGCGTGCAGTATGCCAGCGGACCGGGACGACGACGCCGACGCGGGCGACGGACTGGACGCCGCGTGGGGCGGGAGCGGCGACGGTGACGGTGGCCCGCCGCCGCGAGCGGACGAGGCAGCAGCGCAGGCGCGCGCGAACGCCCCGGACGGCGACGAGGAACCGGCGCTCGTCGACCGGATAACCGCCGTGCTCGTCGAGCACAAGCGCGTGTTCACGGCGGCGGTCCTCCTGTACGGGTTCCTCGTGATGCCGTGGCTCTACGACAACGGCTACGAGGGCTTCGGGCTCGCGGGCGGCGTCGCGATGCTCGGCGGCGTCATCCTCGTCACCGTCGCGAACGCGCAGGCCGCCCGCGAGAACGTCCAGAACGACGAGCGCCGCGGCTTCTGAGAAAAGTCGGTCACGGCGACGAGCGCCGCGGCTTCTGAGAAAAGTCGGTCACGGCGACGAGCGCCGCGCCTTCTGAGAGAGCCGGTCGCGGAGCGACCTCAGAGCCCGAGTTCGCGACCGATGACGAGATGCTGGATCTCGCTCGTTCCCTCACCGATCTCCATGAGCTTCGCGTCCCGCATGAACCGCTGGGGCGCGAAGTCCTCCGTGTAGCCGTAGCCGCCAAGCACCTGCACGGCCTCCTCGGCGACCTTCCGCGCCGCCTCGCTCGCGTCGAGCTTCGCGAGCGAACTCGACTTCGTCACGGACTCGCCCTGGTCGTACTGCCACGCCGACTTGTGCGTCAGGAGGCGCGCGCGCTCGACCTGGCGCTCCATGTGCACGACCTTGTCGCGGATGGCGTCGAACTTGCTGATGGGCTTCCCGAACTGCTCGCGTTCCTTGCTGTAGGACTTCGCGGCCTCGTACGCGCCCTGCGCGAGCCCCGTCGAGATGGCCGCGATGGAGATGCGGCCGCCGTCGAGCGTCTTCATCGTCTGCTTCCAGCCCTCCCCCTCCTCGCCGAGCAGGCGGTCCTCCGGCACGCGGACGTCGTCCAGCTGGATCTCGCACGTCGGGCTCGCGTTCAACCCCATCTTGTCCCAGACCGTCGACACCTCGAACCCGTCGTCGTTCTCGGGGTCCACGATGAACGTCGAGATACCGTCGTAGCCCGCACCGGGGTCCGTGACGGCCTTCACGAGCACGGAGTTCGCGACGTTCGCGTTCGTGATGAACTGCTTCGTGCCGTTCAGGACGTACTCGTCGCCGTCCTTCTCAGCCATCGTGTCCATGTCGCTCGCGTCGCTCCCACTGGAGGGCTCGGTGAGCGCCCACGCGCCCATCTCGTCGCCGGACGCGAGCGGCTCCAGCCACTCCTCCTTCTGCGCGTCCGTCCCGAACAGCTCCAGGGGCTTGCTCGCGAGCGAGGTGTGTGCGACGTAGGACAGCGCGACCGACCCGGAGACGCGCCCGAGCTCCTCCGCGACGACCGCGTACATGAGCGTGTCGCCGCCGAGCCCGCCGTACTCCTCGCTGATGGGGACGCCCATCACGTCGAGGTCCGCGAGCTGGTCGAAGACCTCCTCGGGGAACCGATGCTCGTCCTCGATCTCCTGAGCGATCGGTTCGATCTCCTCGTCGCAGAACCGCCGTACCTCCTCCTGTATCATCTGGTGCTCGGTCGGCAGGTCGAAGTCCATACGCGAAACTTGCACAGACCGAAAATAAAGGCTTCTACACTCGGACCTTCCACTCGTCGCCGTCGACGGTCGCGTCCCCGTGGTCGCTGGCGCCCGAGCTGTCGATGCGAACGGATATCACAGTATCTATCGGCAGAGATGGTATAAATTTTCAGTACCGTTCCGCTTGTTTTATTAGATTGTGTCCGTGGCTTCACCGTGTGCAACGACGAAACTTCCTCTCGGGGGTCGCTGGCGCAGGGGTCGCCAGCGGACTCGGGGTACTGGGCACAGACCAGGCGAGAGCGCTCGCCGCGACCGTCGACCCGCTCGCGTTCGACTCCACGGCGAGTCTCCTGAACGCCGACGGCGAACCGCTCACCGACGCGTCCCTGGTTCCCGTGTGGGCGGAACCGACCGCGTCGAACGCGGACTCGGACGGGAACGGTGACGCGACGACGTACCCCGAGGGCACCGACGTGCCGCTCGTCGCCGTCGACGCGTCGAGCGCCGGGACGGTCGTCGGCCTCGGTTGTCCGTTCGTCCCGAACGACACGGACTTCGGCGCCGGGAACGAGGAGTTCCTCCTGAACGCCCTCGACGAGACCGTCGGCTCGGGCACCGTCCTCTGGGACGACGGCCACGGCCAGTTCTACCAGCTCGACTCCAGCGGGAACGGGGGGAACGGTCCCGGGTTCGCGCAGTTCGAGGCGTACGCCGAACGCAACGGCTACAGCCTGGAGTCGACGACGGACGTCGCCGCGGACCTCCCGGACGCGGACGCGCTCGTCGTCACGCCACCCAGCGAGGCGTTCACGGACGCCGAGGAGGCCGCGCTCGCGGAGTTCGTCGCCGACGGCGGCGTCGTCTTCCTCGTCTCGCAGTCGGACTTCCGGGACTTCGACCAGACCGCGAACTCGAACGCGCTCGCCGCGGCCGTCGACGCCGGCTTCCGGTTCAACGACGACCAGGTCGTCGACGAGGAGAACAACGCCGGCGCGGAGTTCGTCCCGAAGACCGCGAACTTCAACACCGCGGAGTTCGCGGCGTACTTCGAGAACCGACCGGGTATCGACGAGGCGAACGAGCTCGACCCCTCGAAGACGTACACCGTCGACGTCGTCGGCGTCTCCGACGGCGACACGGTCGACGTCCAGTTCGACGACGGGCGCGTGGAGTCCATCCGCGTGCTCGGCGTCGACACATCCGAGAAGCGCACGGCCGCGGACGCCGAACGCCCCGAGGAGTGGGAGGGGCTCTCGGACCGCGTCGGCCTCACTGACGTCCAGTTCGGGACGGCCTGTAGCCTCCTGAACGCCGACGGCGGCCGCCTCACCGACGACTCCGTCGTCGCCGTCTGGGCCGAGGAGTCCGCGACGAACACGGACGCCGACGGGAACGGCGACGCCGTCGACTACGGCGATCACGGCGACATCCCGCTGCTCGCCGTCGACGGCAGCGTCGTCGCCGTCGGCTCGATGCTCGTCGACGACGACACTCTCGACTACAACGCCGACCTCCACAACGAGGAACTGCTGCTGAACGTCTGGGACCAGCAACTCGGTGGGTCGGGGACCGTCCTCTGGGACGAGACGCACAACGAGTACAACGGCCTCGGCGGGTTCTCGACGTTCGTGGACTACGCCGGCTCGAACGGCTACACGGTCGAGTCGACGACCGACGTCGCCAGCGACCTCTCGAACGCGGACGCGGTCGTCGTCCCGTCGACGAGCGAGTCCTACGCGGACGCGGAGCTGTCCGCGCTTGCCGAGTTCGCCGCGAACGGCGGGTCCGTGTTCCTCCACGACCGCGCGGACTACGACGACTACGACGCGACGAGCGACCTGAACGCGGTCGCGAGCGCACTCGACGCGCCGTTCCGGTTCAACGACGACCAGGTCGTCGACGAGTCCTCGAACACGGGCGCGCCGTTCCGCCCCGTGACGCGCCGCTTCAACCCCGACTTCGACGTGTTCGCGCCCCGCGAGGGCGTTGGCGCGGACCTCGTCGTCGGCGGCGAGGGCGACCCCGTCTCCCGCCTCGTCTTCGGCGAGGGCGCCGCGCCGCTGCTTTCCGCGAACGGCGAACTGCTCGCGGACGCGGGCACCGTCGCCGTCTGGGCCGAGTCGTCCGCGGTCGTCCAGGACGGTGACGGGAACGGCGACGCCGTCACGTACCCCGAGGGAACCGACGTCCCGCTCGTCGCGCGCGACGGGAACGTCGTCGGGTTCCCCTCGCCGCTCGTCGCCGACGGCTACGACGCCGCGGCCGACAACGAGGAGTTCCTCCTGAACGTCTGGAGCGACGTCGTCGGCTCCGGGACCGTCCGCTGGGACGAGAGCCACGACCAGTTCTACTCGCTCGACAAGTTCGGCGAGTTCGCCGCGTACGCCGAGGACGCCGGGTTCGAGGTCGAAGCCGGCTCGTCGATTCCCAGCGACACGAGCGACGCGGACGCGCTCGTCGTCACCTCACCGGGGTCGTTCAGCGAGAGCGAACTGGCCGCGCTCTCGTCGTTCGTCGACGCGGGCGGTGCGGTCTTCCTGCACGACCAGGACGACTACAACGACTACGACGAGACCGGGAACCTGAACGCCATCGCGGACGCACTCGGCCTCAGCTTCCGGTTCGGCGACGCGCAGGTCGTCGACGAGGAGAACAACGCCGGCGCGCCGTTCGCGCCCGCGACCACGAACCTGAACGCGAGCGGGTTCGGCCCCTGGTTCGCGAAGCGCCGGGGCGTCGACGACGTCCAGGACTTCTGGGACGCCGAGTACCCCTACCTCGCGTACCACGCCGAACTCGCGACGCGGTTCGCCACGGAGAAGCTCGCCGGCGAGACCGTCGACATCTCCTTCGACCCCGCGGGCAGCGAGTTCAACGACGGCGTGAAGGACCCGTTCGGTCGCGTCCTCGCGTACATCGACTACGACGACGGCTCCGGGAGCCGCGACACGCTCTACAACGAGCGGCTCGTCGAGGAGGGGTACGCGCGCTCGTACGCCTCCAGTCTCTCGAAGCTCGACGCGTTCCAGACCGCGGAGGACGCTGCTCGCGACGCCGCGAAGGGTATCTGGGCGAACAGCAACCCGAACCTCACGCGGCCGATCCGGAACGACGGCGTCGAGGAGGTGTACGTCCCGAAGGCGACCGCGGTCGAGACGACGCGCGGACGCCTGAACGGGCCGTTCGCGCCGATACGGGCGAGCCGTGACGCGTCGACGCCGCGCGCGCCGCTCGCCGGCATCGACCCGAACCACAACCTCGCGGTCCTCGGCGGCCTCGTCCTCGACGAGGGCTACGAGCGAGCCGAAGGGTTCGACGAGGACACGAGCGCGTACGACAACTTCGCGTTCGTCGCGAACCTCCTGGACGGCCTCGGCGACCGCCTCGAAGGGCGCGTGCTCGTCGAGGGCGGACACGGCCAGTTCAACGCGAGCGGCGGCCTGTCGGCGGAGGACGTCGCGTACTTCCAGCGGTACCTCGAAGGGTTCGATATCGACCTCGCGGGCGTGAACGACGTCACGGGCGACGCGCTCGACGACGCGCGCGCGATTCTCGTCACCACGCCCCTCGCCGAGTTCACGGACGCGGAACTCGAAGCCCTGTACGCGTTCGCCGCGGACGGCGGCGCGGTCGTCCTCGCCTCCGGGTCGAACGCGTCGAGCGAGGCGCGCGAGCGCCTGAACGCCATCGCGAGCGCGTTCGGGAGCTCGCTCCGCCTCTCCGATACGGCCGTCACCGACGGGACGAACAACCTCGCGGGCGACGAGTCGCTCCCGACGACCACGAACTTCGGACCCGACCCGTGGAACCTCCGCGAGCCGTTCCACGCGAACGGCGACATGGGCTGCGGGCGCGTCACCACCACCGACAGCATCAGCGGCGAGCTCGCGGGCTGGCACGACGACGAGTCGTTCACGTACACGACCGACCTGAGCGACCCCTGCCAGGTCGAAATCGCACTCGACGGCCCCTCGAACGCCGACTTCGACCTCTACGTCACGCGGTCGGGGCATCGCCCCACGACCGCGCAATACGACGCGGCCGGGACGGGCGAATCCAGCACCGAGACCGTCGTCGTCGACGCGGTCACGCCCGAGGGCGAACTCGGCATCCTCGTCGACGCCTACAGCGGGAGCGGCGAGTACACGCTCACCGTCACCGAGACGGGCGCCTGACGCTCGCCGTCGCCTGACGCTCGCGGACACCCGGACGGACCTGACCGCTCCTTCTCGGTTCCGGCGCCGACGGTCCCACCATAACGGGGCGGGACGGCGAGGGAGTTTTGACGCGGGGGACCGACGTTCGACCGTGGCCATCCGCGAGTTCCTCAGGGGGACCGTCGACTGGACGCGACTGGAGGCGGTCGCGCGAGCGGTCGCCGAACGGAACGACCGCGACAGCGTCCGCGTGGAGTTCCTCGACGCCGACAACTGGCTGTCCACGCCGATGGTCGTCGACGACGAATGGTTCGTGAAGGTCGTCACCCCGCAGAACTCCGTCGTGCACGCGCTGTTCACCGCCGGCCGGAACCTCGGCGCGTTCACCGCCGGCACCGAGGGGTTCTTCGACCACGTCGGGACGCCGCTCGCGCTCGCCGAACGCGAACTCGAGGCCGTCGACCGGATGCACGCCGTCGGGC
This sequence comes from Halorubellus amylolyticus, assembly GCF_034808145.1. Lineage (NCBI taxonomy): Archaea > Methanobacteriati > Methanobacteriota > Halobacteria > Halobacteriales > Halorubellaceae > Halorubellus > Halorubellus amylolyticus. Next base: position 1,093,151 of record NZ_JAXHGM010000001.1, read on the forward strand.
TGAACGTCCCGCGTCCCCTGGACGCGTTCGAGGTGGACGGCCTCGGCGTCCTCGTCCTCGAGTACCTCCCCGAGTTCCGGACGTTCGACGACCTCACCGACGCCGAGGCTCGCGTGCACGCGACCGACCTGTTCGCGCTCCTCGCGCGGATGCACGACCGGAAGATCGCGCACGGCGACGTCCGCGGCGAGAACGTCCTCCTCCAGGACGACGAGCTGTACGTCATCGACGCCACCACCGTCCGCGAGGAGGGGTTCGTCGGCGCGCGCTCGTACGACCTCGCGTGCGCGCTCGCCGAACTCGCCCCGCGGATCGGCGCGCGCGACGCCGTGGCCGCCGCCACGACCGCCTACAGCGTCGCGGACGTCCTCGCGGCCCGCGAGTTCCTCGACTTCGTCGCCCTCCGCCCCGACCACGACTTCGACGCGAACGCGCTCAAGGGCGAGATAGAGAAGGCAGCGACCTGACCGCGTGCGTCGTGCCTCTCGAAGGGAGCGCTCGGTCGAGCCGGCGCTCCTCGAATCAGCCGTATCCGCCCGAGCACGGCAGGTCGCTCGGGAGCGTCGTCCCGCCGACGAGCACCGCACCGCACATGTTGGACTGGCCGTGGATGCTGCAGTAGTACTCGTAGACGCCCGCCTCCTCGAACGTGTACGTCGCGGTCCCGCCGGACTCGACGCTCTCGGACTCGTAGTCCCACGCCGTCGCGTCGTCGCGGAACCGTGCGCTCGTGACGTCGTGTGCGTAGCTGTCCGCGTTCGACCACGTCACCGTCGCGCCCGCCTCGACCTCGACCGTCCGCGGCGTGAACGACCGGTCCTGCATGACGACCGTCGCGCCGCCGGTCGTCGTCGTCTCCGCCGTCGTCGACTCGCCGTCCGCCGTCGTCGGTTCCGCCACGGCCGTCGTCGACGCAGTGGTCGTCACCTCGTCCGTGGTCGTCCCGTCGGTGCCACCGCCGTCGCTGAGACATCCCGCGAGCGCGCCGCCACCGCCGGCCGCCGCCGCGAGGAGGTCTCGTCTGGTCACGGTCATCGACCTAGTCGAACGTACGTGTCGCTCACGCAAATCCCTTGCCGCATGTTAGCACGGACTGCCGTCGGGCGTCGAGACCCGACCAAGGTCGTGCGGTACTCGCCGGAACCCGACCACGGAAGGGGTGGCTTTTTGAAGCCGTCCCGCGAAAATTTTGCCGAACACCATGACCGACACCTTCCAGCACTACATCGACGGTGAGTGGACAAGCGGCTCGGGCGACGAGACGTTCACCAGCGAGAATCCAGCGACAGGAGAGACCCTCGGCGAATTCCACCGCGGAACACCCGAGGACGTACAGCGAGCGCTCGACGCCGCCGAGGACGCCTTCGAGGAATGGCGCGACCTCTCGCACATCGACCGCGCCGAGTACCTCTGGGACGTCTACCACGAGCTCAAGGACCGACACCAGGAACTCGGCGAGATCGTGACCAAGGAGTGCGGGAAGGAAATCAGCGAAGGGAAAGCCGACGTCACCGAGGCGTGGCACATGGTCGAGTGGGCCGCCGGGAACGCCCGCCACCCCCACGGCGACATCGTCCCGAGCGAGATTCCGAGCAAGGACGCGTACATGCGGCGGAAGCCCAACGGCGTCGTCGGCTGCATCACGCCGTGGAACTTCCCGGTCGCTATCCCGTTCTGGCACATGGCCATCGCGCTCGTCGAAGGGAACACGGTCGTCTGGAAGCCCGCCGAGCAGACGCCGTGGTGCGGGCAGATCATCGCGGAGATGCTCGAGGACGCGGGCGTCCCCGAAGGCGTCTTCAACATGGTGCAGGGCTTCGGCGACGCCGGGAACGAGATCGTCGAGAACGACATCACCGACACCGTCCTCTTCACGGGCAGCGCCGAGGTCGGCCACGAGATCTCCTCGAAGGTCGGCGGCATGCCCGGGAAGAACCGTGCGTGCGAGATGGGCGGGAAGAACGGCATCGTCGTCACGGAGAAGGCGGACCTCGACACCGCCGTTCACTCCGCGGTGATGTCGAGCTTCAAGACGACCGGGCAGCGCTGCGTCTCCAGCGAGCGCCTCATCGTTCACGAGGACGTCTACGACGAGTTCAAGGAGCGCTACGTCGAGATCGCCAAGAACGTCGCCGTCGGCGACCCGCTCGACGAGGACACGTTCATGGGGCCCGCCATCGAGGAAGGGCACGTCGAGAAGATCGCGCGCCACAACGAGATGGCGCGCAAGGAAGGCGCGAACGTCCTCGTCGACCGCTTCGAGCTCGACGACGACGAGATTCCGGAGGGCCACGAGGACGGGAACTGGGTCGGGCCGTTCGTGTACGAGATCGACTACGACACCGACCTGCGTTGCCTCAAGGAGGAGTGCTTCGGGCCGCACGTCGCGCTCGTGAAGTACAGCGGGTCGATCGAGGACGCGGTCGATATCCACAACGACGTCCCCTACGGCCTGGCGGGCGCCGTCATCAGCGAGGATTACCGGCAGATCAACTACTACCGCGACAAGGCCGAGGTCGGCCTCGCGTACGGCAACCTCCCGTGCATCGGCGCGGAGGTTCAGCTGCCCTTCGGCGGCATGAAGAAGTCCGGGAAGGGCGCACCGAGCGCGCGCGAGGCGATCGAAGCCGTCACCGAGCGTACCGCGTGGACGCTCAACAACTCGAAGGACATCGAGATGGCACAGGGCCTCTCCGCGGACATCAAGACCGAAGACGACTGAAGCGCCCGTAGCCTGCGGGTTCTTCTCCCTCGGATATCGCTCCTGCTTTCGGACTCAGTAGAGCGTCCCTTCGCCGTTGAGTGGGCCGTGGAAGAGGTCCTCGACGACGTGGGCTATCGGTCCGACCGGCGTCCGCGGCGGGTCCACGTTCGTCGCGCGGTAGTCCTCGAAGCGGATGCGCGCGAAGACCGTCCCGTTCGCGGTGCGGTCGGTAACGGCGACGACTCGACCGGTCGTCGCGTCGATCCTGACCGTTCTGGTCCCGTTCGGCCTCGGGGCGCGGCTGGTCCAGGGTCCACCTGCCGCCTCGTACGTGACCTCGACGTGGCCGTCGCTCCGGTCGGTGACCGTCGCCGGTGCATCCAGCGCGACCTGCGTGAAGTAGGGGAACGTCCCGCTCCCGGTCGTTCGCCGCGTCAGCTCGACGTCCGGCGGTGGGGTCGTCTCGTTGCCCGGCCAGTACCAGTGGCCGTCGACGGTGACGAGGTTCGTCTGGTACTCGCCGGCCAATCGCGTCGTGAACACGAGGGCGTCCCGTCGCATGTCGTGTCGGAGCACGAGCCGGTCGTCCATCCGTGGCGGCGCGTCCGCGCTCTCGGCGGGCACCGTCCAGACGACGGTGTGCGACACCGACCGCGTGCGAGCCTGGGCTTGCTCGACCTGGGCGGCGGCGGGCGCGTCGGGGCCAGCGTACGCCGGCCCGTCGTCCGTCTTCGGGGTGACCGGGTCCACGTACTGGACGCCGGCGCCCGCGACGACGGCGACCGCGAGGACCGCGAACGCGACGGCGAGCGTTCGCGTCGCTGGCGTTGGGACGACGCGACCGGGATGGAACCGCTCGAGGCGCTCGACCCCGGGGAGCGAGCGCGACCGGTCGGCCGCGACCGCGTACCCCAGGGCCGCGGCGAGGGGCGACAGCGCGAGCGCGACGACCCCGGCGAGGACGGAGCCGAGCACGACCTCCGGGCCCGCGTCGCTCCGGAGGACGACGACGTCGACCAGCCAGATGCCGGTCGTGAGCGCGGGGAGGACGACGACCGCACCGAAGAGGGACGCGAACGCTCCCACCACCGCACCTCTCCGCGGGGATGGCGTCTCCTCGGCGACGCTCAGCCACGCGAGCGTACACGCCCCCGCACCGACGGTACCGAAGAACAGGCCGCCCTCGATGAGGGTCCGCCACGAGAAGGCGACGACGTACAGCGTGGCGGGCCACGCGGCCGAGAGTACGAGGAACCCAACGGGGAGCGTGGCCTTCCGGAAGCGCACGCCCGGTCTTCAGCGGTCACGCAAGTGAAAGCACCGGCTACGGACGAGAATCGGCGACACTGGCGAGCGTGAGGACGAGAGATGCGACACCTCGAATAGGCTCCCGGGTAGCCCCGAGGTGCCGCAGTTGGGCGCGGGCGTAGGTGCGACGGGCGTTAGTGCCGGAATAGACGTGAAAAGCGTCTGCGTCCGGCAACCGTACATACTGCCGCCTACCTTATAAATGGTTGGTTCCACGACAACGTCTGCGACGCCATCGCATACGTCGGTATGGGACGACTACGCGCGGTCGCTATAGGCGGCCGCGAGTCAGAGCCGACGGTCGTCGAGCGCCGGGAACTCCTCGCGGACCGCAGCGACGCGCTCGGGGTCGACGTCCGCGTAGACGGTCGTCTCGCGGTCGTCCGTCGTCGCGACGGGCGTCCCCCACGGGTCGAACACCGTCGACCGACCGACGAGGTCCGTCCCGCCGACGGTTCCAGCGCCGTTGATCGTCGCGACGTAACTCAGGTTCTCGACCGCGCGCGTCGACGGCAGCGTCTTCCAGTGCTCGACGCGCGGGTACGGCCACGCCGACGGCACGAGCACCAGGTCCGCGCCCGCGTCCAGGTACTCGCGGTAGAGTTCGGGGAACCGCAGGTCGTAGCACGTCGACACCGCGAGCGAGAACCCGCCGACGTCGACCGTCGGCCGCCGCTCACCGGGGACGAGCAACTCCGCCTCCGCGGAATCGTACCCGAACAGGTGATGCTTGCGGTAGACGAGTTCGCGCTCGCCGGCCGGCGAGAACACGACCGCCGTGTTCGCCAGCCCCTCGGCAGCCGGGACCGGGACGTCCACGTCGCTCGCCGCCGTCGCCGCGAGGTCCTCCATCATCGTCCCCGCGAGCACCCACACGTCGTGCTCGCGCGCCGCCGCAGCGAACCGCTCGAACCGCTCCCCGTCCAGCCCCGTCGCGTGGCGGGCGTACGAATCGAACGCGAAGTACCCGACGTCGAACAGCTCCGGGAACGCCACCAGGTCCGCACCCGCGTCCACGGCCACCTCGAGTTCCGAGAGCGCCCGCTCGACGTTCGCAGCCACCTTCCCCGCGTCGGGAGCGAACTGCACGAGCGCGACGCGGAGGCCGCCCGCATCGCTCTCGCGGTCGTTCACGGTCGCGGTCATGCCGGAAGCCCGAGGTCGGCGCGCAACGCCGCCTCCAGGTTGTCGAGCTCCCCGTCCAGGTTCTTCTTGAAGTAGCGCTCCACGCCGGGGAGCTTCCCCTCCACGCGGAACCGGTTCACCAGCTCGCAGCCGCCCTCGGTCGGCACGACCTCGTGCTCACCGACCACGCGCATCACCTTCGACCGCCCCACGAACTTCACGTACTCCCCGTCCCGACGGTCCACGTCCCGCGTCTGGACCGCCGCCGTCCGCGAGATGACCGGAATCGGGAGGCTCACGTGCCACGTCGCCCGGTCGCCCCCCGAACTCTCGTCGATGTCGTACGACTCGACGACGCTGATCGCCTCCGCACGGCGCCCCGCATCCGAGATGAACGCCCAGACGTCCTCCGGTGCGGCATCGAACGTGAACGTTCGCTCGACGGTAACAGTCATCGAGAACTAACTCACCGTGACCTTCCACGTCGTCGAGCGAGCGCGCCCCCACTTCTCGATATCGACCTCCTCGGACTTCTCGTCCAAGTTCGGGAGTCGAACGCCCACCTGCTTCGAAGAGAGCCCCAGCGCATCCCCGATGTTCTTCGAGCGGAAGTACTGCTGTCCGCGCGAGACGCTATCGCGGAGATACGCGAGAATGCGCTGTTCCTCTTCGGAATACTCACTCATCGATATGCTTGAAGTACGTGACTTAGCGTATTAACGGTTTCCCGCTCTCTCAGGCGTCGTACACCTGAACGGCGACGACCGCCAGAATCGCGAACACCATCGCGAGCGCGAACCCGATCGACGCGTTCGTCTCCATCCCACTCGTCGCCGCCTCCGAGACGTCGAGTCCGCCGCGTAGCGACGCCGTCGCGACGAAACCCGCGGCCGCCATGACGATAGCGCCCAGGGCAGTCCCGATGCCGAACAGCATCGTGAACCCCACGCCCTTGTCCGACCCACCGGTGTCCGTTGCAGTCATACTCGCCCGTATCCACGCGGCCGACTTAGTACCACCGTCTCCGGTCAGCGACCACCGAATCACCTTGCGACAAGACCTTTAGCGCTCGCCGATTGAAGCGAGGACGAGATGGGCACCGACTCCACGGGCGGCGGTGGTACAGGTTCGTCATTCGCCGCGACACTCAGGTCTCTCCTCCTCGGGAGCGTCCCCCGGGTCGTCGGCACGGGCGCGCTCGCGCTCGTCGTCGCCGTCGGCGTGGCGTTCGCCGCCGGGTTCCTCGGCGTTCCCGCGGTGAACGAGTTCCAGAACGAGTTCACGGACGTGAACGACTCCACGACGACCATCGGGTCGACGATCGAGGTGACGAACCCGAACCCGGTCGGCGCGAGCTTCCTCGGCGTCTCCGGCGAGTACGCGATAGCGATGAACGACGTCCGGATGGCGAACGGGTCGACGGGCGCCATCGCGATGGCGCCCGGGAACTCGACGATCGACCTGGAGACCGCCCTCGACAACGACCGCATCCCGGACTGGTGGGTGAGTCACGTCCCGAACGGCGAGCAGACGACCGTGAACGTGAACGCGACCGTCGACTCCGACCTCCTCGGTCGGTCCGTTCCGGTCACGCAGACGCGGTCCATCGAGACGGACATGCTCTCGTCGTTCAACTCCACGGAGACCCGGTCGGTGAACTCGAGCAGTCCGCTCGTCAGCGACCCGGTCCTGTACGTGAACGAGACGCGCGCACAGTGGGGCGAGGTCACGCAGGAGCGGACGGGTATCGTCGTCGACTTCTACATCTACAACCCGAAGGACTACGCGGTCCCGGTCTCGAAACTGAACTACACCATCGAGATGAACGAGGTGCGCGTCGGCGCGGGCGAGAACACCGACGAGAAGGTACTCGAACCGAACTCGCTCACGCGGGTGCGGACGGTGACGTACATCCGGAACGAGAACCTCGACGACTGGTGGGTCACGCACGTCGAGCGCAACCAGCGCACCGAGGTCGTCATCGACTTCGCGGCGAGCGTCGAGGTCGCCGGCACCGAGCTCGACATCCCGCTCGAGGGGATGACGCACCGCGAGACCATCGAGACGGACGTCTTCGGCACGAAAGGCGGGGGCGCTCCCGGGAACGAAACCGACGATGACGGGAGCGACGCCGACGGGAGCGACGACGGCTCGAACGACGAGGCGACTGGCGGCGAAGACACCACCACCGCGGGCGAGGACGCGACGACCGACGACGACGGTTCGACGACGAACGACGACGATGGAACGACGACCGACGACGGCGGCGTCCTCCCCGCGCTCGCCCGCACGCTCGCCTCGACCGGCACGGCGTCGACGACGTCACAGTCGACGCGGCGAGTGCGGTGACGCCATGGATGTGGTGACGCCACGGACGCGGTGACGCTTGGTTGCCGTGGCGCGTCGGACGCGGTGACGGGTCGGCGGAAGCGTTTAGTCGATGGCGGCGCTGCGGTGTCGTATGGAACGGAGTACTCACTCTCCGGATCGAGTTCTTCTCGGGTGACCCCGAGGTACGTACCGACGAATCGAGCGAGCGCATCCAGATCACCGTCGACGGCGCGTGCGTGGAACTGTCCAGAGCCGACGCCGTCGCGCTCAAGGAACGCCTCGGCGAGGCCGTCGTCGCCGACCGCGAGTTCTTCCGGACCGCCGGCCGCCACCGCGAGGACGGGACCTACGAGGTCCGCCGTCGCGGCGCCGACTCCACGGGGAACGCGAAGGTGTTCCGCGACTTCGACGCCGTCGAACGGCTCTACGAGCGGCTGCCCGCGACGTTCGACGCCGACGACGTCTCCCGCACCGGCATCACGGGGTCGCGACGCCACATGCTCGTCCGTCACTTCGCCGAACACCCCGCGTTCGACTGCGAGATAACCAGTCGCAGTCCGCTCCGCGTCGCGAAGACCGACGAGGACGCTCGTGGCCCCGACGACGACGGGCGAGAGGAGGTAATCGCGAGCGACTGACGCAATCACTGACCGTGAACGGCCGGTCGTCTCGTGCGGTCAGTTGATCGTGGTGTGGTCGGACTCCTCGTTCAGCGCGAGGTTCACCGCGATCTCCGCGTTCCGCATCGCGTACTGCGCGGTCTGCTGGAGGCTCACGAGCACCTCGCGGACCTGCAGGAGGTCCTGGTTGTCCATCTCCGGGAGGTCGTTGAGTATCTCGCGCTCCCGGTCGCTGATCTCGTGGAAGAGCTCGCGGGCCTCGATGGTCTTGTCGTAGTCGCGCATCACCGCGGACTCCACTGCGAGCGCCGTGAGGTCGTCGACCTGCTCGGTGAACTCCCGGATACGACGCATCGTCGACTGGTCGACGTTCAACGTGTGCCCCTCGGCTTCGAGCACGATCTCCGCGATGTCCTCGGCGTTGTCGGCCGTCAGTTCGAGGTTCTTCGCGATGGAGCGATAGCCGATGAGCGGGAAGCCGTCCGCGAGCCCGACCGCGCGAGCGAGGTTCGGGTTCTGGTACGCCGTGAAGATGAGGCGCAGGAGGAGGACGAAGATCTTGTTCGCCTGCCGTTCGCGGTTGAGTGCGCGCTGCGCGAGGTCCGGGTTCCCGTGCGCGAGCGCCTTCACTGCCTCGCCGCGCATCGTCGACCCGGTCGACTCGAGGCGCTCGAGGAGGTTGTCGAGCGTGAAGTCCTCCGGGTCGACAGAGCACCGGATGGCGATGCTCTCCGGGGTCTCCTCGATGACGCCCAGACCCATGAGTTGGGTCTCCGCACGGTAGACGGCGTTTATCTGCTCGCTGTCGAGCGCGCCCGACTCGTTCTCGATGCGGATGACGCGACGGCCAAGCACGTACTGTGCGACGATCGCGCGCTCGACGGCGTCGGCGTCCAGGTCGTCAGCGTGGATGACCGCCTCCGTCTCCTCGCTGTTCGCCGACTCCGGCATCACCGTCAGCGTGCCCTTGCCACCCATCCGCAGGGACACCTCGTCGCCCTTCTCCACGTCCTGTTCCTTCGCCCACTCGGCCGGGAGCGTCATCGCCAGCGTGGACGGCCCGAGCCGCTGCACTTTACGCGTTTCCATGCCCCCGCCTAGGCAACGGTATACCTTATATTTGCCCCTCGCTTCATAATATACCTTCACCTGTCCTCTAGGTCTCTTCGGCGGGCGAATCCGGACACTACTGACAGTCAAGTCATGTTTCGTACTGGGGGCGTCCGGCGATCAGACGACCTTCAGGAGCCGATGCTCGTACCGACCGACGCGGACCTTCTGCCAGCCCCGCAGGGCCTCGTTGACGGCTTCGTCGTCGGTGTCGACGCGGAGCACGCCGACGTCGTCGAGCTTGCTCGGCGACGCCACCACCTCGACGGTCGACCGCTCGATGACCCGCGGCGAGATCTGGTGGTTCCCGCGGCCGAACACGAACCCCTGGCCGCCGATCGGCGACACCACGACGACGTTCTCCTCGCCGAGCGCCGCCAGGATCTCGTCCTCCGTGCCGTCCCGTACCAGCGCCTCGCCGTTCCGGTACACGTCGACGCCGAGCGGCGACGGCTCGAACCCGAGCTCGCGCTTGATCGCCCCGACCGTACTCCCCGGGCCCAGGACGTACGTCACGTCCTCGCGGACGTCGCCCGCGAACCCCGCGGCGACCCCGTCGACGCTCCCGCCAGCGACCTGCTTCGATGACTGCACCGCCTCCGCGACCGGCACCGGCACGACCGCGCGGAGCGTCGTCCGGACCTCGCCCTCCCGGTAGGCCGCCTCGTCGATGTCGTTCACCTCCCGGTCCTCGACGGTGTCGAACGACGCCACGACGCGGCCGGCGTCGCTCGGCGTCACCCCGAACACCGACGAGTATATCTTCACGCCCGCGGGCACGCCGAGCATCGGCACCGCCGCCGACCCACCGCCGACGTCCTCGAGCGCACGCGCCACGTCCACCGCCGTCCCGTCCCCGCCCACGAACAGGACGAGGTCGACGCCGGCGTCGACGAACGCGCGCACCGCCGCGCGCGTGTCCGCCGCCGACGTCGCCGCCGGCTCGTCCTCTTCGCGCTCGAACTCGTAGACGACCTCCGGGTCGAACCCCGCGTCGACCGCGGCGTCCGCGCCCAGTTCGCCGGCCGCCGTCACGACCGTCACGTCGTCGCTCCGAGCACGAAGCGCCGACAGCGCCGTTCTGGCGCGCTCCGGCGCCCGCGGCTGCGCACCCCGCTCGCGGGCCTCCTCGACCAGCCCGTCGGTCCCCTTCAACCCGACGCGTCCACCCATCCCCGCGATGGGATTCACGACGAACCCGACTCGCATACGGACTCGTACGCCCGTCGCCGGGAAAAGGAGTCGGTTCCTACTGGCCGGTCCGAGACGAGCGCGCGGCGCGTGCCGCGCAGAAGGCGAACGAGCCGTCAGCGCCGAACGACCCGCAGGCGGACGATGCGTGGGGCCAACGATGCTCGCTCGACGTATCAATCCTTAAGCCACGGCGGTGACTACGCCAGATTATGAATCCAGTGCCTCTGACAGCGGACCTCATCGGGAACACGCCACTCGGAACGGTCGTCCTCGTCCTCTCGCTCGCCATCACGGGCGCCTGGCTGTACCGCATCTACTCCTGACCGGGTCGTCGCGGCTCTCCCGAGTCACCGCAGAAACCCCGACAGCTACGGCCACCTACTCGTCGCGACGCGCTCCTTCGTCGCCCTCGTCGACGCGTTCGCGGAGCCACGCGGCCGCCGCCGCCACCTCCTCGGCGTCCGTAGCCGAGACGCGGATCCGGACGCCGTCGCCCGGATAACTCCCGACGGTCACGTCGAACTCGGTCTGCACTCGCTCGAAGCGCCCGACGAGTTCGGACTCCGGTTCCGCCGCGAACACCGTCTCGACGTGCTGGCGTTCGCCCTCGAACTCGTCGGCGACGCGCTCGAACATCGCTTGCATCTCCGTCGGCACGCCCGGGAGGACGTACGTCGACTCCACGACCGCGCCCGGCGCGACGCCTGGGTCGTTGTGCAGCACGCGCGCGTTCGCCGGAACCGCCGTGGTACCGTCCGCGAGGTCGTCCGCGGCGTACCCGCCGTGCTCGACGAGCCAGTCCTCCGCGACCTGGCTGTGCGCGAGCTCGCGGCCGAACGCCGCGGCGACCCCCGCCATCGTCCGGTCGTCGTGCGTCGGTCCGAGCCCGCCCGTCACGACCGTCGCGTCGTACTCGGCGTGGAACTCGTTGACGACCCGCGCGATAGCGGCCTCGTCGTCCGGGAGCGTCGTCACGCGTCGCACGCGCGTACCGCGCTCGGTGAGTCGACGACACAACCACGTCGCGTTCGTGTTCTCGGTCTCGCCGGAGAGCAACTCGTCACCGACGGTGACCACGGCAACGTCCATACCGGAGACTGGGCGGTCGAGGTTCAAAACGAGTGCGACGCCAACCGGCCCGAGCCGACCCCGACCGGCCGGGTCCGCGGACCGACAGGGAGCGAGCCGGTCACCCCATCCCCGGCGGCGGGTCGCGGCCGTCGTCCTGGTCGCTCATGTCCAACCCGAGGTCCTCGCGTTGCTGCTCCAACTGCCGAATCTGGTAGACGTAGTACGACACGCCGACCGCGCCGATCGCCGCGAGCACGAGCACGAGTCCCGCGAACAGCCAGATGTCCCGCGCCAGATACCACTGGAGCGACAGCGTCCGCGACAGCTCCTCCCACCGGAGGTGCACGCGGCTCGTCGCCTCGTCGAGCGACCGGTCGTCGGCACCCGGCGACACCTGCCCGAACAGCGGGAACCCGACGCGCATGTTCTCCGGGAGCACCACGTGATACGACCCCTCCATGTACGACGGGAGGAGCAGCGACTTGTCGTCGGTGGCCGTCGTGAACGCCACCTTCCCCGACGACTGCGGGAGCGTCACCACCGTCGCCCCGCCGCTGCGTTCCACGGAGAGATTCTCCGCCGTCACCGTCGTCCCGTTCGGATACCGGTACTCAAGTGCCGCTATCGGGCGCGGATTCCGCGATTCGATACCCGGCCGCCACAGCTCGAACTCGGTCCCTTCGAACCCGGAGACGTCGTACACCGCCTTTAATTGCCCGCCGGTGGCGTTCACGTAGACGTCCGCGGAGTCGTTCCACTCGTACGTCGCGTTCTCGTTCAAGCGGTCCTGATCGACGCCGCCGCCGAACGGTGACGTACACCCCGCTAGAGCGGCGAGCACTGCGAGCGACAGCACCGCGAGGACGAGTCGTTTCCGAGTCATACCTCAGGGGATGACGCAGCGGATCTCGGCCGGCAGGTACTCGCCGATCGCCGCGAGCAAGCCCGGCGGGTCCGTGCCTTCCTTGCAGACGATGCTCTGCTCGAGGAGGCCGATGCGTTCCACGGTCACGATGTCACGAGCGTGCCCCGCGCGGTTCACGGTCGCGCGGACCTCCGCGCGCGTCGCCGAGTTCACGTTCACGCGCCCGTCGCCGCGCGTCCACTCGTAGATCTCGTCGCGTTGCGCGTCACTCAACCGACTGGGTTCGCCGTCGCCGCCGTACACGAACTCCATGGGCATGTGCTGGACGAGCCCGAACCGCTCACGGACCTGCGAGGGCGACCCTCGACCGAGGCCGATGTCCTCGGCGGGGACGTACACGTCCTGCCCGGCGTCGAGCACAAACCCTTCCTCGCTCCAGGAGTCGAAGGTTCCGACGTACGTCTCGCCGGCGTCCATATGCGCGTCGATCTCGCCGAACTCCTCGGCGAGGACGTTCCGCGCCACGACCTCGTCCTCGCCGGTGACCGTCACGGACGGGAAGCCGTCCTGGCGGACGCCGACCTCGAAGTCGACGTCGAGGTCCGCGAGCTCGTTCCCGACGAGACTCGTGAGGCTGTCGACGACGCGGTCGCGCGCATCCCCGGAGACGTAGACTTTCGTCGCAAGGACGACCATTATGCGCCCGACTCCACGTTCAGTTCCTCGCGGAGCGCCGCGAGCCGGTCGTCCATCGCCGTGACCAGGCGGTCGTTGTCCATCGACTCCAGGGGCGACCCGCACTCGGGGCACTCGAACCCGAAGTCCATCGCCTCACCGAACTCGAAGCGGATCGAGCACACTTCGCAGAGGTAGAACTCGTGGTTGCGCTCGTACTCCTCGCGGTCCTCAAGCGCCTCCAGGAGCCGATGCATCTCCTCCTCGAGGTTCTCCGGGATGTTCTCGTAGTGGAACGTCCACAGGTACGTGAGCCACCCGGAGTCCTCGTCGCGCAGGCGCCGGTACTCCGCGAGGTCGTTCTCGTAGAGGATGAACAGCGCGCGTCGGACGTCGTTCAGTTCGAGGTCCAACTCCTCGGCGAGCTCCTCGTCGGTCACTTCGCCGTCCGGGGGTGCCGCCGCGACCGGCATCCCCTTCGGCCCGACCAACTCGTGGAGGTACTTCTGGATTACGGGGTCTTCGAGGAGATCCTCAAAAGCCATCTTGTACGAAACCGGGGCTTTCGTGAGTTTAAAACTACCGAACGCCCCGCCCGCACGAGTACTACTGCCCGCACCGGCATACGGCGTCCGTCAGGACGCCGTTTCCGGATGTACTTCCGGCCGCACCGGCATACGGCGTCCGCGACGACCTCGGATCCGCGGTCGCTAGTCTTCGTCGGTGTCCGCGATGCGGTCCGCGGGGGCGTCTTCGGGGTCGACGACGCGTTTCCCGGTGTCCTCTGGGAGGACGACCGCCTCCGGGTCTGCCCATTCGCGGTCGAGTTCGCGGCCGTCGAACAGGCGGTCGAGGAAGACCGCGAGGCCGGCGACCTCGCTGTGGGGTTGGTTCGTGACGCCGACGTTGAAGTCCGCGTGCTCGTAGACGTCGAACGGGACCTTCTCGCTGCCGACGACGACGAGCACCGGTTCGTCGGCGTGGGCTTTCCGGACGTCGCCTTCGACGTCTTGGACGCGCTCGCCGTACATGGTGAGGTGGACGACGGTCCCCTCGAAGTTCCGGACGAGCGCCACCGTGCTGTCGGTGCATTCGACGTCGAACGGGCCGCCGAAGCGAGTCGTGATGTCGGCGACGGTCTCCGCCGCCTGCGTCGCGTTATCGGGAAGGACGACGCGGTCCGCGCCGAGCGCGCGCGCCGTGAGCCCGACGTGCGTCGTCATCCGGTCGTCGCGCCCCGGCCGGTGCTCCAGCCGACAGACGACGACCTCGTGTGTACCCTGCATGCCGCGGGATTCGGCTGGCGCGCGTAAGCGGGTTACGCTTCTCGGGAACGCCCGCACCAGCGGTCACGCTACGGCCGCTCACCATGGCGCGTCGTCGCGAGCGAGGCCGTCGACGCACGACCGGGGACTTATCCCGCGAGCGACTGAATCCCCCGGCATGACACGACCCGAAGCCGTCGCCGGCGTCGCCGACGCCGACCTCGACGGGCGGACCGTCTTCGTGACGGGCGCCACGCACGGCGTCGGCCGGGAGACCGCGCTCGCGCTCGGCCGTCTCGGCGCGCGCGTCCTCGTCCACGGTCGCGACCGTACCGCCGGACGCGCACTCGCGAACGAACTCCGCGAACTCGACGCCGACCCCGTCTTCGTCCGCGCGGACTTCGCGGACCCCGACGCCCCGAGCGAACTCGCGGCCGCCGTCGCCGACCGCGTCGACGAACTCGACGTCCTCGTCAACAACGCCGGCGCGCACTTCGACGGCCCGACCCTCGCCGCGGGCGTCGAACGCACGTTCCGCGTCAACCACCTGTCGCCGTTCGAACTCACGCGCGAACTCCTCGACGACCTCGCCGACGGCGGCCGCGTCGTCACCGTCGCCAGCGGCGTCCACGGTCGCGCGGGGGCCGGCGACCTCACGACCGACGCCGTCACCACGGTCGACGACTACGACGGCTTCCAGGCGTACGCGCGCTCGAAGCTCGCGAACGTCCTCTTCTCGCGCGAACTCGCCGCACGGAACCCCGACAAGCTCGTGAACTCGCTGCATCCCGGGTTCGTCCCGGGAAGCGAACTCTGGCGCGACGCCTCCTTCCCCGTCTCCGTCCTCATGCCAGCACTCGGCGTCCTCCCCGCGTTCCTCCTCGAACGCATCGCCGACACCGTCGAGACCGCCGCCGCGACGAGCGTCTACCTCGCCGCCGCCGACGACTACGACGTCACCGGCGAGTACTTCTCGAACTGCACGCCGAAGACGCCGTCCGCGACCGCCCGCGACGACGACCTCGCCCGCGAGCTCTGGGAGCGCACCGAATCGCTCGTCGCCGACCCACCCACGCCAGCGACCGACGACTGACCGCGACCCACCCACCCGGCCATCGAACCCCGGCAACGGCCGCGTCACGACACCAGAAATCTCTTACGCGGCTCCGGCGACGTCCCAGGCATGGACCTCACCGACAAGCGCGTCGTCGTGACCGGCGCCGCCGGTCTCGTCGGCTCGCACCTCGCCGCGGAACTCGCCGCCGACAACGACGTCCTCGCCGTCGACGACCTCTCCAAGGGCGCGCGCGAACGCGTCCCCGACACCGTCGAGTTCCGACAGCGAGACATGACCGACGCGGACGACGTCGCCGACACCATCACCGGCGACGTCGACGTCGTCTTCCACTTCGCCGCGTACACCGACACGAACTACGACGACGACCGACGGCTCTTCGAGGAGAACGGCGGGATGACGTACAACGTCCTCGAACGCATGCACGACGTCGGCGTCGACAAGCTCGCGTTCACGTCGTCCTCGACGATCTACGGCGAAGCGCCGATGCCCACGCCCGAGGACTACGCGCCGCTCGAACCCATCAGCATCTACGGCTCCTCGAAGCTGGCCGACGAAGCGATCATCTCGACGTACGCGCACTCCTACGGCATCCAGGCGTGGGTGTACCGGTTCGCGAACATCGTCGGCCCGAACCAGCGCGGGAACGTCATCCCCGACTTCATCGAGAAGCTGCTCGACGACCCCGACACCCTCGAGATACTCGGGGACGGCCGCCAGGAGAAGTCCTACATGCACGTCGAGGACTGCATCGACGCCATGGTCCACGTCGTCGAGCACGCCGACGCCGACCTCAACACGTACAACCTCGGGACGCGCACGACGACGAGCGTCAACCGCATCGCCGACATCGTCGCCGACGAACTCGACTGCGACCCCGACTACGAGTACACCGGCGGCGACCGCGGCTGGACCGGCGACGTCCCGAAGATGCGCCTCTCCATCGAGAAACTCGGCGCACTCGGCTGGGAGCCACCGCGCTCCAGCGACGGTTCCGTCGAGAAGGCCACGCGCCAGCTCGCAGCCGAACTCAGCGAGACGTAACCGGGCCGACCGAGCCGTCGACCACCTCACACGGAGAACGACGTCGCCGCCTCCGCGTCCACGTCGTTCGACGCGAGCCACGCCCGCGCCTCGTACTCGCCCGACGGCGCACCCTCCCACGTCGCCCCATAGGACAACGACTCACCGGCCGGCCACGCCTCCGACTGCAGCATCTGCGCGAACATCCGACCAGCCGCGAACGACCACACCTCCTCGCCGTCCTCGAACACCACCACGTCGTGGGTCTGGGAGTCCGAGAACTGGAGTTCGACCGGCTCGTCGCCGTCGTTCGTGACCTCGTACCTGAACTCGACCGTCCCGTCCGCCACAGTCGCCGACAAGGACCCGGAGAGCGTCATGTCCAGCCGTACCCCCGGACGCGACGTAACCCTTTCCCCGCGGCGTCCTCACCGCACTGTACCGTACGCATCACGCCACACGTCCCTCGCGATCGCGCACCGAGACCTCGAACGTAACTCGACGAAAAATATCCCGATTCCGCGTGCACGCGAGCGCGCCGGAGCCGCTGCGTGCTCGCGGAACACGGACTCTCGACGCCCCGGTCGCGACTCAGTTGTTGCTGGAGTCGTAGCCGAGCGCGCTCGCGACGTCCAGCAGGCCCGAGCCCGACTCGTTGCTACCCAGCCCGATGTCCTCCGCGTTGGATTTGAGCGTACTCCGGACGTTCGACGCGGACATCCCGCCGGCCATCAACTGCCCGGCCGCGCCCGCGACGTGCGGGCACGCCATCGACGTCCCCGAGAACGTGT
The DNA here is from genome assembly GCF_034808145.1 of Halorubellus amylolyticus. Taxonomy (NCBI): domain Archaea; kingdom Methanobacteriati; phylum Methanobacteriota; class Halobacteria; order Halobacteriales; family Halorubellaceae; genus Halorubellus; species Halorubellus amylolyticus. The sequence goes on from NZ_JAXHGM010000001.1 coordinate 1,110,308, forward strand.
CGTAGCCGCCGGGAACCGTCGACCGGATGTCCGACCCCGGCGCCGCGAGCTCGACCTGCGAGCCCGTCGAGGAGAACGACGACAGCGAGTCGTCGCTCGCGGTGGAGGAGACCGCGACGACCTCCGAGTACGCCGCCGGATAGCCGACACAGTCGCTACACGGCCCGGAGTTCCCCGCCGCCGCGACCAGGAACACGCCGTTGTTCGCCGCGTACTGGACCGCGTCCTGCAACGCCGACGAGCCGGAGGACGCACCGAGGCTCATGCTCGCGACGTCCCAGCCCTGGTTCGCGACGTACTCCACGCCCGCCGCGATGTCGCTGAACGACCCAGAGCCCTGGCTGTCCAGGACCTTCACCGCGTGCAGGGTCGCCTCCGTGGACACGCCGACGACGCCCTCCGTGTTGTCGTCCGCGCCCGCGATACCCGCGCAGTGCGTGCCGTGGTCGTTGTCGTCGTCCCACGACTGGTTACAGCCGCTACACGTCGCGTACGCCTTCCCCGCGCCCAGGTTCGCCTGGAGGTCCGGATGGTCGCTGTCGATTCCCGTGTCGAGGATGGCGACGTCCGCGCCCGCACCCGTGTCGCCGTTGGCGTGGGCAACCTCCGCGTCCACGCGGTCGACACCCCACTCGAGGGACTGGCTCGTGTCACCGCCGCCGCCGCCGTCGCTGCCCTTGCAGTCCGGCCACGGGTCGCACGACCCCGGCGGGCCACCGTTGGACTCCACGGGGTCGATGGCGTGCATCAGAGCGTTCTTCTCGACGTACCGGATGTTGGGATTGTTCCGGAGCCCCTTCGCGGCCTTCCGCGGGAGCTCGGCCGTGATCGCGTCGAAACCGAACCGTCGACTCACCGAATCGGCCGCCTTCTCCGCCGCCGCTCGCCCTCGCGTGCCGGTGAACCCGATGTTCACCTCGACCTTCTCCGCCGGTTCCCCGCTCGCGATGCCCGCCGCAGATGCCCCGACGAGTGCCGTCCCCGCGCCTTTGAGTGCCTGTCGCCGACTCAGTTGAGTGCCATTGTCTGCCATGCAACCAACGGTGATAGCGGACGGCAATTAAAGCTTTCGTCGAAAAGGGCGAAAAACAATCGTCTTCGAAGAAAATAACGCCGAGAAGTCCAACGAAACAAGACGAGTTTGGGTGCCTCACTGACGCCCTCGGACCGACCGTGCCCGCGCCCAGCGGACACGCGAGAGGGTACTCGACCGCGCTACGCGGTCAGTTATCGCTCGAATCCAGCCCGAGCGCGCTCGCGACGTCCAGCAGGCCCGCGCCCGATTCGTTGCTCGCCAGGCCGATGTTCTCGGCGCTCGATTTCAGCGTACTCCGCGCGTCGGACGCCGTCGCCCCATCGGCCATCAACTGGCCGGCCGCACCCGCGACGTGCGGACACGCCATCGACGTCCCCGAGAACGTGTCGTAGCTGCCGTTGCTCGCCACCGACGAGTAGATGTCCGTTCCCGGCGCCGCGAGCTCGACCTCCGGTCCCGTCGACGAGAAGTCCGAGAGCGAGTCGTCGCTGGCCGTCGAGGAGACCGCGACGACCTCCGAGTACGCCGCCGGATAGCCGACACAGTCGCTACACGGCCCGGAGTTCCCCGCCGCCGCGACCAGGAACACGCCCTTGTCCGCCGCGTACTGGACCGCGTCCTTCAGCGCCGACGACCCGGACGAACCGCCCAGGCTCATCGACCCGACGTCGTACCCCTGGTCCGCGACCCACTGGACGCCCGCCGCGATGTCGCTGAACGACCCCGACCCGCACTTGTCCAGCACCTTCACCGCGTGCAGCGTCACGTCCGGCGCCACACCGACGACGCCCTCCGTGTTGTCGACGCCACCGGCGATACCCGCGCAGTGCGTGCCGTGGTTGTTATCGTCGTCCCACGACGAGTAACACGTGTTGTCTGCGGGCTTCGCGCCGTAGCGACACCCGCCCTTCGTCGAGCACTGGACGAACGACTTGCCCGTCCCGAGGTTCGACTGGAGGTCGGGGTGGTCGCTGTCGATACCCGTGTCGATGATGGCGACGTCCGCGCCCGACCCCGTGTCGCCGTTCGCGTGAGCCACCTCCGAGTCCGTGCGATCGATGCCCCACGGTGTCGTCTGCGCGAGCGCGTGCATCTGGCCGTTCTCCTCGACGTACCGGACGCTCGGGTTCCGCTGGAGTGCATCGGCCGCCTTCTTCGGGAGCCGCACCGTCATCGCTTCGAAGTTGAACTCTCGGACGACGGCGTCCGCCTTCCGCTCCACCGCAGCCTTCCCACGCGCGTCGTCGAACCCGACGTTCACCTCGACCTTGTCCGTAGGTCGGGCCTCGGCCATCCCGACGATGCCCGTCGCCGCGAGTGCTCCAGTTGCCGCCTTCAGTACGTCCCGTCGCGAGGTATGCTTGCCCTTACCAGACATGCACATCAACGGTGATAACCAATGGTATTTAAAAATATCCATGTTTCACGCAGCGTGCTGGAAAAAAGCTGTCCGCTGGGCCGGATTATGCTAAAAGACTGTTCCATCGGCAGCACATCGGAGTTGCCCCAGCCTCAACGCAATCAGCCCACCCGAACGGTACCGCTAAACGACATCCGCCCCAACCGACTCACGTGCAAATCGTCGGCTACGACCCCGCACGACCACCCACCGACCAGCCCGCTCGACCTGCAACCCTCCACGTCGCCGACGACGGCAACGTCGAACACGTCGAACTGACACCCGGGACCGAACTCGCCTACACCCTCCGCGAACGACACTGCGCCGGACACCACGACGACACCGGCCACCACCCCTGCCCCAACGACGACGCACCTCACTGTCCCCAACACACCCGCACGTGGGCCTGCGCGCGCTGCACCGGCACCTGCGACCTCCCACTCGGCACGTGCACCGAAGAACACGCCATCTACCTCGCCGCCTTCGCCCCAGACACGTTCAAGGTCGGCGTCACCCGCAGCTGGCGCCTCCAGACACGCCTCTACGAACAAGGCGCCGACCGCGGCGCCCACATCAACACCGTCCCAGACGGCCGCATCGCACGGCAGCTCGAAGCCGAGATCGCCGAAACCCTCACCGACCGCGTCCGCGTCCCCACCAAACGACGCAGCCTCGCCACCACCGTCGACGAACACGCCTGGAACACGCTCCTCGACGAACACCACGCACTCGACACCTACACCTACGACCACGGCATCGCCCTCGACACCGAACCCATCGCCGAGGCCCTCGCAACCGGCGCCGTCCGCGGCACCAAAGGCCGACTCCTCGTCCTCGACCACAACGACACCACCTACGTCACCGACCTCCGCGACCTCGTCGGCCACGACGTCACGCCCGAACCAGCAACGCGCGACGTCCAGGCGAGCCTCGGCAGCTTCTAGATATATACCTACCCCGGAAGATACGTTCTCCACCGAGAAAACGAGCCCAAAGGACGCAGACTATGTACTCAAACCGACGGGGTTAACCATCCAAGATGGTGGGAACCCGTAGCAGGCGGACGACCGAAACAACGGGGTTAAGTATGGACCAGCCATTTCAAAATAATGTGAACGGCGCCCCGGGACGCCCGGGATGCCAACGTATGAGGATTCCGCCCCTGCGGTCCGCCGTCAAGACGGAATCTGATGTTAGCCTCGACGGTTCGGCGACATCCGATCGGATGCGTCGAACCAGATCCATTTGCAATGAGATAAGGAACACACCCATTCGGGTGTGTCCCGCCACCCCCCGAGCCTTGAGCTCGGGACCATTCCGGTTGATCCTGCCGGAGGCCATTGCTATCGGAGTTCGATTTAGCCATGCTAGTCGCACGGGTTTAGACCCGTGGCAGATAGCTCAGTGACACGTGGCCAAACTACCCTATGGACAGGCATAACCTCGGGAAACTGAGGCCAATTCCTGATACCGCTTCCCACCTGGAATAGGGGGAAGCACCAAACGTTACGGCGCCATAGGATGTGGCTGCGGCCGATTAGGTAGACGGTGAGGTAACGGCTCACCGTGCCCATAATCGGTACGGGTTGTGAGAGCAAGAGCCCGGAGACGGTATCTGAGACAAGATACCGGGCCCTACGGGGCGCAGCAGGCGCGAAAACTTTACACTGCACGACAGTGCGATAAGGGAACTCCGAGTGCGAGGGCATATCGTCCTCGCTTTTCTGTACCGTAGGGAGGTACAAGAATAAGGGCTGGGCAAGACCGGTGCCAGCCGCCGCGGTAACACCGGCAGCCCGAGTGATGGCCGATATTATTGGGCCTAAAGCGTCCGTAGCCAGCTGAACAGGTCCGTTGGGAAATCTGCTCGCTCAAC